>JAJYZP010000081.1 GCA_021799875.1 Actinomycetes bacterium | reverse complement strand
AGATGTCATCACCCCCAAGGTAGGAGTTGGCATCCTCTTAGTCGTGGTCCACGTTGGTGCAGAGAGCTCCAATGCGGTTCCACTTCAGATCACCTCGAGGTACTGAGGAGCTCAGGGATAAGCCATAAGGTCGCAACTGAGTGCGAACGCTTCTGTGGACGAGGTCCGTCAGGAAAGTTTGCATCCCCGGTTCTACCTCGATCGGGATTTGACTCAGTTGTCCGGTCTCTTGGGTCTCATCCCGCCGAGGAGAAGGAGGTCTTGTCTTTTGCGGCGTGCTGAGCTGCAAGGAGAGAGGAGTCAACATGCTCTCTGTAGGTTGACGGCTGCAACGCTGAGTAGTTCTCTAGCGGTGACGCTTTGAGCTGAGTTCGGAGCGGCAAGATTGTTTCGGCTTAGGGGAACGGTAGTTTGGGTACCGTGTAGCGAGATGCGGTGCTTGGGAGCACCGAGATTGGAAGTGCCTCATGGAGTGGAAACCTCTTGACTTAGCGCCGGACCCGAACGATCGCGATGCGGTTGCGGTGACTGCCCTGCGTATGTTGGCGGTGGATGGCGTCGAGAAGGCTAACTCTGGCCATCCAGGACTACCTCTCGGTATGGCGCCCGCTGCGTGGACTCTGTGGAGCAAGATACTGAGATTTGATCCGTCCGCTACGGACTCAATGCTTCGAGATCGTTTTGTACTGTCGGCCGGACATGGTTCCATGTTGCTCTACTCACTTCTTCATCTGTTTGGGTTTGATCTAACGCTGGATGATCTTCGCTCGTTTCGCCAACTTGGCTCGCGTACTCCAGGTCATCCCGAGCACGGTATGACGAGCGGTGTAGAGACGTCTACCGGTCCTTTGGGCCAGGGAATTGGAAATGCAGTTGGGTTCGCCATCGGTGCGCGTATCTTTGCTGAGAAGTACGGGATTACGCGAGATGATCTACCAAGAGTGTTTGCGCTCTGTTCCGATGGTGATCTGATGGAGGGTATTTCAAATGAAGCGTCGTCGTTAGCCGGTCATCTCGGCCTGTCAAATCTTGTCGTGCTCTACGACAATAATTCGATCTCCATCGATGGCTCTACGGCGCTCGCTTTCACCGAACATGTGAGCGAGCGGTACTCGGCGCTTGGTTGGAGGACGCTGACCGTTTCTGATGGCAACGATCTCGACGAGTTAGAGAGTGTGCTTCACGAGGCAGTACGCCACGTCGACCATCGACCGACGTTTATCTCGATCAAGTCGACGATTGGCTTTGGTGCTCCTGATAAGGAGGGTACCTCGAAGGTCCACGGTTCACCGCTGGGGGCTCAGGAGATGGCGAAGCTACGCTCTCGATTTGGCTGGCCTGACGAGACTTTTTACATTCCTGAGGAGGTGCGGTCGTACTGTCAAGAGATTCTCGCAGCCAAGCGAGTCCAACTCGCTGAGGCCGTGGAGCGTAACGCAGCATCGCTGGAGCGCGCCAAGCTTGACCGACAGCGTGACCTCGGGCCGATAATTTCATCCGTATCGGGTGGCGTCCAAGATGGAGAGACCGTTGCGACGCGTGTGGCCTCCAAGAGATTCCTTGCTGAAGCGCTCGAAAAACTTCCGAACCTTCTCGTTGGAACTGCAGATCTTGCCGAATCAACCGGACTCGATCTAGAGAGAGAGCCGCTGACTGCCGAGAACGTTTGCGGAGACTTTATCCACTATGGCGTTCGCGAGCACGGTATGGGTGCTGTGATGAATGGACTCGCTCTCTTCGGTGGATTTAAAGTTGCTGGCTCGACCTTTTTGGTCTTCTCTGACTACATGCGTGGTTCTATTCGCCTTGCTGCGCTGATGGGGCTACCGGTGACCTACGTCTTTACCCATGACTCTGTGGCGGTTGGAGAGGACGGACCAACGCACGAGCCGGTAGAGCAGGTGACTGCGCTCCGTATCATTCCAAACTTAACGGTACTTCGGCCCGCAGATGCTCGCGAGACCGTCGCGGCGTGGAAGGAGGCGCTCTCTGCTACCGACCACCCAACCGCTCTGATCCTGACCCGTCAGGGTCTCGTCGACCTTGGACCAGAGAACCTCGACGAGATAGCTCGCTATGGGGCAAGAGTGGTCGGTCGTGAGCAAGATCGTCTTGACGTTGTGCTGGTGGCCAGTGGCTCGGAGGTCGCTCTGACCCTCGAGGCGAAGGCCTCTCTTGAAAGCGAGGGGTATGGAGTTCGTGCAATCTCCATGCCGTGTCGGGAGCGCTTCTTGGCGCTCGATGGCGAGGAGAGACAGGAGTTGATTCCGGCTGGTATTCCAGTGGTATCGATTGAGGCAGGCGTGCCGCTTGGCTGGCGTGAGGTCGTCGGCCAGAAGGGCGTCTGTCTTGGGATTTCGACGTTTGGACACTCGGGCAAAGGACCTGATGTACTTCGAGCGGTTGGCATGACTGCGGAAGCGGTCATCGATGCGGCACATGGGCTCCTCAATCCTGCCTGAGTCTTCTTGCTGCTTGCATTGGTGGTCAAGCTCTGCGTCGAGCCTTCTGTAGGAGAGGTCCCGGATCCGGGTAGTGAGAGCCACGCGCCGGCCGATGGAGGATGAAGAATGTGGAATTTCGTTTTCACCTCTGTTGATTTCAGGCGTATCATTAGCAGTAGGTATTGCAACGCAATGACGCGTTGAGCCGCGAAAAGGAGTTAGAGATGGTGCATTCGATTGGCCTACCTGCCGAGTCGAAGGATGGAGAGCGAAGGGTCGCGCTCGACCCAAGCGCTGTGGCGAGCGCCGTCGGTCAAGGTTATGAGGTGTGGGTACAGCGCGGCGCAGGCGTAAGAGCTGGGTTCAACGACGAAGATTACCAGCTCGTTGGTGCCAAGATTGTTCCCGACGCGAGTGACGCTTGGTCTGCAGATTTAGTTGTCAAAGTCAAAGAGCCGCAACCTTCGGAGTGGGGATTTTTTCGCAAAGGACTCGTACTGTTCTGTTACCTCCACCTTGCGGCAGAACCGAAACTGACTCGTGCCCTGGTTGATGCAGGGGTCGAGGCGTACGCTTTTGAGACGCTCTCGTATCCTGAGGGGCTGCCCCTGCTTGCTCCGATGAGCGAGGTTGCTGGGAGAACCGCTGCAATCGTTGGGGCACACTATCTCGCTGCGGGTTCGGGAACCTTGCTCGGTGGTGCAGCTGGAGTTCTGCCCGCTCGTGTGGTTGTTGTCGGACTTGGGGTGGCGGGTACAATGGCGGCTCGAGGCGCTCGGGGTATGGATGCTGAGGTGGTCGGGGTGGACGTTAACCTTCATCGACTCTATCAGGCCCATCAAGAAGGTATCGTTACTGCGACGCTCGCATCGTCCGAGAACGCCATTGGCGAGGCGGTGCGGAGTGCAGATCTCCTCATCGGTGCAGCCCTCGTGCCAGGTGCCAAGGCCCCAAAGCTCGTGACCAAGGAGCATATTGCATCGATGCGACCGGGTTCGGTCGTCGTTGATATCGCAATCGACCAAGGTGGATGTATTGAAACCGCTCGTCCTACATCGCACTCGGATCCGATCTATGAAGAGCTGGGGGTTATTCACTACTGTGTCACCAATATCCCAGGACAGTATCCGAGGACCTCTTCGAGAGCGCTCTCTGCTGCAGTCGCTCCAAGGCTGCTGGATCTCGCTCGGGATCGATCTTCCGAACGGTTGAGGGGTGCTCTCAATGTTTCAGGTGGAAAGATTGTCTACGACGCGGTTGCACAGGCGCTTGGGAGTCAGTTCTAGAGGGAGTAGTGACTCTCAGAGGTGGCTGTTGCGTGGGCAGTACGTTTGAGATGCGCTTGGAGACATTGGTAGGTCCTGTGGTTACGAGGGTAGTCGTGAACACGGTAGCGGGGGATTGGAGGATCTCATGAACAAGGGTGGACGGCTAGCACCGGTGTGGTCGAAGTTGACCGACCTAGAGGTGGTGTCAGGTTTCGGTGCGACGGTGCGCACGGCAGACGGTGCGGAGTATCTGGATCTTACTTCCGGGATTGCGGTCACATCGACCGGTCACTGCCACCCCAAAGTGGTGGAAGCGATTCGAGAGCAGGCCGGTCGATTTCTTCATGCTCAGGTCAATGTGTACACTCACGATCTTCTCCAACCACTCGCCGATAAGCTGGCCGAGTTGACACCTGATGGCCTCGACACCTTCTTCTTCTCTAATTCGGGAGCGGAAGCGACCGAGGGGGCCGTGAAGCTTGCGCGTCAAGCAACAAAGAAGCCAAACATCATCGTTTTCCAGGGAAGTTTTCACGGTCGGACCGCCCAGACGATGGCGATGACGACCTCGAAGACCTCGTACCGAGCGGGTCACGCACCTCTGCCATCGGGTATTTTCGTTGCCCAGTCCCCACAGTTCTCTGAGGGAGGAACGGTCGATGATGCGGTCGAGGCGGCCCTGCACCACCTGGACTATCTCTTGAGTGCCCAGACCGCTCCGTCTGAGACAGCAGCGATGGTGATCGAACCTGTTCAGGGCGAAGGCGGTTACTATCCGATGCCCCCGGCCTTCCTGCGTGGGGTTGCAGAGCGGTGCAAGGAGCTCGGAATCCTACTTATCGCGGACGAAGTCCAGTGCGGTTTTGGCCGTACTGGAGCCTTCTTCGCCGTTGAACACTATGGCATCGTGCCTGACATCATGATTATGGCGAAGGGTCTTGGTTCGGGTTTTCCAATCTCGGGTCTCGCGTCAAGCTATGACCTGATGTCGCTCTGGCCGGTGGGTAGTCATGGCGGAACCTATGGAGGGAACCCCATGGGCTGTGCTGCCGCACTGGCGACTATCGAAGTTATCTCGGCCGATGGATTTCTTGCAGAGGTCTCGGCGCGAGGGGCTCAACTCATGGAGGGTTTGAGGGAGATAGCTCGACACGATCGCTCTCTTGGAGATGTGCGCGGGCTTGGACTGATGGTCGGCTCGGCGATCGTTGAGCCGGAGACCGGACGTCCCGATGGTGCTCGTGTCTCTGCGATGTTGAGCCATGCGTTGGAGGATTCGAAGGTCATCTTCATGAACTGTGGCACATGGGGAAACGTACTTCGGTGGATGCCACCGTTGGTGGTCAGCGAGGCGCAGATTGGACAGGGTCTGGCCGCCTTCGAAGCGGCTCTCAAGGCGACGGCACGTTAGTGCGCCCTTGAAAGGTCCAGCCCGATATCGGGCTGGACCTTTGGTCGGTATCTTGATTAAGCCTCGATGTTCGACATGACGTGCTTAATGCGGGTGTAGTCCTCAAATCCGTAGAGTGAAAGGTCTTTGCCGTAACCGGAGTGACGGAATCCTCCGTGAGGCATCTCGGCGACGAGCGGTATGTGGGTATTGATCCACACGGCTCCGAAGCTCAGCTTCTTGGCCATACGCATGGCGGTTCCATGATCCTTCGTCCAGACCGAAGATGCGAGGCCGTGTTCGACTCCGTTGGCCCAGGCGATCGCTTGCGCCTCGTCGTCAAAACGCTGGATCGTGATGACCGGTCCGAAGATCTCATTTTGGATGATCTCGTCGTTCTGTGTGAGATCAGCGATGACGGTCGGTTCAAAGAAGTAGCCCGCTCCATCGTGGCGATGGCCGCCTGCGACGATGCGACCACGGTTCGCAGCTCCCTCGACGAGCCCGCTGACTCTATCAAGCTGATTGGGATTGTTGAGTGGGCCGAAGAGAGCATTCTCGTTCGATGGTGGCCCTGTGACGGTCTGTCGAGCGTAGTCGCCGAGTGCTTCAACGAAAGAGTCGTAGATGTCCCGCTGGACGATTGCGCGTGATGCAGCGGTGCAGTCCTGTCCTGCGTTGAAGTATCCTGCGACGGCAATACCTTCGACCGCTTTGTCGATGTCAGCGTCGTTGAAGACGATGACAGGGGCGTTTCCGCCGAGTTCGAGATGGACCCGCTTGAGATCTCGAGCCGCTGAGAGAGCGACCTCGATTCCGGCCCGAACCGAGCCGGTGATTGAGACCATCTGGGGAGTTGGGTGTTGGACCAAGAGACGCCCGGTGTCGCGATCCCCACAAACAACGTTAAATGCGCCGGCTGGCAGGTGAGCGGACATGATCTCGGCCATGCGAACCGTTGAGGCAGGTGTTGTATCCGATGGCTTTAAGACGACGGTGTTACCTGCAGCGAGAGCCGGTGCCCACTTCCACGTGGCCATCATCATGGGGTAGTTCCACGGTGTAACTGCTGCACAGACGCCGATCGGTTCTCGCCGAATCATTGAGGTGTGCCCCTGGAGGTACTCGGCCGCGCTACGACCTTCGAGTTGGCGGGCAGCGGACGCAAAGAACCGTATCTGGTCGATCATCGGAGGTATCTCCTCCGATAACGTTAGAGCGATCGGTTTCCCGGTGTTCTCGACTTCGAGAGCGATCAGCTCGTCTTTATGCGCTTCGAGATCGTCGGCGATTCGAAAGAGCGCAAGGCTTCGCTGGCTTGGCGTTGCGTCTCCCCAAATCTCGAAGGCTCGCTCCGCCGCAGCGAAGGCTCGATCGATCTCGGCCTGCGTGGAGTTCGGTGACGTGGCGTACACCTCTCCAGAGGCTGGATTCACGATGTCAAGGAGATCATCTGACGGTGCCGTTGAAGGCTCACCGTTGATGAAGTTCGTGATAGTTCTCTTCGTTGACATATCCGGTCTTCCTTTGCTGTTCGTTCCGACAATCTTTCGTTCGAGGTTCCCTCTCACTCATAGACAGGACTCTCGACTCGGTTTGTTTCCTCGTAGAGAGCAGTGAACTTCGTGACTACGAGAAACGCCTCGATAGGAGAACCTTAGACTAACGGCGCAACGTTCGCTGATAGCGGTGTTGCCGTTACCGTCTCGCTCCTCTTGTGCGCAGCGTTCTCTCAAACCTTTGACCTCCTTCGGTCTCGCCCTGCCTGTGGCCTCCTCGAATGTTCATGTTGGCTGGTTGGGGTCAACAGAGCGCAATCGGATCAAGGCTTCAATTCGACCATACCCCAGGGCGAGTTGTGTCGCACGAGACCCTCGAGAAATCCTTGAGCGGGGAAGTACTCAGGGCCGTGCACCCCACTTCCGCTCCAAGTTCCACTTTCAAGAAGCTCAAGGGCAATGAGCGGGTTAATGGCGGTCTGCCAGACCACGGCTTGGGCTCCCCATCTGCGCATCGTCTCTTCATTGTCCACAACGTGATAGAGGTAGGTGGAGCGCTGCTTGCCGGCCTTATCGAGACCCCGGACCCACGTGCCGGCGCAGGTCTTCCCAGTCATTTTGTCCCCAAGGGTCGTTGGATCCGGTAGTAGACTCGCCAAGAAGTCTCGCGGAGAAACTGCATGACCTCGGAACTGTACCGGTTCTATCCGATCGAGTCCGAGTTTGTGAATACTTTTGAGCACCGAGATGAACTCATCGCCAAGGCCGTACTTGAAGGTGACGCGCCCTGCGTCGAGATAACGAGGTATGAGTACGACCTCTTCGTGTTCGACGTTGACACACTCTACGTTACCGATGCCCTCGGGGAAGCAGAATGTCTCTGGCTCCGAAAATGGAGCGGTTGTGAAGTGGCCCCGGTCGTGTTCGTAGAGAAGGGGTGGATTTAAGCACTCTTCGATCGTGGTCCAGATCGAAAATGTTGGAGCGAACTCGAATCCCTCCACCTGAAGGTTTGCGCCATCACGAACATCGAAGCTATCGACGTGAGAGAAGAGCTCGTCTGCTGCATAGCGCGCAAAGACATCGGAGAGCCCTGGTTCTACGCCCATGCCGACGAGAGCTACAAGACCTCGCTCTTCAAACTCGCTCGCAAGCGCAAACTGCTCGTCACCGAGCAGTACGCCCGTTTTGCTGTAAGGCTGATTCGGGTGAGGATGCGAGAGCGACATGGCCATGTCGACGTAGTTGACGTTCGCCTCTAAGGCTGCCCTGAAGATCGGCATGACGAATCTAGGGTCGCAGGCATTGAGGATGTAGTCGACCTCATGGTAACGAGCGGCCTCTGCGATGTGAGGTGTTGAACTTGCATCGAGCTCAATGGCAATGAAGTTCGATCTCTGCACCCGGTCTACGGCTCGCTTGGCGCGTTGTTGATCGATATCAGCCACGACGACGGACTCTATTGCTTCGGAGCGTGCTGCGAGATCGGTAAAGGCACCGCCTACTCCTCCTGCACCGATGACTAAGACCTTCATGCACTCTCCTTGGTGTATGGACGCACTGTCTATTCCAGCTCTGTCTTGCCTAGATGTACGCTATCACATGTGGAATCGGGAGTTTTGTTGGTAAAGTACTATCAAAATTGGTACTGTTGTTATCGTAGTAGTATGGATTCCTCAGATCGTGCCGGAAACGACAGAG
>JAJYZP010000080.1 GCA_021799875.1 Actinomycetes bacterium | reverse complement strand
TCTTCCCACCAGGACGGTCTGTAAGCGCAAGAGTTCGTCGAATGCAAGGCGCTGGCGAGCCCGCTCCACCTCGTCCATCGAGGATGGGAAGTGAATCTGCCGAAAAGCGCTCGTCCGGTCGATGAGACCAAGCTCTTGCCGATCGCCATTGGTCAACGGATCGATGAGCTCCCCGGTCCGGTCGATCGCTTCGCGCACAAAGCGTGCAATCTCCGAAGTCGTCAGACCGACCTTCTCGCTCTGGGGATATACCGGTACGACTCTCAGAGATCGATCCCCCAAAATATCGACGGAAGGATTCGTCATTTGAGGCCGACCTCGGAAGTGCTCGATCTTCCCAAATACCGCGATCTCGGCTACTCCAGTGAGCTGACGTTCTCTCCACGCTTGATTGAAAAACGTCATAAGTAGAGAGCCAGCACCATCGAAAAAGGTCGCCTCAATGATGAGCCGTCGCTGAGCTAGCCGACGAACGCGTACGTCTCGAACTTGACCGATGAGCAAGACCGGAACCCCGAGAGGGGCGTCTGCAAGCGTCGCCTCCTTGGTTCGATCGATATGCCGACGAGGGTAGTACGACACCAGGTCGTAGATCGTCGAGATCCCGACGGCCTCAAGTGCTGCAGTCCGCTTCTCCCCTACTCCACGAAGCTCTTGTACACCCAACCGACTCAGCGAGACTAGGGAGCGAGGCACGTATCCCCCTCTGAAACACACGAACGTCTGTACGAATACCTTGCACCCTAGCAGGCCACATCACGGTCTGCCACAGTGTCTGGGCGAGCCTAAGAGCTTCTCGAACACTGAAACGGGGGCCTACTCCACGCCGATCAGATAGGGGTAGAGGGCCTGCCCTCCATGGTGGATATCTACTACCAGATGAGGGTGATCGGCTTCGAGCGCCGTCACAATACTGCGAGAGTTTGCTGGCGATGCGCCCTCTCCCTCGACGATGGTCACGATCTCTGTTGCATCACTCATCATGATCTCTATGAGCTGCTTGGTCACGGTCGCAAGGTCACTACCGGATACCTCGACACCGCTCGAAGAGAGACCGATAAACTCCCCGGATGCAAAGGAGCCTCTCGTGCCCTCGCCTGATCGAACTGCGACGGTAACTTCGCCAATACTCACCTTCGATACCGCCTTCGACATGTTGTCGAGGTTATCTGCGAGTGAGGAGCCAGGATCGTAGACCATCAATGCACTAAATCCCTCAATCACGGAGGAGGTCGGGAGGATCGAGACCGTTCGAGTAGTGAGCTGTGTCGCAGCGTTTGCAGCAGCAACTACGTTCGAGTTATTTGGTAGGACAATCACGTTCGGCGCATCACACTTCTCGATCATCTCCAAGAGATCAGAGGTCGATGGATTCATCGACGGACCACCCGCAACATTGTGACGAACCCCGAGAGAGTAGAAGATGCGCGCTATGCCGTCACCGTTCGAGACCGTGACTACCTCTGTCACCGCTTGCAGATGTGGCGGTTCGACCACTTCGGTGCCCTCTGCGCTTCGGACCCAGCGTTCCTCTTCAACCTGCTCACGAAGGTCGGTGACCGAGATGTTGCGAAGCTCCCCCGCGGCGATACCCGCCTCTATCACCGCTCCAATCGCGTTCGTATGAACGTGGCAGTTCCAGACACCTTCTTGACCAACCACAACGATGGAGTCACCTAGCCCGAGCCAGACCTCTTTCATAGCGTCGACCGTTGCCTCAGATGCTGAGCGAAGGAGAAACATGACTTCAAAGCGCAGCTCCTCCTCTGTTGCTGATCCACCGTCAGCTTCCCAGCTCGTCTCCACGACCGGGCCGCTCAAGCGTTCTACTCCCTCGTACCATGGATAGAGACAGAGCTCATCATCGAGCTTTGAACCACAGAATCCGATCCAGAGCGATTCAAGAAAGTGAACGTAACCGGCACCTCCGGAATCAACGACCCCAGCGCGCCGAAGCTGCTCAAGCTGTTGGGGCGTCAGTTCCAGGGCTGCACGTGCAGCCCTGAGCGTCGCCCTAAAAAAAGGCTCGAGGGCATTACCTTCAAAGGTCGAACTAGCGTCAACCGCAGCTTCAGCCGACCGCCGAGCAACAGTGAGAATCGTCCCCTCCTTCGGACGCAGAACCGCAGATTGGGCAACCTCGGCCGCCTTCGAGAGGGCTTGAGAGAGCGCTCTCGGAAGGGAGATCTGTTCATCGCCAAGCTCGACCGTTTGCACGAGATCGGCAGTAAAGCCCGATAAGAGCTGGGAAAGTATCACGCCCGAGTTCCCCCGAGCCCCCAAGAGCGCCGCCATCGAGATCCCAGAACATACCTCCCGGAGCAGCTGTACGTCAAGATCCATACCACGGGTCGCCTCGGTCACACTTTGCATGGTGAGCCACATATTCGTACCGGTATCACCGTCTGGTACGGGGAAAACGTTGAGCCGATCGATCAATGGACGGTACTGCTCAAGGCGCTCTCGGTACTGCTCACACGACCGAAGAACTGCGTCCCGAATTTCAATTGGCCTCAAACTCATTGGACGCATAATAGCGCTCTGCCCTCGTCGCAACCTCCCGCCCAGGGAGATCGTCGACTGGAACGACCCGAACACGGCGGCTGCTCGGCTAATGTGATATGTTCACATCGATCTTTCAAGGAGACCCACCCGTGGCTGCAGTCTGCGATCTCTGTGGCAAGAAGCCGTACTTCGGTATGAGCCTCTCCCACTCACATCGACGCAATAAGCGTCGCTTCAACCCTAACATTCAACGGGTTCGAGCACTTGTGGGCTCGACTCCGAAGCGCCTCAACGTCTGCACGTCGTGCATTCGTGCCGGGAAGGTCACGAAGGCTTCCTGATCTCCTGTGGAGCCGAGCCAACCCTACGATTGCCTTCTCTGGCTCTCCTTCGGTGGCCCAGAAAAGCCTGAAGACGTCATGGCGTTCTTGCGTAACGTCACGCGTGGTCGATCAATACCTGAGGAACGTCTAGCCCTCGTCGCCGAACAGTACAAACTCTTCGGAGGGACCTCCCAGATCAACGAGCAAAATCGGCGGCTCATTGCGTCGGTCAAGGCCGCACTCGAAGAGATCAACGTTGATCTGCCGATCTACTTCGGCAATCGCAACTGGGATCCCTACGTCAGCGATGCCTTATCACAGATCGCCACCGATGGACATCGCTCCGTACTCGTCTTCACGACCTCCGCCTATGGCTCCTACTCCGCCTGCCGTCAATATCGCGAAGATCTCGAACAGGCAAACAATCTCCTACAAGCACCAAGCGAGCTTGAGATCGTCAAGATTCGACACTACTTCGATCATCCACTCTTTATCGAAGGGCTGCTTTCGGGCATCGAAGAAACGGTCCAAGGTGGATTTACCATCACGAGCCCAGACGCTGCTGTCATAGCTACGGCCCACTCGATACCGATGGAGATGGCCAATCGAGCGCTCTACGTCGATCAGCTCGCCTCCGTTCGGAGAGAGCTCGGATCTAGACTCTCAAGTCAACACGACAGGCCGATCGAAGTACTCGAAGCCTATCAATCACGGAGCGGTGCCCCGAGCCAACCATGGCTCGAGCCCGACGTATCTGAAACCTTAAAGGACCTAGCTCAGCGGGGTGTCCGACAGGTTCTCGTCGTTCCAATAGGCTTTATTTCAGACCATCAAGAAGTACGGTACGATCTCGATACTCTTGCGGCTAGTACTGCCTCATCACTCGGTTTGAGCTTCTTTCGCTCTCCAACCGTATCGAATGCACCGCAGTTCACTCCGATGGTCATCGATCTGGTCGAAGAGTACCTCTATCGTCGCGAACCCAAGCGGATCTCCGGTAGTGCTCCACAGAGCTGGGTCTGCAGCGCTCAGTGCTGTTTGGGTGAGAGCTAGGTCACCAGAGCTCAGTCAACTGCATCCAGAGCTCCTCTTCGTGGCCAATCGACCGAGGCCACTCCATAGCTCATCACAGTTGACGAGATTGGATCATCTCGACACGTCCAAGATCCGTTCCCCTCAGGTTCTGTCATCGACCAACCACAGAACGACGACGCACCATCCTATGCGAAAAGCACATCGGCCCTCAGAATGCGCTCTAGACTCTGCAAGCGGCTCGGCCCGACAGGCCATGGAACTTTCCCTCTGATTAGTCGTCGGCCCAGCGCAGAGAGCTCCTCTCCAATGAAGTGTTGTCCTTTTCAGCTCGTCCCTCAAAGAAACTTACAACTACGGATCTCGATACCGTGTGCTCCATGATCTCTACGCGTAGTCCACTATCTGACCAAAGTAGCTGACCCGCTCCTTCTACTCACTCTCGGCCCGTTCCAACCGCGCCACGTCATCGACTGCTCCTGCAACCTCCCAACCCGATCTCGCTGGACCGGTCGTCTGCAGAACTCCTTACTTCCTCAGGAAAGCGAACCTGGCGTCGAGCAGACGCGTCAAGACCACACATCGGAGATCTCTCCCAGAGGGGTCCGTTCCAACTGCCCAACGCCCCGATACGCGGCCACGACTTGCCACCACACACCATGAGCCGCGCTGCTCTCAAGTCATCTAGCGGAAGGCCCGGACCCGGTCACACAACGATCAGTCGACCACTTCGAGCAACTGTTCCCTTAACTGATCAAGCTGATGCGCTAACTCCTTCGGAAGATGGTCTCCAAAGGTTGAAAAGTGCTCCTCGATCGATTCGCACTCCGAGACGAGAAGCCGACGGTCCACGCTACAGAGCTCCTCGAGTGCCGATGGCTCAATGGACAGTCCATCAGTGTTGAGGTCCGCTAGCTTCGGTGTCCGACCGAACGGCGTCTCGACTGCCCCTACCCGTCCTTCAAGTCGGTCAACGATCCACGCGAGGACCCGTGCGTTGTCACCAAAACCTGGCCAGAGAAACGACCCATCGCTTCCCTTTCGGAACCAGTTGACCAGATAGATGCGGGGAAGCTTGGAGACATCTGCTCGTGCACCGGTCGCCAGCCAGTGAGCAAAGTAATCTCCCATGTTGTATCCACAGAAGGGAAGCATGGCAAAGGGATCCCTACGGAGATTACCAACGGATCCTTCCGCCGCTGCGGTTGTCTCAGAGGCAACGATAGATCCGAGGAAGACACCATGCTCCCAGGAGTGCGCCTCACTCACCAAAGGAATCAGCGACGCACGACGTCCGCCAAAAAGAATTGCCGAAATCGGCACCCCTTCGGGTCGCTGCCACTCCTGAGCAATCTGAGGGGCTTGAGCTGCTGAAACGGTGAAGCGCGCATTGGGATGAGCTGCTGGGCCGCTCGCTGGATCATAGGCCTCACCCTTCCAGGTCGTCAGACCCTCTGGAACCTCATCGGTGAGTCCCTCCCACCACACGTCATCATCGTGCGTCAGGGCAGTATTCGTAAAGATAACGTTCTTGGTTAGTGTCTTCAAGGCGTTGGGATTGGTCCGCTGCGACGTTCCCGGCGCAACACCAAAGAAACCGGCCTCGGGATTGACCGCCCAAAGACGACCGTCTTCACCGAATCGCATCCAGGCGATATCGTCACCTACCGTCTCGACCTTCCAGCCACCTACTGCAGGTACCAGCATGGCTAGATTCGTCTTCCCGCAAGCCGATGGGAAGGCACCCGCAACGTAGTGCACCTCACCTCGTGGGCTTGTCAGCTTTAAGATCAACATGTGCTCCGCAAGCCAACCTTCATCGCGAGCCACTGCAGAGGCGATCCGAAGCGCTAAACACTTTTTCCCCAACAAGGCATTGCCACCGTAGCCTGAACCATAGGACCAGATCTCCCGAGACTCAGGAAAGTGCGCTATCACGGTCTCGTCTGGGTCACAGGGCCATGGAACATCCTGCTCACCAGGCTTGATCGGCTGTCCGACGGAGTGTAGACAGGGTACGAAATCTCCTCGATCACCGAGCTCGTCTAAGACCGCTTGGCCCACGGCCGCCATAATCGACATCGAGAGCACCACGTACGGCGAGTCAGTGAGCTCGACGCCAATCATCGAGAATGGAGAACCGACAGGACCCATAGAGAACGGTACGACGTAGAGGGTTCGTCCCGCCATGGAACCCGAGTAGAGCTCGGTCATGTGCTTACGCATCTCTTCGGGGTTCCGCCAGTTGTTCGTAGGTCCTGCGTCACTTTCTAGACGCGAACAGATGTAGGTTCGACTCTCGACGCGCGCCACGTCTCTTGGGTCGGAGTGAGCCCAATAAGAGTTTGGCCGCTTGGCTGGATTGAGCTTCTTCAGCGTGCCGGCCGCTACGAGCTTGTCCGCCAAGAGATCGAACTGCTCCTGGGATCCGTCGCACCACACAACATCGTCTGGACCACAGAGCTCACGAACCTCTTCGACCCAATCCAGGAGACGGGTATTCGACGTCATCTGACTCATTTTTTCCATCCAATCTCAACGCATTCAAAGCCCCCTCAGAATGCGCCGTATCGTTATCCTTCATTTAGAATACGAGTAAGTTTTATTCGCCATGTCTACCCATCTCGAAATCTTCCTAAACCCATCTCTCCGAACATCTCATGCCCTGGGATGAACTCTCTGCAACAGATGGGATCCTTCGTCAGATCGCTCAACGAGACAGTCTCCAACCCCACGAGGTGGGCATCGGAGATGACAGTGCAGTCGTAAGCTGGAACTCGAACAATATGGTCGTCTGCAGCGACGTTATCGTTGAGGAGGTCCACTTTTCGCTTCGCTACTTCGGTTACTCCGATGTCGGCTATAAAGCGATCAGCACGAATATCTCCGATATCGCCGCCATGGGCGCTATACCGGACTGCGTCCTCGTAACGGTTGCAGGTCCATCCTACAGCGACCTCGATGCGATCTTTCTCGGACTTACGACCGCATGCTCGCAATATGAGACCCGACTTATCGGTGGCGACCTCTCTATCGCAGCCCAGCTCAGTATCTCCGTCTGTGCTATTGGACACCTTGTGGACCCGAGTTCCGTCCTGCGACGAGACGGTGCCCGAGCAGGTCAGAGCATCTTTGTCACCGGTCCTCTCGGTCGATCTTCACACAGCCTTCGACACCTCCGCTCCGGTGGATCACCGGACCTGCTCTCTCGAGAAGACCTGCAAGCTCATCTCCGCCCACAAGCGCGCATCAAAGAGGGACAACAGGCGCTTCGATCAGGGGTCAGCTCTGGAATTGATATCTCCGACGGACTAGCCCTCGACCTCCATCGACTAGCGGATGCATCGGGGCTCGGCTTCAGAGTGGAATCTCTGCCTATCGCACCTGGCGCTACCGAAGCCGACGCTCTCTTTGGTGGCGACGACTACGAACTCATCCTCACGACCTCTCATCCAAAGCAGCTCGTAGATGACTTTCACGCTGCAGGGCTCTTGGAACCAAAGTTTCTTGGCGTAACCGTCGACGATCGATCCCTGCGAACTTTTCATGCAAGGCCACTACCGAAGATCGGCTACCACCACTCGCCTACGACCGAGCGGTAGCCGAACCGAGGAGGAGGGCTAGCTCGTCACCGCGACGAGCTGTAAAGGGACAGTGGCGACAACGACTCCCGCAGCATCGACCGTAACCGAGCAGGGTCTGCGCGCTAAAGACAAAGTACGAGGTCTCGGGGTCGCTGTAACCGGGCGACTCGCTCTCGAGGGCTTCGAGGTGTTCAACGACGATAGCCAAGGCATTCGAGGAGTCGTAGCGAAATCTAGTCCATGCAGGCAGCACTACCGAAACGGGCCAGCGCTGAAGCGCATCGAAAACTCGACGAGCGTCATTGATGTCTTGGCTAGGAACCACGATTGCGACTACCTTCCGGTCGAGGTACCACGGACTCGCCTGTAATTCAGTGTATCAAGTCAACTTCTCACCACGAGACAACCCTTGAGCTAATAGGCTAGGCGCAGCGCGATGAACGCAGCTGATCGCTGTCCCAGTCGACCCTGATCGGAGAGTTTTGCAAGCATATGTTCTTATTCAAACCGACCTCGGACGCGTCGGAGAGGTCGTTACCGAGATGCAAGGGCTTCCTGGCATCGTCAGAGCGGATACCGTAACGGGACCGTACGATATCGTTGCCCTCTTAGAGCAGCCAACCCTCGAGGAGCTCGGCCGACAGGTCGTCGAAGGTATCCAAGTCATTGACGGTGTCACCCGCACGCTCACCTGCCCCCTTGGGGCTTTTCCGCACCCCTGACCGCAACACGATCAACACACGTTCCAAGAGAGCTCGTGAGTAGGAATCCCGTGCCTTGCGTCATCGACCCTCCGGCTCAACGCCCAATCTCTCGCCAGCGTCGCCCCATGGCATCTCGCCGTATTGACGATCGTTGGATCTCCAAATCGTCCGCAGGTGCGAGCCCACCGGGACCTCGCGAGTGCCACGCATGAAGCGAGATCAATCGAGCTCCCGTGCGCGGCTCTAAAACCATCGCTTCT
>JAJYZP010000079.1 GCA_021799875.1 Actinomycetes bacterium | reverse complement strand
GTTGACTAACCCTTCGAGGTCCCACTCCTCCGCGTAATCTCTCTCACAGTACAGGTCAACGATGCTACTCAGCACGTCACTAAGGATCTCAAGAGTCTGCTCTTCAAGGTCCTCCCCTTGAAGAACTTGAAGTCGGCGCTCGTAGATGACTTTACGCTGCTGATTGAGGACCTCGTCATACTTGAGCACCTCCTTGCGGATCTCGGCATTCTTACCCTCAACCGTCGTCTGAGCTCGCTCAATGGCCTTATTGACCATTTTTGCCTCGATCGCATCGTCGTCTGGGAAGGTCTTCTGCATCATCCAGTTCACCGCTCCCCCAGAAAAGAGGCGGAGGAGATCATCCTCAAGCGAGAGGAAAAACCGCGATTCGCCGGGATCGCCTTGTCGACCTGCTCGACCACGAAGCTGATTGTCAATGCGACGACTCTCGTGACGCTCTGACCCTAAGACGTAGAGACCCCCGGCCGCGCGAACCTTAGCCCCATCGGCCTCGCAGTCCATACGTGCTCGAGCAAGCGCGCGAGCGTAGAAGTCACGGCCTTCTTCTGTCTCAAGTGAGTGGTTATTCGCCAGCATCTCCTGCTCGGCTAAGCCCTCCGGATTACCGCCAAGTAGAATGTCGACACCTCGACCGGCCATATTCGTCGCTACCGTTACGGCTCCACTACGACCAGCCTGCGCCACAACGTGAGCCTCTCGCTCGTGTTGCTTAGCGTTCAAAACGTTATGTGGAATACCCTTCTCGCTCAAAAGTCTCGAGAGAAGCTCTGACTTTGCTACGGAGGCCGTTCCGACCAGAACCGGTTGTCCGATCTCACGCCGCTTCTCTATATCGGCAACGACCGCACGGAACTTTGCCATCTCCGACTTATAGATAAGGTCCGAACCATCGTGTCTTTGCAACGGACGATTCGTCGGGATAGGGATGACCTGCAGTCCATAGGTATTGGCAAACTCAGCAGCCTCGGTCTCCGCGGTACCGGTCATACCTGCTAGCTTGTCGTACATGCGGAAGTAGTTCTGCAGAGTAATCGTGGCCCAGGTATGGTTCTCCTCTTTGATCCGGACCCGCTCCTTCGCCTCAACGGCCTGATGAAGACCTTCAGACCATCGTCGACCCTCGAGTGTCCGACCGGTGAACTCATCGACGATCTTAACCTCGCCACGCTCGACGATGTAGTCCTTGTCTCGACGGTAGAGTTCCTTCGCCCTAAGGGCCTGTGTCAGCTGGTGAAGATAGGTAATCGACGAGAGGTCGTAGAGGTTGGCCACTCCAAGCGCACGTTCAACTTTATTGATACCGGATTCTGTGGGGAGAACGGTTCGCTTCTCTTCATCGACGTCGTAATCCTCCCCGTTACGGAGCGTCCGGACGATCCCGGAGAACTTATAGTAGAGCTCCGGGGTGTCCTCTGACGGTCCAGAGATAATCAGCGGGGTCCGAGCCTCGTCGATCAAGATGGAGTCAACCTCGTCGATAATTGCAAAGTTGTAGGACCGCTGCACCCTCTCTTCGAGGGATCTCGCCATATTGTCTCGAAGATAGTCAAAACCAAACTCGGTATTCGTACCATAGGTAATATCGCAAGCGTAGGCAGCCCGCTTCAGCGTCGCATCGTTCACCTCTGGTGAAACACGACCGACACTCAGCCCGAGAAATCGATAGACCTGCCCCATCCACTCAGAGTCACGCTTTACGAGATAGTCATTGGTGGTTACAACGTGTACGCCTTCCTCGGCCAAAGCATTGAGATAGATCGGCAGGGTAGAAACGAGCGTCTTTCCCTCTCCGGTCTTCATCTCTGCAATCCAACCAAAATGGAGCGCCATTCCACCCATCAACTGGACGTCGTAGTGCCGCTGCCCGATCGTCCGCTTTGCGGCCTCTCGGACAACCGCGAAAGCCTCAACAAGCAGGTCATCGAGCGTCTCTCCGTCGGCCAGCCTTTTTCGGAACAAGACCGTCTGCTGAGCGAGATCCTCGTCGCTCAGAGCCTCCATCTCGCCTTCGAGATCGTTGATGAGCGGCACAATTTCGCTCAATCTTTTGAGCTTCCGACCCTCGCCGGCCCGTAGAACCTTGTCAAAAATACCCATACCCATCCCAGCGTAGTCCGTTGTCGGAGTTCGATAGCATACAGAGTCTCAGCTCGCCCTGTAGATCGTATGATCTACAGATTCCTCTACGAACCAATCAAGGTATCGACACGAGTACTCAGTTGATCAAGCGTCTCGGCACCTGCAAGCATCAGCTCCGCGGTTCGACCCTTCGACCATTAGGAGAGAACGGGGTCTTCGGTATCGATCAATCCGATCGACCCATCATCACGTCGATACACCACGGCAGATCGGCCAGTTTCGACGTTCTGGAAGAGGAAGAACGAGTGCGAAAGCATCTCCATCTGGAACGCTGCCTCATCTGGTGTCAGCTCCGCCACTACAAAACTCTTCGAACGAGCAATCATAGAAGTGTCTGACTCGCCGTTAGGAGCGAGATCGGCCTTTACCGTGCGATGATGAGGATGCGAGCGGGCAACGAGCCTACCCTTGAGACGTTCGAGCTGATGACGCAACTTATCTTCGGTACGGTCAAAGGCCTGCAGCTTCTCCATACCGGTCGCTCGAGCTCGTACGACGTGACCATGGGACTTGATCGTAACCTCACACTCGATACGGTTATCAGCAGACTTGACTGAAGTTTCCTCGAAAAACGTCTCGGCCGAGATCGGTTCATCAAGGAATTGGCCCAAATGGGAAAGCCTCTCTACAACGAGCTGTCTCACCGAGTCATCGACCTGACAGTTCTTGTGTCGAAAGTCAACCTTCACAGTTCCTCCTCTAAGTCGCTACATGCCTTCTTGACGTCACGTAGTTCCAACGCCGGCGCGCTACGCAGGTCGTAGGCGTTGGAACGTACCCCTCTTTACTTCGTCCCCATAGTCCAAGATGCCAAGTACTCCTGCTGTGCAGAGGTCAAGACATCGAGCTCAACGCCCATTGATTCAAGCTTCAGCCGAGCGACGCTGTCGTCAATCTCACGCGGAACACCGTAAACCTTTGCCTCTAGGGAAGCGCTCTCCGCTTTCAGCCACTCAACTGCAAGAGCCTGATTTGCAAAACTCATATCCATCACTGAGGCTGGATGGCCCTCGGCAGCTCCAAGATTTACTAGTCGTCCATCGGCTACCACTCGTACAGCACAATCTCCGCGATCTGTTGGAACTAAGTACTCTTCGACCTGTGGTCGAACGTGCCTTCTGCGTTCTCCATCGGCAAGCGATGCGAGGCCAGCAAGATCGATCTCTACATCGAAGTGGCCCGAATTGGCTAGGATCGCTCCATCTTTCATCATCTTGAAGTGCTCAGTACGAAGAACGTCTCGGTTCCCAGTAACCGTAATGAAGATGTCACCTTCTGCCGCAGCCTTCGTCATGGGCTCCACACGAAAACCGTCCATGACCGCCTCGAGAGCCGGCAGTGGATCGATCTCAGTGACCACCACTTGCGCTCCCATTCCTCTCGCTCGAGAGGCGACACCTTTACCGCAGTAACCGTAGCCGGCAACGACTACGACCTTCCCTGCCAACAGGACGTTAGTTGCGCGAATGATTCCGTCGAGCGTGGACTGCCCAGTTCCGTAGCGATTATCAAACATATGCTTCGTGTTTGCGTCGTTGACCGCTATCACTGGGTAACCGAGGGCATTCGCTGACTCCATTGCCCGCAGTCGAATCACGCCGGTCGTGGTCTCTTCTGTTCCACCGATCATCTGCTTCAGCTGCTCTGGTCGCTCCATATGAAGCCTCGATACCACGTCACAGCCATCATCCATCGTCACGCTCGGCTCCCAATCCAAGAGTGCATCAATATGGGAGTAGTAGACCTCTGAACTCTCACCTCGTATGGCATAGGTCGCAATGCCCTCGTGCTTTACAAGGGTCGCAGCCACATCATCTTGGGTCGAGAGCGGATTTGATGCGCACGCTCGGACCTCAGCCCCACCGGCCTTTAGGGTCCGCAAAAGATTAGCGGTCTCGGTTGTGACATGGAGACAAGCTGCGATCTTAAGCCCTTCAAGCGGGCGTTCCTTCAGAAAGCGCTCGCGAATACTCGCAAGAACCGGCATATTTGCGTCCGCCCACGCAACCCTCTGTCGCCCTAGATCCGCAAGGGCGATATCAGCAATGTCGTAATCCACCATAACCACCGTTTCTCATCTGCAAAGGTTTCACTTAGGCTAGTGAGGACTCGCTACTCGCCCGACCTCAGGCGCTGCTTGAGGTCGACAAGAACCGGAATTGGGCCCGGATCGATCCGCATGAGCTTCGCAAGCTCTAATGACACCACATCGCCGAAGAGGACAAGATCGAGTAGCTGCGCAAGATCGCCTTCTCCCTCGGCTCGCTGGGTCAGAAAATGGGCGAGCTTTGGCTCCAACATCTCGCGCATGATCTCAAATCTCCTACTGACTTGGGGATGCTCCGCATCGTGACGGAGCGCAACCCAAGAAAACGATGACTTCGTCAAGTCAGTTCGTTCTTCCCAGCCGGTTAGCTCATTATGACACGTCTCTGGCAGCACCGTAGTAAAAGCTGGAGACTTCGTATTTTCGTTGATCTGCGCCTTCCAGCGAAATCCAGCAACCGCTCCAAGAGCGGCAGAGGAAGCTATGACTGGCACCGTTTCCACCAGCTTCTCCGCCAGAACCGCAGGCTCAGAACCGCTCAGAAGCACCTGGTCTCGACGTCGCTTGAGCTGAGCGACGGCAAGATCTATCCAATGGGTCGCACCGGGGAAGAGGCCGACCTCTTCGAGAACTACGAGTGGAGGAATCGACATCGCCCCGAACGCCGCCCGCGGCTGAGGGATATCTCGGTCAACATGAATCACCGGAAGATGGTTGCGCTCGGCAAATGCCGCAAGCTCACCTCCACCCGTCACAATGACAACCTGGGCTCCCTGTTCGACCGCAATCTGTACTGCCTCGAGTGTCTCCTCGGTGTCACCAGAGAATGAAGCTGCAAAGAGGAGTGTCTCTGGCCCAACAAATGCCGGCATGGTGTAGGACTTAATCACGACTACTGGCACCGCCAGAAACGGACCTGCTATCGCAAGAAGGACATCACCACTGATTCCACTACCACCCATGCCGAGGACGGCAATATTCTCTATGTCCTGACGAACCGGCAGTCCTCCGAGAGCAATCGCGGACTCTGCCGCCCGCTCAATCTGCTCCGGGAGCCCCAACGTTGCATCCCACATCGACATTGAGTCGAGCACACCATCCATATCCATCACAGCCACGACGCTTTCTAACTATCGAAATCCGACCTTCCAGAGGGGCTCACGCCCCATTGCGTAGCTATTGATGAAAGAGTGACAGAAGCCGTTCGTGCTCACGATCGTCTACAACTTCAGACTCCTCAACCAACAGCACTGGTATGTCATCTACTATGCCATACTTACGCTTAAGTCGCGGATTGTAGAGAAAAGACTCCTCCTCGCTATAGAGAAGTGGACCCTTGTCAAGAGGGCATGCAAGCACCTCAAGCAGAATCTGCGATAGCGCCATTAATCTACTCCTCTCCCTGCATGGTCTTTTCGTCCGCCTTGGATATCACCGCTAAGACCTCGTGCACCCGAACCGCCACCTCGCTCGAGCTCTTCGCCTCTAGATTCAGACGCAGGAGCGGCTCGGTATTGGACGGGCGAACATTGAACCACCAGTCACCGAAGTCAACGGTCAACCCATCGAGCTGATCGATGTTCGCACGATCACCATAGGCATTTTGAATGAAGTCAAGTACCGAAGCAACGTCTTTCACCTTGGTGTTGACCTCTCCTGAGGCTGCGTAACGCTCGAAGGGTACTCGAACTTGGGAGAGACGATCTGAGGTACCCGAGAGGACAGAGAGCACAAACATGGAAGCGATGAGACCGGAATCGGCACGATAGTTATCTCGAAAGTAGTAGTGACCGGAGTGCTCTCCTCCAAAGATAGCTCCAGACTCCGCCATGGTCGCCTTGATGAAAGAGTGCCCGACGCGAGTCCTGATCGGCACGCCGCCTAGCTCCGCGATAATCTCAGGAACGGCCTTGGAACAGATCAAATTATAGAGAATCGTTGCGCCAGGGTACCGTCGGAGCATCTCTGATGCCACGAGTGCAGTTGTCGTGGAACCCGATACCGGAGCGGCCTCATCATCTACCAAAAAGACTCGATCCGCATCTCCATCGAACGCAAGGCCGATGTCAGCACCTCGGCTCAGAACTCTTGCCTTCAGATCGACAAGGTTCTCCGGCTGGATCGGATCCGCCGGGTGATTGGGGAACGTACCATCAAGATCTCCGTACATGAGATCGAGATCAAAGCCGAGCGCATCGAAGACTGCGGGCACAACAAGCCCTCCCATACCGTTGGCAGTGTCAGCCACGATACGCAGGGGACGCATCACGCTAAGATCCACGAAGGATCGGACGTGGTCGACGTACTCACCGAGCATATCTCGGTCCGTGTTACGAACTGGAGCGACACCACGATTCGCCGGAGTGCGCTGAAACTCTTCCGCTAGAGCTGCGATCTCAGCGAGCCCGGTGTCCATAGAGATTGGGCCAGCGGAGGCTCGACACATCTTGATCCCGTTGTATTGAGCCGGATTGTGCGACGCAGTAAACATCACAGCCGGCAAGTTCAGCTTTCCCGAGGCAAAGTACAACAGGTCGGTCGAACAGAGACCAATCCTGATGGCAGAGACTCCTGCGGCATTAGCTCCCTCGATGAAGGCTTCGGACAGCTCGAGACTCGAAGAGCGCATATCGCGCCCGACGACGATAGTCTCGCCACCGACAAAACGAGCAAACCCAGCACCGATCGCTCTCGCCGACTCACTATCGAGCTCATCAGGCACGAGCCCGCGCACATCATACGCCTTGAAAATCGTTGTGTTCATACCTACCACTACGTTCGTATCGGGACGCCATCACGTTGTGACGCCCGTTCAAGGATAGTCACTTACTCAAACTTAGAGTCGGGAGCGCACACCTCTGACCGCCTTTTGCAATCGCCTCGGATCGACCGCCACGACTATCAGGGCCAAGAAAACCACATCAGAGAGAACGGTCGCAACCTTGTCGAGCTCTGTTGAGCCATAGTGCAACACCACGTGATGCGAGGTCGGGACGACAACCATCTCATTTGGAGCTACACGATAGGGACCCTCGGCGCCAGAAGCGTGCCAATTCGGGAAGTAAGAGATCTTGACGAGAGTGGGAACACCGAGCCGAGATACGGAGAAACTCAGGGTAGAGTTCGTCGATCGAACGTTCGAGATCGTCGTTGTTGGCAGCGTTCGCTCAGATGGTGCTCTACCCCCCGGAGCAATACGTCGCCACGAAGCAGGACCTGCCTGTGCTCGGAAGATCGACCACGATGATGGCGATTGATACCATGCTGTTGCGTAGGTCAACCACTTCGGGCTGCCCCCACCCAGACCGCTCCAGACGACCGGATCATGACGAAGCGGTGTAACCAGGTGCGAACCGAGCACTTGATAGATGTTCCAGCTATCACCCAGCACTGACCCGCTTGCACCGGGATCAACTGCAGGCACCACGCTAATGAGCTTGAGGGCGTGATCTTGCGATGCAGCGGCCTTTACTTGAGGAGAAAATGCCATGTAATATCGCACCCCGAGCAGCTGAAGATGCCGGACACCAAGAGGTACGTTCAAGCCGGCATACGGAAGGCCAGCCATCGCCTCAGAGGGGCTTTCGGAGAGTTCAGATTGGTTTAAGAAGTGGTATGGAGTCGTCGCCGAAGACTCGAAAAATAGACCCTCCATCGAATCGATACAGCTATTCGTCCAATATGGGAGGAGCATCAGAGCCATCGGAGTACCGAAATCGTTCTGGTTTGAGTTGTACTCCCACATCGCACGCCCACAGCCATCGGTCTTTCCGACTCTGGACATCGCCGACATCAACTTCTGATACTCCGGCCACCCAGGCTTTGCCTCATAGCCGGAGTAGTTCCAAGCCGCCCACTGAGGAACGAACGATGGGGTTACGTGGGTGGAGAGCCAAGACGGTAAGGAGATCAGCGGCGGCAGGACCCCGATCGCAATGATCAGCACAAAGGCAACTATCCCGATGAGCTTCGACTGGCGATGGAGTCGATCTTGTCGAACCCGATCTCCTCGCGGGTGCTCACCTGTTGACGAGAGTTCATCGGTCGGGGCGTCCCGTCGTAGGTACGCTGAGCTGTGGCTCCCGATCCGCAAGCGAGCAATACTCACCGAGCCGCCGGAAGGCTCCGACTCGTTGTCCCATTCTGTCAACTCCCCGAGATTTTGGCGGATCAACTCCAGGAGTCGAGGTGCCCACAGGGCGACCTCCGAGACCGCTACACCTGCGAGAACGTAGATCGAAATGACGTAAAAGT
>JAJYZP010000019.1:14910-33558 GCA_021799875.1 Actinomycetes bacterium | reverse complement strand
GCACGATCCCAAGCGTGACCTCCGAGAGCCAGGGAGTGGGTGATCCTCGCCGCCCGCGAGAGCGGCGCTCGTCACTCCTCCGCCCGTTCTCCCCAGCTTGTCACCAGCGATTCCCAAGCTCACCTCTCTAAGTTAGGTAGATAAGGTTCGAGTGGGGCCACAGCAGAGAAGATGCAAAGAAGTAGAGATCAGCAATGAAGACAGACCGTTCCTGGAAAAAATGGCTCATCGGTGTGATCGCAGTCGCTCTCATCGGCCTCGTCGGCGGTCCGTACGTCTTTATCCACTTCATCGAGGGGCCACCAAAGGCTCGACTCGCTCTTCCCAACGTCACTCACTCTACAAGCAACTCTGCCTTGGGTTCCGGCGCAACCAACGGCACGTGGGAGGTCGGCCAAGGATCGACGGTTGGGTATCGAGTCAAAGAGATTCTCTTCGGACAGTCCACGACCGCAGTCGGTCGAGGATCTCAAATCTCAGGCAGCGCTACGATCAGCGGCAAGACGATCTCGGCGGCACACTTCAGCGTCAACGTCGGCAGTATCAAGAGCAACCAAGCACAGAGGAACGCCCAGTTCGACATCAGGATCATGGACGTGGTGAACTACCCTACGGCCACCTTCGTCCTCACACGGCCGATCCATCTGAGTTCACTTCCCAAGACATCGGCACCTCTCTCTGCCACCGCTACCGGTAATCTAACGCTTCACGGTGTCACACATCAGGTCACCTTCGACCTCAAAGCGGAGCGAGTCGGCAACAGCGTCGATATTTTGAGTGACCTCAACATCGTCTTCGCACATTGGCACATCACGAACCCCTCGATCGCTGGGTTCGTAACCACGGCCAATCACGGCCTTCTTGAGGTCTTACTCCATCTCAACAAGGCCTGAGCAGTCCTACGACTGCACGACATCCGATGCTCCCCTCCGATTCCAGAGTTCGAAGCTTCGCAACAGGCTCTGGTCTCGATATCGATACGAAGTTGCTCCGAGATGGGCGGCTCCGAGTTGGAGAATCGAGGCAACCACAATGACAGCAATGATCGACACTGCTACCGAGGTGATCTGCAGGAGAGCGATCAAGAGCACGATCGCTACGATCCGCCCAGCATTCGTTGCAATCTCTCTCGAGAGCACGTAGCCGCCACGTCGTTGAGCTGCATCACGATCATGGTCGATCTCGTCCAACATAACGCTGGAGAGGGGAACCATCAGGCCTGGATACAAAAGCCCGGCGGAGAATCCGTACACGAGCAGAATCGGCAGTCCAGATCCAACGATCAACAGAACGACTGCAGCTGTATAGCCCCCTGCACCGATCCACATGCACCGACCTCGCCACGAGGGTCGGATTCGCCCTGCAAGTACCGAACTTCCCACGCCGGCTATCGATGCAAGTGAAGCGAAGGTTCCTTGAGAAGTTGTGGAGTGGGCAACGAGAGCAACCAAAATGATCATGCCCAGATCTGCGCCGGCCTGTTTAAAACCGTGAAAGGCCATCGCAATCCAAGCACGACCCCAGCCCGCTTGTCGCAGCGGTAACTTCAGTGCTTCAATCGTCGAGACCCCACCCACGCCGTGCTCGGAATCGAGCCTCCTCGAGATCCACCATCCTCCAAGAAAACTCAAAAGCGCAGCGGCAAAGACAACGAGGAATCCCTTCTCTCCTCCGATCCGCTCGATAAGAACTCCGGCAAAGAGTGGCATCACAACGTTTAGGGTGCTCATGGAGGCAAAACTCAGACCGTAGTAGTGGCTACGCTCAGGACGATCTACTACGTCATAGATGAGCGTGTTGTTGCCAAACCAGTACGTCCCGCCCGCCGCACCATTGAGCAGACCCAACGGAAAGGCAAGGGGACCTACGTTCTTGCCGAGCACGATCAGTAGAGCGTAGAACAGCGCCGTCAGCACCAGACCAACTCGAAAGAGACGTCTTGGAGTCCATGCGGGGAAGAGCTCCACGATCACGCCCGACATGACGATGAGTCCGAGATATCGACCTAATCCGTAGAGAGCGACCTCTAGCACGCTGCCGCTCGTCACATAGAAGAACAACGAAACAAAGACCGCCGAGAGCGCAAATCCAGCTGATACCATCGACGAGCTAGCCAGCAGACGCTCCGCCGGCCTCCTTAACTGCAGTAATCGAACTCTCCCGAGCCCGCTGCTCTCCACCCCTTCGCTCACGTCCCTCTCGATCTCTTCCACGTTTCGATAGCTCCCGCTACGTTTCGGCTCCCCACGGACCAACCGCCACTCATCCCCAAAGAAGTTGCGTCGCCACCAAGACACCCTAAGCACGCAATGCCTTCGCCCATGAAGTGCGGCACTGCGCAGAGTCATTCCGCTCGTGCGCTGTGAGAGTTAACTCAGCATAAAGGCGTCGTAGTCGCACGAAACGAAGCTCGTGACGAGCCCATGAGTTAGACGAGCTACTACCTCTCCTTCTACTTTATCGACAACAACACACAAGTTCCTAAGTTCTGTGCGCAGAGTCACAGCACACGTATCTCCAGAGCTAGTCCGATGTCCGTATTGAGTCCCGCTCCCCCGCTCACACCAAGCTTCGCACTGGCTTAAAGGGGTTCGCCGCACCATTGGACTCGTGGTCAACTGGCAACTCTTCTCGCTCGAAGAGAGCGACCTACACGCAGATCAACGCAGCTGAAGGTAGCGACCAGGGGCTCCTGGATCGTTAACAGGTTTTCCTCGACCGAAGTACCTTCCTCTGTGTCCATGATGCCCATGAGACGTCTCACTTCGATGTGTGGCTGACCAGCTCTCGACGGTGCAACAACCTCAAATGACGAGCGAGCCAGTCACTCAGGAGTTACACGCTGTAGTAGGTTTGGCGTACCTACGTGCGCCCTTACGAAGCGTACGGTGCTCTTCAGACCGGTCCGCAAGAGTTCGCTCGATCTCGATCCGACTTTAGTGACTAGAGTTACAGCAGAGTACAAATGTGTAAGTCACACCACTGCACGATAGAGATAGGGTCGTAGAATCTTGAAAATAACGATCATTGGAGCCGGAGCAATCGGTGGGACCCTCGGAGCATACATGGTCCGCAACGGTCACGACGTGCTCTTCTGTGATATCGACGCTGCTCACGTCGAGGCTATCAACACACACGGGCTCACCATTGAAGCCCCTACCGAGACCTTTACCGTGTCGGCACCGGCGGTCACGCCTGACGACCTGCCCGATACCATCGAACACGCACTCATTGCGGTGAAAAGTCACCACACCGCCACAGCAGCTGCACTCATAGAAGAGCGATTGGCTCCAGATGGCTACGTCCTCTCCACCCAGAACGGACTCACTGCCGCATCGCTCATCGACGCAGTCGGGATCGACCGCGTCCTGGTAGGGTTCGTCAACTTCGGCGCTGACTACCTCCGTCCCGGGGTGATTATGCAAGGAAACGTCGCCACCTTTCGGATCGGCGAGCTCCAAGGGACCACCGATTCAGAGAGGGTCCGAGAGCTCTGTGCTGCTCTACCCTACGCCACCCCCACCGACAACATTTTGGGATATCTCTGGTCAAAGGAGGCCTACGGCGCAATGCTCTTCGCAGGCGCCGTCTCCGATCTCACCATTGCAGAGACTCTCCGAGATCCGAAGTGGCGACCGCTCATGCTCGCTTTGGCACGCGAGGTCCTCGAACAGGCACCGGTTCGACCTGAGAGCTTCGATGGTTTCGATCCCGATGATCTCGAGGGTTCACTCGATCGACTCGCCCTCTTCAACGAACGAAGTGCCAAGGCCCGTAGCGGGGTCTACCGCGACCTGATGGTTCGGCGACGTAAGACCGAAGTTGATGGCATTCTCCACGATCTCAAGGGTCCTCTCACGACCCTGGTCGGGGAGATGATTCAAGCGATCGAGCGTCAAGAGCGAACTTGTGAGGTAGCAAACTTAGAGCTCCTCGCCACGTACCAACGCGCGCTTGCACTACCACCTGAAACCAACGCCATCGTACGCATCATCTCCGCACCGAAACGAAGTCTCAGCGGACCGTTGGTTGGAGTGGCCATTGCGGTCAAAGACATTATCGATATCGAAGGACTCCCTCGTGGAAACGGCAACAGCATTGATATGCGGGGGGAGCCAGCCCGCAGCGATGCTCCCGTCATCACTACCTTACGTCAGGCCGGGGCCGACATCTTCGCTACGACGGCACTGCTCGAGTATGCAGCTGGAGCACTCCATCCTGAACTACCAGAAACAATGAATCCACTAGACCTCACCAAGACTGCTGGTGGTTCGAGCGGTGGGTCAGCAGCAGTCGTGGCAAGTCACGTCTGCCCCGTTGCACTTGGTACGGACACCGGCGGCTCGATCCGACTTCCCGCACACTACTGCGGCATCGTTGGCTTCAAACCAACGCATGGGCTGCTCTCGCTCAGTGGTGCTACCGCTCTCGCCCCAACGCTCGATCATCTCGGAGTCCTCGGATCAACGATTGACGCTGTCAGCAAGGTCTTCTCCGCACTCACGGGAATCACATGCGCTCCCTTCAGTGGACCACTACGCATTGGGCTCCTCACCTCCCGGTTGACCCACAGCGCTATTAACCCTGACGTCGCCTCGGTGCTCAAGTCAGCAACGGAGCGCCTTCGATCGAGAGGTTTCGCAATCTCCGAGGTGGAGACCGGTCCAATGGAGGAGATCGACCGCACCTTTGAGGACATCTTCTGCTACGAGGCGTACCAGGTACATCGAGAACGACTGAGCACCGAGCCAGAGCACTTCGGCGAAGCCACACGACGCCTACTTCTCATGGGTTCAGGTATCACAACGGATCGCTACAACGAAGCGTCTCAGCGTCGAGCAAGTCTGCTCGCTGCGAACGACGCTCTCTACCGCGGTGTGGATGTGCTCATCTCTGCTGTCGCACCGTTCGTTGCCCCGACGACAACACCAGAGATGGATACGCCCGAGGGTGCGCTGGAAGGGCTCTTCACCCAAACCTACAATCTCACCGGTGCGCCAGCAATCTCGTTGCCGTGTGGTCTAACCGCGGCCGGCTTACCCGTGGGCCTTCAACTCTCCTCGCCCCGCGGCTCAGACTCCACACTCTTGTCAGTTGCTCAAATTCTCGAACAGACCCTAGAGGCTTCAGAGTGACGAGTACCGTTCCACGGTCGGAACCACTACGGCATCGCTGGCTCTGAACTCGCAGTGGAGCTCCCACTAGCTGCCGCTCCAGTACTTGCCCAGCGTCTATGTGTTGGAGCCCTCTCAGGATAGGGAGGCACAACACAGTGTTGAGCGCAGCTCAACACGATAGACCGAAGACGATAACTCGACTCCACGGAGCGGTACCGAACGTTGCTCGCGGGCCCGACCTACCATCACCGGTTATCGCTACCAGTTATCACTGCCGCCTATCCCCATGCATCGCCAGTTCAACACAGCGAGGACGCTGGCAGGTCCCAACGGACAACGACAGTAAACGACCCTACGGTGTTCGCACGAGACGACAGCTCCGCCAGCACACTGCCGATCCCCAGAGCGAGCCTCCTCCAAGAGCTCAGACGCACCGGAGGCGGTGGCGGCGAAGCTTCGAACAGACAAGACCGAGGAGGCCGTAGGGATACACCGATCCAATTCGCTCGCCACAGACTCTCTACAACGCAACCTCAGAAGAGGGAGTGACCTCCGTCGATGGAGATCGTCTGGCCCGTGATCCAACTCGCCGCATCGGACACAAAGAAGTACACCCCATTTGCTATATCAACTGCCGAGCCGAGTCGACGCAGTGCAATTCCTTCGACGAGTCGCTGCTGACCCTCCGCTCCGTAGCTCTCCCACTGTGCCTGCGTCGAGGGATTTGAGAGAATGAATCCCGGAGCAATTGCGTTCACCGTTACTCCGAATGGACCGAGTTCGTGTGCCATCTGTCGGGTGAAGCCGATCTGCGCAGCCTTGGAGGATGCATATGCCTGAATTCCGGTCAGACTCACGCTACGACCGGCTCCGGAACTGATATTGACGATTCGACCCCAACGCTGCGACTTCATGGAGCGAGCTACTGCTCTCGTGCAGAGAAAGGTGCTCGTCAGATTGGCATCAACCACCGCACGCCAGCTTTCAATGGTGATCTCGTCGATCGGATGATGAACTTGCCCAACGACGCCTCCCGCGTTATTGACCAAGATATCCACCGATCCGAGCTCAACAAAGTACGCAGCCACCGCCTCGGCATCGGTGAGGTCAACGTCCTCCTTGTCGATCCGCTGCACGTCTGCACCTTCGCTCTCTAAACGGTCTGCGATCGCGGTCCCGATTCCATGCGCGCTTCCCGTCACAACCGCCTTACGGCCGCTGAGAGGTCCCATCTCTGTCGCCACTGCTACCACACCTTCCTGCGTCAATCTCTCCAGCACACCACTATCACTGTTCCGACCGAGATGGCTCCTCATAGCTCACCACAAACCAGCTCACCACAGAACAGCAAAGACAAGGTTCCCGAGGGGCCTAGATCACTCAAGCTTGCATCTGCACCACGAGCTCTCCGGGGCCGCACCTGATCTCTCAACTTCGCTTCGCTCGGTCTCCGCTGTCGAGACTACTCCTCCAAACGCGCCCACTCGTCGTTAGAACAGTACAGGCCGCTCCACAGAGGGATACGCCAATCCATGCCTGCCAGATCCCTCTGCCCACCCTCTTCGCTAGAAGGTAGGACCACAGGGCGCCGACCGCACTGCCGAGCTACGGTGATCTCCCACCAAGTCCCGTCGACAAACACATCACCGCTGCAAGGTTCGTGATACCAAAGACCCTTGAGCGCAACGGCTCTCAGTCGGTTGCGCGCACCGGCCGCAACGAACGAGGGCAAAACACGAACCGAGTCGCTCACCGACACGGTCTCAGCGAAAGCGGCCGGAGTCACGAGCAACGCAGCGGCAATGAAGATCTAGCTGGTAACTTGCACGACCTCGACACAGACACTAGTTCGTCCTCCAATACCGATAGCACGATACTCGGGCCAATCCTGAGCAATTCTCTCCGAGAATCGAGCCAGGGACGAACTCTCGAGCGCTACTGCTCCACTACCTAGCTGACGCTCTGCGCGGCACGACGAGACGAACGTTGCGATCGAGGAGGCTTCCACGTTTTCGCTCTAACGCATCGCTCGGTCCAGAGTTGGAGGCGATCAAGCGATGCCATGAAGCGAGATCAAAAACAGTTTCTACCCCTCTGGGGACAAGCGGCGCACCGTGATCGATCATCTCACACACGATCTCGAGGCGATCCTCACAGTCAACGAGCTCGATCGCCCTAACTTGACAGGGCCAATCCGCTATCGATGAAGACGTAACCTCCCAGAGACCAGATCCAGGTACCAAGGGATCACGGTGCGCAAGGACCCGATTTCGATGAGTATGACCATTCAGCCAAAGAACAACATTGGGGGAGGTTGCCAACAGTGCAATGAGCTCTTCGGCAGAGACACCAACCTCGTCCGATCCGATCGCCGCCTCCTCGATCTCTGTCGAAGGGTGATGCGAGATCACCACAACGTACCGACCAGACGTCGCAGCAACCTCGAGCTCTCGTTCCAACCACCGCATCTGAGCGAGATCCACAAAGCCCCTCGCACCTCCTCCACTGTGTGCGGTGTCGAGCGCGAGAACTCGCACACCTGCAACGGGGTCGAAGACGTAGTAGGCCCTTCCCTCCGCCACATTCTCCTCGGTAAATCCGTGACCTACCGGTAGGCCGGGAGCACTACGGTATCTCGCTATCACACCGCGAAGATCGAGATGCTGGCGCGCCTGGTCGGAGGGAACCCTACGAAAAGGCGCCATCGAGAGAAAACGCTCCGGCGACACGTGAAACTCATCGCTAGCGCCGAGCGTCACCGAGCTCGGAGCCATCACTGCCTTCCGGCTACCGGTGGTCAGCTCACGCACTCCACGGGTCACCCGACCCATCCCTCCAACCAATACTTCGTGATTCCCATTACAAGCGAGCCACGGTATCGATAGGCCGGTCGAGACGGTGTCTCGCAACGCTTCGGTGATCAGATTGGGAACGACTGGATAACCTCTCGCCGTGCTGTAGAGATCTTCCCCAGTCTCTGGATGCCAGTACCACTCGTCGCCAAATGGAGCTACCTGGACCAACGATCGGTCATCGACGAGACCGGTATTCACCCGAACCTCTCCACCGCTCAAGATGTTCACCACCGTAGCAAGCTCGTTCTCTTGCGCATTATCGATCAAATCGCCCGTAGTAATTACGAGATCGAGAGCTCTGCCCGTCCGGTCTGAGGGCCCGAGAGCATTGATGGACGACGTCATCGCACACAGTGCAGAGGCAACAAGAAGCTCCTGTGGTCGATGGCCAGGGATAAAAAGGGCGAACTCCTCCTCTCCCGCAAAGCGGTTGACGAACTCGAACCGAGTGGGCGATTTTACATCTGCGAACTGTACGTCCGTGAGGTGGACAAATCGGAAAAGACTCACTCCACCGTGGTCTCGCTGGAGTCCCGTCACATCCTTCGATGCCTGCCCGTCGCCATCTTCAGACAGGAGGTCACGTCGGACGAGAAGCGGTTCGGGGGGCCCATATTGGAGGCCGAAGAAATCACTCACCGATCCACGTTGCAGACGTGAGCCTCGCACGATGGTTTCGAGCACAGTACTCACCGTTTCACCCATCGTTCCTCTCCCCACGCCTTGCAGCCAACGACTCTGTCGATACAAAGATTATGCCTTCGCCGCACCGGAGGGGCGCTCGGTGCGGCGTCCGACCTGGGGGAGTCGGTGGCATAACCGGGGTGAAGACTCTCGTACCATTCGTAACGTCAAAACCTGAGGTACAGGACCGACTCGCAACTAGAACCGTCCAAATACCCTTGACTACGTTCTAGGCCACCAGGGTTCCAAATCCATGACAACATGGTAAACAGCGATAAAATCTTTAGAAGACCACTCGTGGCTACCGCATCGATGGGCCGCTCCGCAAGACATCTGTGGAGCCATTCGCAAGCAAATGCTCGAGCTCTCCCACTCCTACCGGTCTTGCAAACATGCTAGAGTTCGCCGCCCGAGACGAACTCCCGAGGAGAGTTGTGAACCGAAAAGACGGAGCTGCTCCTACAGTTTCTATGGCGCCGCAGATGAGACCCGCTCGCAGGCGGAAGCGTGCGAGAAAGTAAAGCAGAGCCAACCGCACGGCCCACACCCCAATTCCTAGTATCAACCCCAGACGCTGCGGAGACACCTCGACAAACACGTGACTCGACGCACAGATCGGTACGTATCGCTTCTCACCACGCCTCCGGCGGGTCTACCCGCCAAAGGACTGACGAAGCGCAGCGCTCACTCTCGTAACGACCTCTCGACCAGCCGACAAGAAGAGTTCCATTGAGGCGAAACCGTGAATCATCGAGTCGTAGCGCCAGAGTTCGACCGGCGTACCAGCAGCGGCTAGTCGATCAGCGTAGGCCACACCCTGATCCCGAAGTGGATCGTAGCCCGCCACGACGACCACTGCCGGAGCGAGTCCGCCTAGGTCCGGTGTCGAGATCACAGAGAATCGTGGGTCCTCGATCTCGCTCGGGTCATTGAGATAGAGCTCACCGAACCAGACCATATCTGCCAGCGTCAGAAAGTATCCCTCAGCATTTTCAAGCGCCGAGGGATAGTCGTTGCGGCCATCAACGACCGGATAGAGCAGCGCTTGAAGCGCTAGATCGGGTCCCTTGCGGTCGCGCGCCAACACGCTTGTGACCGCAGCAAGGTTTCCTCCGGCGCTATCGCCTGCAACAGCAATTCGTCCACCACTCCGACCTAAGAGCTCGTCACGATGCTCGGCAGCGTAGAGCAACGCTTGGTAGCACTCCTCAACCGCACGCGGAAACTTATGCTCCGGCGAAAGTGCATACTCCACCGATACGACGACGCTCGCTGACTGCCGTGCCAACGAGCGAGCGAGAGCATCATGAGTCTCGATGCTCCCAAGAGCAAAGCCTCCGCCGTGAAAAAATACCGTAATGCCACTACACGCAGAGGCCTCCAACGGCCAGTAGATTCGCAGTCCTACCTCTCGGCCATCGACGGTCATAGATCGGTCTTCGACTCGATCGACTTCAGGCCTCGTTGCACGATCGAGCTCAGAGATCGAGGCCAGAGAGGCGCGTGCTCCCTCTACGCCAAGCTGCGCCAACGAAACAGGCTCGTCCCCACTTTGGGAGTTCAACATTGCCAGTAGTGCTTCGACCTCTGGATCAATCATGCTTACCTCCGAACTCTCTTCCCACTCCATCCAACGCCAGTCAGTTTCAACTTTCGCCGCTACCGTCCCCAAGACCGAAGAGAGCAGTCAAACTGCTCTATCTACGCCACAACAGCCCCCGCGCAGCGGCCGTCGGACTATTAATGCGATCACTGAAGGTAGGTGTCTCACTCACAGTCACGTGGTGAGAGCCTATCAACCCGACACCACCGAGGAAAGTCAGCCTTGTACGACGTGACCCGGTCGGCGAAGGTGGGACCAAGGAGCCATTGCTTCCTCAACTTTTGCCACGAGCGGAGCGTCAACAGCGTGCTCGAGCGTTGCTACGTTACGGCGTACTTGCTCAGCTGAGGTAGCACCAGCGATCACCGAAGAGACCTCTGGATGAAAGGTCAGGTAGCCGAAAGCAAGATCTAAGAGCTCCATTCCGGCCTCGCGCGCCACCTTTTCAAGCGCCTCGAGAAGATCGAAGTTCGTCTTCTCCAACAACTCCGGGCGACTAGCTAGACGAGTTCCACTCACGGCTGGTTCATTACGGTGGAACTTGCCGGTCAGGAGCCCCGACTCTAATGGGAAGAAGGGTAGAACCCCGACCCCGAAGTGGCGAGCGGCTGGCAAGAGATCGAGCTCAACGTCTCGATGGAGAAGGTTGTAGTAGTTCTGGGCCGAGATAAATCGCTCTGAGCCAATCTCTCGTGCAAGGTGGTCTGCATCGGCAACCTGCCAACCAGCAAAGTTTGAAGAACCGATGTAGCGGACCTTGCCTTGATGCACCAGATCGCTGAGAGCCTGCAGCGTCTCCTCGACCGGCGTCTTTTCATCGGGTGCGTGCAGCTGATAGAGGTCGATATAGTCGGTGTCGAGACGCGTGAGAGAAGCTTCTACGGCCTTCATGATGTATCTCCGAGAGCCCCGAGCTACGTCACCGGTGCCCATATCCATACCGAACTTGGTTGCTAAGACGAACTCGTCTCTACGACCTTTGAGGATCTTCCCCATGAAGGTCTCCGAGGTGCCTTTCCCTCCATAAATATCGGCCGTATCGAAGAGGTTGATTCCACTATCGAGTGCTTCAAAGAGCACCTCACGGGATCGATCGTAGTCACACCTCGCACCAAAATTATTGCACCCTAGACCAACTACTGATACCGTGAGCCCACTGGTGCCTAACTGACGAAACTCCATGCCATTCCCTCTCTTCGTTCTCAACCTTCTTGCCACTGTGCTCCCGACCGAAGCGCTGCATCGACCAGACGCTGATCTTCGATCATGAAAAGCAACGTACGAACGCTCCTCGAGCCCATAGTGACCCTACCCCGAGACGATCCTCATGCTGGTCGTAGCCGAGCTCTCACACTCAACGAAGGTCACGCACTTGTAGTCGTCGGTGCAGCTCTACGACGCTCAATCCGAGCGCATCGGCTGCGGCCTTGAGATCCTCAAACTCTGGCTTCTCACCGTAGATGGTTGACTTCAAACGAATCTCTCGACCCTCGAACTCAGACCTTCGCATCTGAGCGTCGACAACACTGCGTTGCTCTCGTCGGTAGCGAAGACCTGGCGACGCGGTTCGACGGTGCAGCCACTGAACCAGCTCCTCTTCCATCTCAGTTGACGCAAGGATCGTGACCTCATATCCCGGCCGACCCTTCTTCCCGATGACCATAGAGATCCACGCGTCGAGCGCTCCACGGTTGTGAGCCTCATCCACGAGACCCCCCAAGAGTTCACCACTGAGATCATCGAGGTGAACGCTCAGGACCGCGACTTCTCGCACCAAGACGTTCGAGACGGGCACGCTGCCCAAGAGGCCCTGAAGAAGGTTCGGTCCAATCGGATTCTCTCGTTCACCGGCACCGTAGCCAACCGAAGCGACCGAGAACGACGAGAGCTCCTGGGTCACCATCCCGGCTCGATCGAGGGCCACGAGCAACGAGGCTCCGGTCGGCGTTGTCCATTCGAACTCCTCAGGGCGAAAGGTCACCCGTATCCGCTGCGAGTTCGTAAAGATCATCGCTACGGCCGGGCCTGGATTGGGTAACGCCCCATGCGCCATGGTGACCACACCGCTTCCAAGCGCCACGTCGGTAACGCTGAGCATCGATACCTCAAGCAGCTCTAAAGCGATGAAGGCCCCAAGGAGGTCCACTACCGTATCGAGCGTCCCCAACTCATGGAGCGCCGCTTCCCCAGCACCGTGAACTCGTGCCTCGGCCTCTCCAAGAAGATCGAGGGCGTCGAGGTAGAGGGATCGTACCTGAGGACTCAACACCTCACTCGAAGCACACTCTCTCATCTCCGCAAGCGTCATGGAGCGATCGCCGCCGACGACGGTCACAGTCTTAACCGCCACCGAAGATCTCCGCTGCGGCGTCAGCACAAACGAGAAAGGAAAGGGTACGACCGCGCCAAGGCAGGCCTGCAACCGATCTGGCTCAAGGCCGAGGCTGAACACAAGAGAGAGGAACATGTCGCCGGAGATTCCGCCGGCGCCATTAAGACGGAGGACGTTCATGCTCGTCAACGGTGGCGAACACCTTGCAAGCTTCGACAGATTCGAAGTGCGGCCGACGCGGCACCAAAACCGTTATCGATTCCAACGACCGAGACACCTTGGGCGCAGCTGGCAGACATGGCCAAGAGCGCCGTGATTCCGTCGAACGAGCTTCCATATCCCGTTGACGTGGGTACCGCAATCACGGGCTGCGATACTAGACCACCGATCACCGACGCAAGAGCTCCCTCCATGCCTGCTACGACGATCACGATATCGGTCTCACCGAGCTGATCGACCGCATCGAGGGTACGCTCTAGCCCGGCTACTCCAACATCACTGATCAAGTCGACGGACACCCCATACGCGCGCAGCACGGCCCGACACTCCCAAGCAACACGCAAGTCAGAGGTGCCTGCAGTCAAGATTGAACAGTGTTGTTCGAGCGAGCATTCTCGTCGAAGCGTCACGGTGCGATACGGGCTCGCAACCGTGAGGTCAGGTTCAAGAGAGAAGTCTGCCTCGTCACCAAAGTGAGCCACCAACGCTTGCGCGAGCTCATCATTGACCCTGGTCACCAGGAGCGCTCCCTCGACCCGGGCAAGCATCGAACTCGCGATCCCAACGACCTCGGAGACGGTCTTTCCCGGGGCGTAGATAGCCTCGCTCTGTCCAATTCGACCGCGTCGTCCGCCGTCAACGAGGGCAAAATCACCGACTGGGAGAGTCTTTTCGCTATGCACGCTCTCAGCCTACCGAACCAGATAACCAGCAGGATCGCTCTATGGGCTCCGTAACCTATCAGGATGAGCCGCCGTCAAGTCGTGCAGCACGTTGGATACCTGGGTCCTCGAGGAACCTTCTCCGAGGAGGCGCTTTTGACACAGGTCGATCTTCGCTCCCATGAACTCGTACCCTACGGTTCGTTCTCTGAGATCTTCGATGCCCTACAGAGCAACGCTATCGACCGAGGATTCGTAGCGATTGAGAACTCGATCGAAGGTACGGTTCTACCAAATCTCGACTCGCTCATCTTCAACTACAGCTTCCTCATCCAGCGAGAGGTTGTTCTGCCGATCCATCAACAGCTTCTCGGTCTCGAAACGGCCTCGCTCTCAGAGGTCACAACCATCTACTCCTATCCCCACGCTTCGGCTCAGTGCCGAAACTTCCTGGCTCAGACCTTCACCGACATCGAAGTAGTTGCGACGAACTCGACCGCTCAAGCTGCAGAGTTTGTAGCCGAGCGAGGTGATCCATCCTGTGCTGCAATTGCACCTCTGACGAATGCGAGTCTCCATGGACTGAAAATCCTTGCGCGAGATATCGAAGACTTCTCTAACAACCAGACGAGGTTCGTTTTGCTCGCTCGCGACACTATTCCCGAGCCGAGTGGTAACGATAAAACCTCTATCGTCTGCTTCCAGCTCGCTGATCGACCGGGATCCCTCATGGGTATCGTCGAATCTTTTGCTCGGCGATCCCTCAATCTCACCAAGCTCGAGTCTCGACCGACCAAACGAGTCATCGGGGAGTACTGCTTCGTCATCGACTTTGAAGGACACGTCACCGACCCCGTCATTATCGAGTGCTTACGAGAACTCGTACAGGAGAGCAACAGGATCAAGTTCCTCGGCTCCTATCCCGCCTCAGAGCGGATCTCTACGAGCGATCTCGCAACATCGGCGTCGGCAGCGCTTGAGGGTCTCGATACCACCATCGAGTGGATAACGCAGCTCCGTCAGCACAGTAACCGAGTACAATAACCTGGCCGGGAGGGATGGCAGAGCGGACAAATGCGACGGTCTTGAAAACCGTTGGGCCCAAACCCCGTGGGTTCGAATCCCACTCCCTCCGCTGTTCACATAGTCGACGCTTCGGACCCGAGTTCGCCTCGTGTTTCAAGCTGATTTATCTCTCGAGTCCACCGCCAAACCTGGTTTCACGCCACAACTGTGATTCGACCGAAAGAGCCCCGCCACTATCGTCGTCGACCAGATGGGGTAGATGAGGGCCATGGGTCCAACCGCCTGCGCCGTCTCGGGCCACGAGCAGACCTCGACTCCGTACGTATGGTGGATCAGACCACTGGTTGCTCTGCAGTGATGCGAGCCGGTCAGTCAAGCGTGCGAAGCTGAGTTCACCGACCGGCTACAAGGTCGAGCCGCTCACAAGATATCGGCCTGACGCTTCTTGCAAACTCGGCGTGAACAGGCACCACCGATGCCTCGCTCCGTGCGCGCTCCCTATCCAGAGCCATCGATCGGTTGGCAGTCCGCTGGAGCCCGCCACCTAGCTCCATACGATCGCGACGTCAACCATGCATGAGAAGGCGCGGCTCAGCGTCAGTTCCGAGCTGTAAAAACCAGTACTCGCCCTGCGCTCCTTGCCGACGTAGCTCTTCGGCCTCGCTCGCCAAACGCTTCATCGGGGACCGTCCGCCATGGCGGTGAGAGACCAAAATCACGCTAAAGCCGGACTTACGATACTCCCGAGCTGCGGCGAGAGCTTCGCCGAGCTGCTCGGTCTGATCAAAAAGAAGGTACAGGTTGCGTCGAGAGCTCGATCCCGCCGTGCCCTCTGTTCCTGCTAGTACTGCGTGAATCCTCTCGAAACCGAGCGAAACTCCGCACGCTGGCTGGTCCAGGCCAAATCGAGACATCATCGAATCGTAACGACCACCACCGGCAATCGACGACCCCCACTTGGGAGAAGAGTACTCAAAGACAGTAGAGGTATAGTACCCGAGGCCCCGAACGCAGAGTGGGTCGATACGAACCCCCATTCCATGGATCGAGCCACGTACCTTCGATACAATCTCCTCGAGGTTGGAGAGAATCGCTTCCTCGGCCCCAGCGTTCGCTAGCTCATCCACCACGTGTTGGCCGCTCGCTCGTCCGAGGGCTTCAAGAAGGGACTCGGCTACACCTGGATCGACGCCACGCGCAATGATCTCCTTCACAACCTGCTCAGGGGAGCTCTTGTCGAGCTTGTCAAGTGCGACCATCACACCGATGATCTGGTCGATTCCCACACCTTGTTTGAGAAGAATCTGTTCGAGCGCTCGGCGATCGTTGAGGCGAACCTCAAAACTCTCAAGTCCAAGACGATGCAGCGCGTGACCAGATGCGATCAACAACTCGATCTCTGAGAGAGCGGTCGAGTCGCCGATGATATCGATATCGGCCTGCAGAAATTGACGGTATCGACCCTTCTGGGGCCTCTCAGCACGGAAGACCTGACCTATCTGCAGCGATCGAAACGGTTTCGGAAGCCGAACGGCGTTCTCTGCATAGAACCGACAGAGCGGCACAGTCAGATCGAAGCGCAGACCTCCATCGACCAGATCATCTGGAGAGGTATCATCGGTGAGCTGTAGCTTCTCTCCTCGCTTGAGGAGTTTAAAGATCAACTTTTCGTTCTCACCACCACCAGAGTTCTCTAGTATCTCGAGCGAGTCAACGATCGGAGTCTCAATCTCGTGGAACCCATGCGACGAGTAGACGGTCCGAATGGTATCGAGAAAATGCGAGCGTCGCTCAACCTCTCCAGGGAGAATATCTCGCATACCACGAAATGATTGGGAAGACTGCATTGTTCCCTCCTCGGTTTCAACCTTACCGTACTCAACCTATCTCTTTAGCCACCGAGCGACCGAACCATATCTCATCGTCTCGGCAACGGCTACGAGCAGACCGGCTCAACCTTCCCCGATCCGCTATCTCACTCTCCATCTCGACCGCAACGCAGCGGCAACGAAGTTCTCCTTTGTCGAGCTTGCGGAAGCTTGAGGGTCTCTCATCGCTACCGGTGAGAGACCCAGACCCGAACCCTACGACTGGGTATCGTTATCGGAGAAGCTCAGCGTTCGAAGCGACCGTATGGCCTCGACGATCGCGCTGTGATCGAGCATGGATCCCCCAGAGACCGCTACCGAGCGGAAGAGCTCCGTCACCAGCGCAGTGACCGGGAGAGATACCTTGGACGCTCGGGCAAAGCTTGAGACGATATCGAGATCCTTGAGGTGCAGCTCTACCCGAAAACCGGGTTCATACTGCTTATCGAGCATCTGCTTAGCCTTTGCCGATAGAACTGCCGAACCGGCCCTACCACCGCCGAGAGCGCCAAGCGCCTCGTCAATCTCGACGTCCGCCTGCTCAAGGAGGACCATGCCCTCTGCAACGGTCGCCAAAACGCCCGCAACCATGATCTGATTCACTGCCTTCACGGTCTGACCGGCCCCTGCACGACCGACGTGAAAGATTGAACGCCCCATTGCCTCAAGCACCATCCGACAGTCCTCGACATCGTTCGATTCACCGCCGACCATAATCGAGAGGGTCCCCGCTATTGCACCAACGTCGCCCCCTGAAACCGGGGCATCAAGAACCTTCACTCCCTTTGCACGGCCTTCTTGAGCAATCTGACGAGCAAGCTCGGGCGTCTCGGTACCCATGTCAATGAGATACTGGCCAGGACTTGCAAACTCCAAGATACCCCCGTCCCCAAAGACCACCTCTGAGGTAACGGCCGGCGTTGGTAGCATCAAGATCACACAGTCAGCGAAAGACATGAGATCGTGCAGCGAAGTAGCTGCGTGCGCGCCGTGTTGAACGAGCTCGTGCACGGGAGCCTGAGACCGAGACCAGACCGAGACCTCAAAGCCTGCCTTACGAAGATTGATCGCCATTGGTCTCCCCATGAGCCCAAGCCCGATAAATCCAATCCTTTGAGGTCCACGACGCGTTTCTCTCTCCGTCATCTGAACTCGTTCTTCAAACTCCATTACAACATCCTCTCTGCCAAGAGGTCATCTCGGACCGCCAGCGTGCGCCGAACGACCTTCACGCCCACTCCCACGATAGGTGATGGCTAAGGAGGTTGTCGGCCTACCGAGTTGTGTGGTGATCCCGCTCCATCACTTCAAGTTCGCACTGAAGCGTGGTAAAAGCCGACTAATCTAGTCAGGATTATGCAATCCTCGAAGTTAATCTCGTTCCCAACTATGGTCAACAGCAATGCCGCTCGTGTCGTCGCTGGCGGCGTGGTCATCCTCGTCCTCATCGTCGAGACCACCCACAACCCTGTTGCACTTGGACTCTTGGTCTACGGCTTCTTAGTACGTGCCCTCAGTGGACCACGCTTCTCGCCACTTGGCCAGTTTGCGGTTCGTGTCGTCGCACCACGTCTCGGCGCGGGCAGCTTGGTCCCCGGAGCACCAAAACGCTTCGCTCAGTGCATTGGTCTCGTCTTCTCTAGCACCGCAACCGTCTTCGCGCTCGCAGGGTCCTGGGGGATCGCAGAGACCGTTCTTGCGCTACTCGGACTCTTCGCAGCGCTCGAGTCCATCCTCGGCATCTGCGCCGGTTGCACGATCTTTGGCGCCCTCCAACGCTGGGGAGTGATACAAGAGCGTTGTGCTTCATGTTCAGACATCTCAGGAAGGCTCAACGCCAGGGTTACCCCTATCTCGGAATCTCATAGCCATACCTGACTAACGAGTTGGGAGCCACCGAGTACCAAGACCGCAGAGTAACCTGGTCCTATGGCAAAAATTCGGGGAACCAGTCGACAGATCTCTGCCGCACGCGGCGACGAGGAGGTCGACCTCCTACTCAAAGGTGGCGAGATCTTTTCCACGACAACGAAGGAGTGGATTCGCCAAGACCTCGCAATTAAAGATGGCATCATCGTTGGCTGGGGTAATCGACCCGCCTTGCAAGAGATCGACGTCACCGGCTGCAAGCTGACGCCCGGCTTTATCGACGCCCATATGCACATTGAGTCTACAAAGCTCTGGGCCGACGAGTTCGTCAAGGTGGTACTACCTCGAGGCACCACGGCCATTGCAGCCGACCCCCATGAGCTAGCGAACGTCTTTGGCGTGCCCGGAGTGGT
>JAJYZP010000019.1:0-14900 GCA_021799875.1 Actinomycetes bacterium | reverse complement strand
ACGGGCGACCTCAGAGCTACCATTCACCTTCGGCATCTGCGCCTCGTCGTGTGTTCCAGCTTCGCAGTACGAAAGCCCCGGTGCGACGATCGGAGCGCAGGAGATCGCCGCACTCCTCGAGATGGACTCGGTTATCGGCGTTGCAGAGGTCATGAACTACCCTGGCGTCATTAACGCAGATCCGGAAGTGCTAGCAAAGATCGCTGTGGCTGGCGCCACTCGAGTCGACGGCCACGCACCAGGTGTACGAGGGACACAACTCGATGCCTACCTCAGCGCTGGGGTCGAGTCTGACCATGAATGCTCCGATCTTGCAGAAGCTCACGAAAAACGTCAGAAGGGAATGTGGATATTCCTGCGACAGGGTTCGGCATCACAGAACATCTCTGATCTCGCTCCGTCGATCATCGATCACGGAACCTCCCGTGCCGCTCTCTGCAGTGACGACCGCGAACCAACGTTGCTCCTCGCACAGGGCCACATGAACGACTGCTTACGAGTGGCTGTCAGCGCTGGAATCACCGTGGAAGACGCCTTGGTCATGGCGACGCTCAACCCAGCTGACTACCACGGACTTCATCATCTTGGATCTCTCGGACCAGGCCACCAAGCCGACGTCGTGGTCTTTCGCTCACTGGAGAGCTTTGAGCCAGAGGTCGTTCTCCAAAGAGGAGTAGTCGTTGCCCGCAACGGCGAGATCGTCGAAGGAACCGTGCAACCGAGCACTCCACCATCGTGGATGATGGACAGCGTCCATCTCAAACGTTCCATTGAATCCTCAGATTTTGATCTTGGGGCCCCTGTCGATCAAGCGATGCGAGTCATTGGGGTCACCGAGCGCACCCTCGTCACCAAGTCGATGACGAGAACTCCCAGCTCTTGTGCTCCCGGTTCGCTCGCACGACTGAGCGTGATCGAACGCCATCGGGCAACCGGTCGCATCGGTCTCGGTCTCGTCGAAGGCTTCGGGCTCCGTCGCGGAGCTCTCGCCTCTACCGTCGCTCACGATGCGCACAACCTCATGGTCGTCGGTGGGATGGAGTCAGAGGCGGACCTTGAAGACATGGCACTCGCCGCCAACACCCTCGCGAGCGTTGGCGGCGGACAGGTCGTCTGTCACAATGGGAAGGTGCTTGCGCTCGTAGCGCTCCCAATAGCGGGGCTCATGAGCACAAAGTCTGCCCAGGAGACAGCTCACGATCTCGAAGCTGCACTTGCGGCCGCAAGCAGCCTCGGAGTCACCCTTGAAGACCCTTTTATGCAACTGAGCTTCCTCGGCCTCTCCGTCATACCCGAGCTCCGTCTCACCGATCTCGGGCTCATTGACGTCACGAACTTTACGACGACCGAACTCCTCGTAGGTTCAAGTCCGCAGTGAGAGAGGCGACCGTGAGAGGTCGCAAAGCTTTGCTAACATGACGAATAACCGGGCCATCGGGCCCTGACGAACGTTTACAGAAAGAAGGGACCACAGTGGTTGAAGCAGTCATCGTCGATGCCGTCCGGACCGCAGGTGGCAAGCGTAACGGGTCACTTCGAAACTGGCACGCTGCCGACCTCTCGGCCGAGACGCTCAAGGCTCTCGTCGAGCGAAACGATCTCGATCCTGCGCTCATTGAAGATGTCATCATGGGATGCGTGATGCAAGTAGGCGAGCAAGGTATCAATGTCGCAAGGAACGCCGTACTCGCCGCAGGTTTCCCCGAGTCCGTCTGCGCAACGACGATAGACCGCCAGTGTGGCTCGTCTCAGCAGGCAGCTGCCTTCGCTGCCCAGGCCGTCATGTCAGGAGTTCACGACATCGTCATTGCCGGCGGAGTCGAGGTAATGAGTCGCACTCCAATGGGGTCCTCCGTAGTTCCGGGGTTGGGCAAACCCTTCGGACCGGAGGTCTTCAAGCGCTACCACGACCGTGGTGGACTCGTTGGGCAAGGGGTATCCGCCGAGATGATCGCCGAGCAGTGGGGACTCTCCCGAGAAGATCTCGACAGCTTCGGCTACGAGAGCCAGATGAGGGCCGCAAAGGCACAGGCAGAAGGTCGCTTTGATCGAGAGATCATCGGCGTGCCCATTATCGATGACGATGGGAATAGAACGAGCGAGCAGCTCAACAGCGATGAAGGCGTACGTCCTGGCACAACGATCGAGGTTCTGAGCACGCTCAAGCCCGCCTTCCGGGAGAATGGGTGTGTCACGGCTGGAAACTCCTCTCAGATCACCGATGGTGCCTCCGCCACGCTCATCATGAGTGCAACGAAAGCCAAGGAGCTAGGCCTCACGCCGCGCGCACGTTTCCACGCCTTTGCACTCGCCGGCGTCGACCCCATCACGATGCTCACTGGGCCGATTCCAGCAACGCACAAAGTCCTTGCCAAGGCAGGTCTCACACTCTCCGATATCGACCTCGTCGAGATCAATGAGGCCTTTGCATCGGTCGTCTTAGCGTGGGAGAAGGAGCTTCACCCAGATATGTCGAAGGTCAATGTCAACGGTGGCGCAATCGCCCTCGGACATCCGCTTGGAGCCTCAGGAACAAAACTGCTCGCTACGCTCCTCTGTGAACTCGAGCGAACCGGTGGACGCTACGGCTTACAGACCATGTGCGAGGGTGGCGGGCTCGCCAATGCAACGATTATCGAGAGACTTGGCTAAACACAGCCGAGAGAGACGGCGACCAGGTGTAGCTCTGTCGATAGTCGTTCAGCGATACTTGGTCGCCGTCCAAAATCCAATGGCAAGAAGCCCGATTCCGCCTATGAGGTACCAGCTGGACTCCCCACCGGGTAGAACCGCCATGAAGTTCACGATGATGACCAGAGCGCCAAGGCCAAGAGCACTAAACATCACGTACGCAAGCCACTTCGGGCTAGGTCTATGGGCTGCTCGATTCGGAGCGGTGTAACGACCAGGCTTTGGGCGAGCCACCTGACCGGCAGTCTTTTTCTTGGTTGAGGTTCGACTCTTCATTGCATTAGCTAGCGTAGTTGAGCACACACCGATCCAAGACCCAAAGGTAGAGATCCATGACTAGAGTCGTCGTGATCGACAATTTCGATTCGTTCGTCTACAACTTAGTTCAGTACATCGGCGAGCTCGGTGGCGATCCCATCGTCTATCGCAGCGATGCAATCACCGCCTCCCAAGTCAAGGACCTGCAACCAGACCGCATCCTCCTCTCACCAGGACCAGGACATCCACGCGATGCGACGCTAGCGGTGGAGCTCCTAAAGACCGTCTGTTGCGATGTTCCAACCCTCGGCGTCTGTCTTGGACTCCAGTGCCTAGGGTTCGCCTACGGAGCTCACGTCGAAGCGGCAACGACAGTCATGCACGGCAAGACCTCCACCATTCGCCACGACGGTACGGGAGTTTTCTCAACGGTACCTAGCCCATCTATCGCCACGAGATACCACTCCCTAGTCGTTAACCCAAGCTCACTCTCCCCCGATCTTGAGGTCAGTGCTACGAGTGAAGACGGCGAAGTGATGGGCCTGCGCCATCGCCGGTACCTGATCGAGTCGACCCAGTTTCACCCCGAGTCCATCTTGAGCGAACACGGTCATCAGATGATCCAGAACTTCCTCCTCGGCTATCCAGATCGCCGAGACCGAGATACGGCGAGCTAGCGACTCCTGGTCTCTGCGTCAGTAGAGACTGAGCGTTCATCGACCGGCCCTCGTCATCCCCCTGGTGGCCCTGGTGGCCCCGGCTGCGTGGTTGAGGTCGTAGTCGAGCTCGTCGTTGGCTGCGTGGTTGAGGTCGTAGTCGAGCTCGTCGTTGGCTGCGTGGTTGAGGTCGTAGTCGCCGAGGTTCCACTCGATATCACGAGATTGACGCTGGTGTTGACTGGAACCAGCCCCTGGGCCGCTGGGCTCTGTGACAGCACGGTATTAGCCGGCTGAGATGAGGCCTTCGATGTCACCGTACCAACGGTCAGGTGATTCGAGGAGAGCGTATTGGCAGCCTGGGAGATGAGATCACCGACCACGTTCGGTACCTGGACCGTTGTCGGTCCGTTTGAGACCGTCAACGTAATCGTCGACCTTGCGGGCTGTGATGTCCCTGAAGGCGGAGACTGTGCAATAACTGTTCCAGAAGAGGCCTTGGAGTTCGAGACGTAGTTCGTGGTTACATTGAAGCCGAGACTCAAGAGCGTATTCTCGGCGACCGAGATGTTCTCCTGTGTTACCTTCGGCACCGAGACGAGCGATGGCCCCGACGAGACCGTCAAGGTCACCGATGATCCTTTCTTCAGCGACGTACCTGACTGAGGATTCTGACCGACTACCGTTCCAGACTTCGCCGAGTTACGAACACTATGAACCTGATGTTTCAGGCCAAGTCGATTGAGATTGTGAATCGCACTGGATTGACTGAGGCCGGTCACAGAGGGAACCGAGACGAGCTGCGGAGCGGCCGTCGTGGCGGTCGCCGTAGAGAAGAGTCCAGTTGCCGAGCCGACCAGGACGAAACCTGCGATTGCCGCTACGATGACCGCAACCACCAGCGCTACAATCCAACCTCTACGAGAACCCTTCGTCGGCTCCTCAGTCGTACTAAGCGGAATCGCAACCGTGGGATCGGCGGCCAGATCACGATACTGAGGGGGGACCCGCACCGCAGTACGGTCGGCGAGTATCGCTGCCTCAACCGCCCGGCCCTGACTAAAGCGCAAGAGATCCGCTCGTAGATCGCTGGCGGTTCCGTAACGATCGTTTGGGTCCTTCGCAAGACATCGGACGATCACCGCCTCGAGATCCGATGGGATCGAGGGCTCAATCGAGCTTGGCAGTGGCAACGGGTCCTTGACGTGCTTGAAGGCTATTGCCAGTGGAGAGTCTCCCGTGAAAGGCGGCACTCCCGTCGCCATCTCGTACATGACGATCCCAAGTGAGTACACGTCGCTGCGACCATCCAGACTCCCACCCTGGGCTTGCTCCGGTGAGATATACGAAGCAGTGCCGAGGACCGAACCGGTCTGAGTTAGGTCTCCCTCGGAGGTGACAGCGCGCGCGATACCAAAGTCAGCGACCTTCACATCGCCCTCGGTTGTAATCAACACGTTCGAAGGCTTGATATCTCGATGCACCACACCGTGCCGATGAGCAAACGCCAGCGCTCCTGCCACGTCTGCGCCGACCGACGCGACCTCAGCTACTGGGAGTGGTGCTGCGGCACGAATCCTCTGAGCAAGGGTCGATCCCGTCACAAGCTCCATAACGATGAAGTATGTGCCGTGATCCCGACCCCAATCGAAGACAGAGACAATATTCGACTGGGAGAGATTGGCGGCCGCCTGAGCCTCTCGCCGAAACCGCTCCACAAACGCATCATTGACGCTGAGCTCGGGGAAGAGCACCTTCAGCGCCACCGGTCGATCCAACAAGGTATCGCGAGCTCGATAGACATCGGCCATCCCACCGCGCGCGATCTTCTCGATCGGTTCATACCGAGAACCATAAGCTCTGTCTGAAACTGTATCCATAGCTCGGCCTCTCTACTTTAAACCAAGTGCCGCTTGTAGAACGGCTTTGACAATAGGACCTGCGTATGCAGCACCTGTCGGATTTGCGCTCAGACCGCTCTGTGCCGGCACCACGACGGCAACGGCTATCTGCGGTGCCTGAGCGGGTGCAAAGGCAATCATCCAGTTATCAGATTGACCCGTCGAAGTAGACGTGGTACCCAAGTTAAACTGCGCAGTACCGGTCTTTGCGGCAATTTTGACTCCAGGGATAGCAATATCTTGAGCCGTTCCACCGTTCACAACCCCTTCCATGAGCGTGGTCACCTGCGCAGCAGTCTCCGGTGACGTAGCGACCTTCCATGGATGCGCCTGGTAACTCGTAACGATCTGACCCTGTGATCCAATGATATGAGAGAGAAGATGTGGGGTCATGATCGTCCCATGATCAGCGATTGCCGATGCAACCAATGCCATCTGGAGCGGAGTCGCACTGACGTTTCCCTGTCCAATAGCGGAGAAGGCGAGCTGCGGTAGGTTCTGGTTGAAGAACGAGACCGGAGGGAAGCTCGATGCCGCAGCACCAGAGATGTCGAGCGGAGGCGTGGAGTTAAATCCAAATGCATTGGCCTCGGTAGCGAGATTCGACGCTCCTAAGGAGAGGCCAATTTGAGCGTAGCCCGTGTCACAGGAGACCTGGAGGAGAACGGGCATCGTTCCACCGCAGGGTTCATAGGCGTAGTTATGGAGCTTATGAGTGGTCAGCGGTAGCGCAATCTGGGTAGCTACTGGGTAGTTCTTCGTCGCAAGTGATGGATCGTGGTCATACACGGCGGAGGTAGTAACGATTTTGAAGGTAGATCCCGGCGGATAAGCACGCGAGATCGCAATATCTTGCAGTGGGGGCGTCGAGCCGGCTATATCGCTCGTCCAAGCCTGGTGCTCCACCGTCCCGCTCGGCGATGCGAGTGGAGCCGGATTATAACTAGGGGTGGAAACCAAAGCCTCAATCGATCCAGAGGTTGGATCGATTGCCACGACCGCACCGTGGAGCGATCCAAGAGCCGTAGTTGCCACCTTCTGTAGGGTCGAATTGATCGTCGTGACCACAGTATCGGTGACCATCTTGGACTTAAAGAGATCAGAGAAGGACCTGATTGCTCGTTGATGTCCTTGCAGGTAGGAGTTGTAGGCGGCCTCAATCCCGGACTGTCCGTAAATGATAGAATCGTAGCCGGTTACGGTTGCGTAGAGCGATCCAGCTGGATAGATCCGCTGATAGTGATAGACGTTTTTCGCAGGAACTGTCTCAGCCATGACAGCACCGTCTGAGGTCACGATCGGCCCCCTCGGCAACGAGAAGATGCTCGTTATCGCCCGAGAGTTACCCGGTGCGGTCGCTAACTTCTTGGCCTGCACGATCTGCAAGTTATTGAGCTGGAAAAAGAGGATCCCAAAGGCAACGAGCAGCATTACCGCAACACTGAACATCCGACGGCGCATCAACCTGATCCAGTCGTTGTCGATGAAGACGACGCAAGCGTCGTCGAAGTGGTCGAGGTCGTCGACGGTGTTGTTACCGTCTTTGCCTTCTTCTCAAGCGAAAGGTCGTGCTTCAAATTGCGCAGGTAGGTCTGGGCCGCTGCGAGCGTTGGCTCTTCGACCTTAGCTCTCAGAACGCTGACCTGAGCTTGATTCAACGACGAGGTTCTCAGGGCAGTGGTCACTACCAATTTTGGTTGAAACCATAACACTCCGCCGGGATGGCCCTGGTAGATCACCACATGATCGCCTTTGATATCCACGAAGTATGCATGGTGTGCGTAGTCGTTGACGAGCAGTCCAACCGCAAGGGCAAACAGAAGGAGAACGGTCATGAAGGAGACCACTCGAACGGTCACGATCTTGGCTCGACCACCAACCACCTTACGATCGAGCGGTCTGGGAATCGAGGCCAACACCGGTCCCCGAGCGATTGGATTGACGCGAACCTTACCGCTAACGCCACTCGAGGTCGGCTCGGAACGACCGCCGGACTCCCCAAGAAGATGCTGAGCGGATCGGCGATGCAGCCCTTCACCTTCCCCGTCAGAGAAGATTCGAACGACAATGACTGAGATGTTGTCGCTGCCGCCATCTTCATTCGCGAGATTCACGAGCTTATCCGCCATCTCTTGGCCCGATAGATCTGAACCCAGGATCGATCCAAGAGTTGAGTCGGTCACGTGGTTATACAGCCCGTCAGAACAGAGCAACAACCTATCTCCACCTTGTACTCTCACCGTAAAGGTATCGACCTCAAGTGACTCTTCCCGCCCAAGGGCCCTCGTCAGGATATGTCTTCCCCTGTGGTGGAGGCCTTCGTCTTCAGAGATCGAACCGTTGCGAATGAGTTCTCGCACATACGTGTGGTCGTCCGTTATCTGGTGAAGTATGCCCTCGGTCCAGAGATAAGCGCGAGAGTCCCCAATACTTTGGACCGTAAAAAACGGCTCCTCCTCACTTCCGTGAAAATACGCAGCGGTAAGGGTAGTGCCCATACCGTGCAGCTCGGACGCTCGCTGTGCCTCACGCAAGATAGCGGCATTGGCATCGGCGAAGACGCTATCGAACCAGCCACTCGCCTGATCCTTCTCATGCGCTTCGATCTGATCGATTGCAATACGAGAAGCAATCTCGCCCCCAACGTGACCACCCATCCCATCGGCAACGGCGAAGACGGAGCCATTGGCCATGACGGAGTCTTGGTTGAGGCCCCGGACCAAGCCGCGATCGCTTGAAATCCCCCACTCGAGTCTCATAGCGATACAACCTGAAAGACGCTCTTCCCAAGGGAGATAAGGTCATTAACTGCGAGACTAGTAGAGCCTCGAATCAGCTCATGATTGACGCGAGTGCCGTTTGTAGAACCGAGGTCCTCAATATAGGCACCACGTGCGTCCACGGAGATACGAGCATGCAATGATGAAGCAAACGAATCACTCGCTAAAGAGATAGTTGCATCTTGAGACCTACCGATCGTACCGTGCCCATCGATGACGAACTCTTGGCCTTGAAAAGGCCCTTCCTTGCATCGAAGCTTGAGCGTGGAGACCGAAGTCCGAGTGGATCCACCGCCCCCATCAGATACCAAGGGAGCACCTCGCTCCGTTACGGTCATTCGAACAGGATTGCCCTCCATCGCTCCGGGCTGCGTTCGAGGAGTACCCGCCGACTCTGTTCGAAGGCGAACTTCCACCCAGATCGCACGTACGATGCGAAAAAAGATGAGCCATATGATCCCGATGAGGAGATATTTGGATAACTCGAGTATCGGTAGTGGCAAAGTGGCCTATTCAAGTAAGTACGTCAGCGTGGAGCTTCCCACTCGTATTTCATCTCCAGGTTTGAGTGATAACCCATTCGTCACTCTCTGCCCATTTACGAACGTTCCATTTGTCGATGACAGGTCTCGAAGATAACCAACTCCATCGACAATAGTCACAACCGCATGCGACCTCGATACTTTAGCATCATCGATAATGAGTGAACAGCTCGGGAGCCTACCAATCGTAAATTCGTGCTCATCAAGTCGGATCTTCTGGCCCTCCGGCAGCATCAAAGTCGGTCGCAGTTCATGGCTCTCGCCGGCAACGAACGAACTCTCTACGTACACCGCTCCACTGCGCTGACCTCGATCTTCTACGAACTCAACGTTCGTTGGGCCAACAAATCGGTATCCCCGCTCGCTCGCAGTTTCTGCAAGTAACTTTCGTAGCTCGGCTAACACATCGTTCGCGATGGGCTGTAGCTCGAGGAAGTCTGCAGGTGAAAGATGAAATCCGAAAACGTTAGGGATTAGTTCAGCATTGACCGAGAGCTTCTTAGCCCGCTCGGCCTCTCGAACCATGCGACGTCCCAATTCGACCGGCTCGACCCCCCGCTTGGCCGCTCGAGAAAACATCGACTCAACAATGCCCTCTACTCGTCTCTCAAAAGCTTCTAGGCCCACACCACAACCCTAGCCCCCACCTCGGCAATTCGGCTGAGTAGCCAATATAGCTGACTCACCCCTGCTGAGGCGCTAACTTATAAGGGCCGGGCGAATGGCGGAATTGGTAGACGCGCAGGATTCAGGTTCCTGTATCTGAAAGGATGTGGGGGTTCAAGTCCCCCTTCGCCCACTCCGTATTACCGATGGATCTCACTCCTCAGAGCGACACAACTGCCTGCGTTAGGGGTCCTGAGGAGCACAAATACAGAAATGGTGCTCAGAAATGGGCTCTGGGTCTTAAAAAGTCAGATCGTGGAACCAAAAACAACACATGGCCGACGTGGAACCGCGAGGGTTCCACAGTCGGCCATCATGTGGTGTGCGTCAGCGTCTCAGGTCATGGTGGTGAGAGAGACGTGAGGGGTTTGGTTCCGTTCCTCAGAGTGCTGTGCTGAACCGAACGGCTCCGGTGTGACGTGTGGCGTTTGCGAGGTGCTGGCGATTTCACCAGCACGCCAACTCGACCTTGTGGTGTGGTGATAGCTCCACTGTAGAACTTCTGGATCTTTCGGATGTTGGCTGATCCCGCAAGAAGCGATGCAAAGAACTGCGCAGCCGCAATACCTCGTACCCGACGTCGCCCGGGTGCTCCTAAACCTTCGTTGGCCTCGTCTTTAAGATAGGCGTTGACGGACTCGATGGTCTGTCGTCTTGCGGTGAAGACTTCGTGCCACCTGTCAGATCCATGGTCCAAGTACTGTCCGTACTTCGCAATTGCCTCGACAGGAAAGGTCACGGTGTCCTGCACACAGATCTGCGCTTTAGCAGTGGGTAGGAAGGGTACCACCACGGTCGGGAGCAGTGGATTCTTCACACGACGAGGCTTATACGGACAGTTCACCGTCGGGCTCGGGCCGCGCGCAGGGCAGTAGAGACGGACCGCTCCAGATGGGTCTGGAGCCTGTGTTGCACGCAAGCTGAACTTCTTGTGTTCAATTTGCAGTGTCCGGCATTGCTCAAGGTTATCGGTGGATTTGGGCGTCTCCCGATAGCTCACCGTCGCCTTGATGAGGTCAGGGTACATGTATGGACAATAGAACGTCCCCTCCACCATGATCGCTCCGCCGTAGCCACCTTGTATGCCAAGTTAGTCGTCTCGGTAGCCAAAGACGGGGTCATACCCCAGGAGCCGAAGGGGTACCTGCAGCTTTTCAGCTTTCGAGTTTGGGAGAATCCCTCGGTCGGGAACAGTTTTACCTTCGCTAACATCTTGTCTCTCTCAACAAGCTTTCTGATCACCTGCCCCAGGGAGTATCACTTGGAGGTTGGTTGTGTTCCTCCATATCCATTCTCGCGTCACGATCACCAAGCACGGCCACCCTGCAGCCGTACTCATTTCACCAAAAGACCTTGCAGCACTAGAGGAAACGCTCGATGTACTCTCCGACCCACTGGCTCTCATTGCGATTCGCGAAGCGGAGGCCGAGCTAGCTCGTGGTGAGTTCACAACCGGTGAGGACATGGCTCGCTTGATGGAGGAGCGCCGTCGGCACGAGACCGACACGGCGTGAGCGATGCCTACGGGCTACGAGTTTCGGGCGCTGACCGACGGGCTCTCGAACACGAGCTACCCCTCCCTGTCGCACTCGCTGTCTGGGAATTCTGCACTGGGCCTCTTCGTGACGAGCCACGTCGTGTGGGAAAGCCTCTCGGGCGCGAACTAACGGGGTACTACTCAGCACGCCGGGGGCCTACTGGGTCATCTACCAGTTCATAGAGGAGAATACCGTTATTCACATCGTGAGGATAGAACATCGAGTCGACGTGTACCGACGCCGGTGATTTCATACGATAGAAGAACGCCGTGGGATTCTCCCTGCATCGGTACCACGTCCACCATCCGACATTGAGGTTCCCCAGAAAACGTAGACACATTAGTTAGGCTGCTTCCGCAGCGGTCATAAGCAACGATCGATCGTTGCATCACAGCGAGATTTGTAGTGTCAGTGGTGCCTATCTTGACGGCTCGCGTGTCACGAAGTAGAGGCGCCTTTTGCATTAGGTCGTGCCCCGGCAAGAATGTACTTGATTTCCAATTTCAGGTCACATTTTGGTCACAGAAGACGCAACACGGGGAGATATCGAGCAACCCGCGTGGTAAGCTCACTCGACACCTGAGCACGTCAGACGGTATATTACGACAAATCCTGATAACGCATGGTAGCTAAAGAGCCGCCTGGCAGTCAAGAGGTTTCGTGGGTTCGAGTCCCGTTACCTCCACCAAATTGAAATGCGCGAACCGGGGACAACTATTTGACAGGCCCTTCATACAAGGTCAATCCAAGTGCCTGCGCTGCGGCCGCTTGTCGGTGATCGAGAGTCAGAACAACTACGTCGTCATCGTTGGTGTCAGCTAAAAGTTGCGCCGCAGCAAGGTGCAGAGCATCGAGCGTACGAATTGAGACCTGAAGAACGAATTGTTGCGCCCTGCTGAACGCATCGTGAGTAACCGGGACAACTCCGATCGGGCCGTCGTCAGAAGTGTGCTCCTTGTACGCTGCTAGACACTCGGCCATTTCGCTTGCGTTGATACGATTATCAGACTTTGCGCGCACAAGCAAACTTGCAAACTCCACGTCTGTCAACTCGCTAATCACAACTGGGTCAGGTCCATCAAGAATGACCTCGCTGACCCAACGCCCGTGGGCTTCGTCTCCCAAGTAGGCACTCCCGACAGCGCTCGTATCCGCAAAGATGATCATCGATCATCACGGTCATCACTCACCGCACTGCGTGCATAGCCGGAGGGTGTGTGGATTTTACTGCCCGGCGTCTTTGCCTGTTTGCGAGTTCTACCAGTCAGATTCTTGCGTGACATCAGTCGACCGTTGGAGATCGCCGCCACCTTCCATTCATGGCGTGGTGTGCCTGGTCCCACCACCGCCACGCGCAGTAGTCGATTGACATAAGAGTTCACGGATTCACCTGTTCGGCTGGCGTGCTGTCTAAGTGCGTCAGCTAAGTCGTCATCGACTCGAGTTATTATCTGCTTCATTACTGTATGATAGCAGTTTTACTGATCTGATAGCAACTATGCACTGGACTGATTAGCGTCGCCGACGCTCCACAACGTTCAGGGAGTATCCCGAATGGCCGGACCCTGAAGGGTGGCCAACCGGTTCTAATTGTGTGACGCATGGTCCACCGTAATCAAGATCTTCTGATTCCAAGGGATTCAGCAGTCCTTCATTCATGGCTCCAGTGAGTCCAAACGGGTCAGTTCTAAAGATGGTATAGCTACGCTGATACTGCTTCTTGCGGGAGGATCCTTCTCAGGCCCGATACGATGAATACTCTGAAATCGATCAATGGAACGGTCGAAAGTTGCCACCTGCGTGACGTTCATTGAACTAGCGGAACTTTCCTAGCTAGCAAGTTCGACTGTTCCGTCACTCCTGCTCAAAGTGGATAAGTGCTAACGATTTCCGTAGTACCTAGGTGGAACTCGTCCAACGCTTCGAGGCGCAGGCATCCAACTCGGAGATGTCATAGAGGCTTCGCTGCACGTCGCTCACCTCAGCGAACAGCCTCTTCACCTATGGTCGGCGCCGCTCTCCCAGGTAAAGCAGTACGCTCTCTCAGATCTCAGAGAGTTCTCGGACGAGTTCTCGCACACTGAGTTTTACTCCACACGTTGCTGCTTATCTAACCGTCAGACGAGAGACTTTCAGGGCATGTGTGCGGTAGATGGCACGCACCCTGATCTTCTGCTTTTTCTAGTGAAACATGGGAGAGCACGAGAGTATCTCGATGTGTCCATGCTGGGTAAAAGGTGTCTATGTTCTGGCTCCGTCTATCTAGGCGGCGAAGTTCGTCAGGACCGCTCATTCATTCTTCGTGTATGACGCGCCGACTATCCTTCTCCACGCCTTTCAGGTGATGAATCAGGGCGAAGCGCAGCGCTACGCGTACACCTACTTTCTCGAGTGTTCAACAGGACAAATCACCAGCTCAGGTGGCATAGCGGATGAGTTAAGGGAAAATACGTCACTTGTCTCGGGAAAACGTGTTTTTGAGACCTCCGTTGATACTGGTCAGGGAGTTCCGTCGCTAACCCACTCCGGGGTTACCGACGGACCTCACGCTTCAGAGCGACACAACTGCCTGCGTTAGGGGTCCTGAGGAGCACAAATACAGAAATGGTGCTCAGAAATGGGCTCTGGGTCTTAAAAAGTCAGATCGTGGAACCAAAAACAACACATGGCCGACGTGGAACCGCGAGGGTTCAACAGTCGGGCATCATGTAATGTGCGTCAGCGTCTCAGGTCATGGTGGTGAGGGAGACGTGAGAGGTTTGGTTCCGTTCCTCGGAGTGCTGTGCTGAACCGAACGACTCCGGTGTGACGCGTGACGCTTGCGAGGTGCTGGTGATTTCACCGGCACACCAACTCGACCTTGTGGTGTGGTGATAGCTCCACTGTAGAACTTCTGGATCTTTCGGATGTTGGCTGATCCCGCAAGAAGCGATGCAAAGAACTGCGCAGCCGCAATACCTCGTACTCCTCTGTGCCAAGCTCTAGTGCGACAGTCCGCACTAGCGACTTAGTCAACTAGAGGGTAGAGAAGGAACTACTCCAATGACCATTACAGGGGCTACTGTTGGCGGCACGGGCCACCACAATGGTTCTGTGACCGAACCACCGAAACCAGACCCCGAGGTGCTCGAGCACTCTGGGCGAAGCCGGCAGTTCTCGGCAAAGTACAAGTCCAGAATCTTAGCCAAATATGAGGCGCTGCCTCGCTCAGCAAGAGGAGCGTTAGTCGGACGCGAGGGCCTGTATTCGTCGCTGATCTCTTCGTGGCGTGACCAACGTGACAAGGGGCTGAGGTAGCACTTGGTCGACCAGCGGGATGCCGATGCCACAAGACTGACACCCAAGATCACGAGATCACCCGCCTGAAGCAGAAGGTCGGCCGACTGGAGAGCGAGCTCGATAAGGCGACAAGGGTGGTCGAGATACAGAGAGATCATGCAGCGCTATCAGAGGCACTCGCCTCGACCAGCACTGCGGAAAACAGCGAGAAGCCATGATCGATGAAGCCATCTCAGAACTGAGCAGCCTCGTCAGCAATCAAGACGCTATCTCCGCCCTCGGAGTAGACCAGGCCACCTGATATCGACGACACCGCTGCAGTGCGCTACTACCTAAGCCGCAGCGAGTGCCAAAACCATAACCACAATCCCTCAGAGAGGTGGAGCGCAAGCAGATCAGAGCAACGCTTGAGTCCGAGCAGTTCAGAGACGAAGCGCCAGCCAGCGTCTATGTCAAACTCTTAGACCAGGATACCTATCTGGGTTCGGTGTCGACCATGTAGAGCGTATGCGGTGAACACGACGAAGTGCGAAAACGACGTCGTCAAGCCAAGCACCTCGCACATAAGCACATAAGAAGCCCGAGTTGA
>JAJYZP010000078.1 GCA_021799875.1 Actinomycetes bacterium | reverse complement strand
TCATCGCCAAGGCTTCGCTCCTTGCCTTTGGTAGAACCTTCTTCAAGGAGGGCCTCATCTCAAGAGTTGATGTGGTTCGGTCGCTCTATGCGCAGGCCGTCTATCGCTATCTTGGCGCAACCGAAAAACGTCTTGGGAAGATTCAGGACGTAGTCTCGAGCCTCACTCTCGGTTGGGATCAGGAGATGGTGATCTCCATCGTCACCAACGCATTAGCCACGATCATCGAGCCCCTCATCTTCCAAGAAGCTATCGATCTCATGCAGTACCATCGAGACGCTGGCCGCAAGATCTACCTCGTGTCTGCGTCACCTCTCGAGATTGTTCGCCCGATGGCAGACTACCTTCAAGTCGACGGATCGATCTGCTCCCGTCCTGCGATCAATGAGTCGGGGCAGTACACCGGAGAGATGGAGTTCTACGCCTACGGCCCCTACAAAGCCGAGGCTATCCAAGAACTCGCAGACCAAGAAGGTATCTCACTTTCAGACTCGTATGCATACTCAGATTCCTACACCGATGCGCCGATGCTTGAGGTCGTAGGCCACGCCTACGCAGTGAACCCGGATCGAGTCCTTGCACGCCTTGCCAAAGAGCGCTCATGGGGAATCTTGGAGTTCAAACAGCGCACTCGACTCAGCTCAAAAAGGCGCGCTGCCCGACGGCAAGTAACCATTACGACCGCCACCGTCGTGGTCGGGGCTGCGGGAGCAGCAGCGGCAGCGGAGTCCCTTCGTCGCCGTCATCGTCGAACCACGTCAGCTACGAGACATCGCTAAACGAAGAAAGAGCGGAACGACTGTCCTTCCCAGGCCGACATCGATCGCCACCGAGCCTTCTCTCCAACGTTGTCACTTACCCAAGTCTGGGATTCGACACCACCAGAACCTCGTGATTAGCGGTGATCCAGATACTCTGCGTCCCCACTGCAATCGACGTTCCCAGGACCCCGCCGAGCCGGTACGCGTACACGCGATGGAGAGTAGACGAATTGAATCCAAGCAGCGTCTGCGGACCAATGGTCCACACGGTCGATCCAGAAGGCCCTACTACAGCATCGTTGACCTCTCCGAGCACCCCATGCAGGACGCTCGGTTGAGACAGAGTCGATCCCGCTGTAACCATCACGAAACTCGAGGGAGCAAAGGCCAATCCGCTAAAGAGAGCACCCCACGTACGACCCGCGGTCGCCGTCATCAGAGCGTACTCTCCAGATTTCGAAACGACGTGACTCAAGGTCACCTGATCATTGAGCGGGTCGATTGCATTCGTCACCACCTCTGGACCACTTGAGACCCCCCCTTGCGTCTCACTCGTGAGCCAGACCGATTGTCCCCCTGCCACCAGCGATAACACTTGACTCCCTCGAACGGTCGTCGAGGAGATAATGGCTCCGGATGCGGCGCTCACGCTATCGCAGAGCACCGAAGTCGAAATCCCATTCGACGAACTTCTTGCCCCAGCAACAAAGAGATGTGAAGCATCGGCCACAAGAAATCCCGAGATACCGGATAGGCCGTTCAGCCTTGCGGTCGAGAGGATACCCACGGTTGCAGGCGATACCGTCCCACCCGCCGGTGGAAGCGAAATTTTGATGAGTTCGTTCCCGACGAGGATCCAACCAACACCGTCGATCAGAGCAGGACCCGATATAGACAGGGCGGAAGCACCCGATCGAGGGAGGAGAGTAGGGAGTGACAAGGTATCCGCCACCGAATCGTTCGCCGCTTCTAAGTACTGTAGCGAGAGCGCACGGCCTGAGCTGGACACGACAAAGGAGCCACTTCCATACGGCACCGGTACGGACAGAGCATGAACCGACGAGTTCGACTTAACCGGCAGAGTCGGCAACCGTGCTATCTCAGTAGCAAGAGAAACACCGGTCGTAGTCGTCTTATGATGAGCTACGGCAGAAGTGCTCGTCGTGCCACAAGCACCAAGTAGCACTGCTAGAGCCATGACGAACCCGAGCACACTTCGATGTCGCTTCGTCGTGCTCACACGGCTCCAAAGAACTCGACGATCAAAGAACATCCACGCCACCACCTTGCCACCATCGGTTCATTCTGTCACCGGAGTCCTCTCACTCAATACTGCTTCGACGACGTATCGGCAGTGAGCTATGCCTCCGATGGCGGTCGTGCATTAGCCGCAAATTCAAGGAAAGCACCACAAGTTCTCGGCCCAAGGCTCTCTTTAACGATATGAGAGAACGACGCGCAGAGGACACGACGAGATTCACCCCAGTCTTCGCCCAAGACACGGACCCAGCCTCACTGGAACCCTTAGGTTCCGCCACGGAGATCTCGGTTGTCCGACATACGAGACAAAGGGGATCGACTCAACGCGTCGCAACCCGATGCAAACTCACAGCCCGATTAAAGCTACAAGAGCACGCAGCTCTCAGCAGCGAACCCTACAGTGCGAGTACAGCTCAGAGATAAGGGGATCCTTGCGCTCCCGAGAAGATCAAAGGAGTTTGAAGCTATGCGTTAGTATCGCGAAGCTTTTTCGCAGCAACAGCGATCAGAGCCGTCAAGATAGCAAGAAAGAAAAGCTTTTTCATAAGCACTAAATTTAGCGTACATTTCGTTCGCTTCCGTCAGGACGATCTCAGCGCGCCCCGTCAAGGGGTTGCGAGCTCTTATCGACTCTATTCAGGAGCTACCTCACGCTCGTCACCAGCATTGAAAGTAGCACACTTCGGTCGCGACCAGAGATCCCCTTCTGACCAATCGGCGACCAGGTGCATCGCACAAAGTAGTCACGCCCTCCAAGAATGCCGCAAGCTCTCACCACGTACTCTTCGTAGATACCGATCCTGGCTCAACGATTCCAAACGTCAAGGATCGGAGATTCCGGACAGTCCCGGCTAGCCGCTTCACGTCACGACGGCTACACTTCCCCATCATCGCGTCTGAGGAGCAGGGGCGAGCGATGCTGACCAGCTATCGCTGACTCAGCTTGTAGGGTCGGCAACGCCGAGGCGGATCAATCGTTCTACTTGCCGGAGCCTCCAGCGCTAGATCCACCCAGGACTGCGGTACCGGCAAGCTCAGGGTGGGCAACGCCGTGTTTTGATCCACCCGGTCCCTTCAGACACCTCTTCAAGAAATGTTGGGTTTGACCGTCTTGGCCGAGACAGTCGAAGGGCAGATGTCCAACCGGGGCAACGATCGTTGCGGGAGCAGGTGGGCTTCCAGTCGCTCCCCCGACAGAAGAACCCGACGATGGACCTGAATCCGATGTCGGCTTCGTCGATGATGCGGTGTTGGCTTGGCCCAGCACACTCGCTGAAGAGGATGTACTCGCGCCCAAACTCGTCGAAGAGCCAGTTGAACGACCTCGGCTGGTCGTCTTGTTCGTGGAGCTTGCGATCTGTATCGATGCAGATCGAAGCTGGATCGCATGCGGCGCAACGTTCAGACCAGCGATGGCCGATCCTGCAACGATCGACAGTGAGGCAATAACGGCGCCAAGCAGTTTTAGACTTAAGAACCTACGCACGCCAGACGCTCCAGATGGATCCATCGAAGTCGCACCTACGATCGCTTCCGATCTCTGACTGAGACACTGCCGTATGTCCTCATCTCTAGCCGCTCCTAGCAACCTCGATAAGTACAATCGTTCGCATGCCTCGAAACGTTACGGCATTACTACAGGCAGGTTGGCGGCGCACTGCACCTACCACCCACCCACGGCCTCCCTACTCGTCGCTCAAACGCTGAGAAGATCTCTCGCTCCCGTATCAGAAGAAGGGTGTCGAAGCTTCGACATCGCACGCGCCTCAATCTGACGAATACGCTCACGAGTCAGGTTAAAGTGCTCGCCAACCTCTTCGAGAGTTCTCGGCTCACCACGGTCTAGACCAAATCGAAGCTTGAGGATCTCACGTTCTCGATCGTCTAGCGGGGCTAACAGCTTCGAGATCTCCGCTGGCAGCAGCTGCATGGCCGCATGATCAAATGGAGACGATGCCGCCCGGTCCTCGACAATGTCGCCGAGTTCTGCGTCACCTTCCTCGCGCAGAGGCTCAGAGAGCGAGAGAGGCTCACCTCGAAATCTCAGTGCCTCGATCAGCTTGTCGTATGGGATCTCGACCTCGGTACCTAACTCAGCGAGGGTGGCCGGCCGTCCCAGTTTCAACTCGAGACGAGCCTGCGCCTTTTGCACTCTAGCCAAGGTGTCGCCAGCATGAACAGGCAGACGAATCGTTCTACCGGTGTTCGCTATGCCCCTCGTTATGGCTTGTCGAATCCACCACGTCGCATAGGTGGAGAACTTGAATCCTTTACGCCAATCAAACTTCTCAACCGCATGAATCAGACCAAGATTTCCTTCTTGGACGAGATCCAACAGAGGGAGACCAGACGCTTGATACTTCTTTGCAATCGAAACAACAAGGCGCAGATTGCTCTGAACAAAGGCCTCTTCCGCTTGGCTGCCTAAACGGACGGCCTTGGTGAGTTGACGTTTCTCTTCGGGGGAGATCGCTCTACTCTTCGCCTTCAGTTGCCGAGCTGCCTCTCGACCGACTTCGATCTCTTGGGCTAAGACGACCTCGTCATCTTTGGAAAGCAGAGGATAGGCGCCAATATTGCTGAGGTAGATACGGACGAGGTCTTCTTCGTCCCTATCATGTCGGTCCTTCGCCACGATCATCCCTCATCTCGACCAAACTAGAGCAAGCATTGGCAAGCGCCAACTGCGAGACCCGAACTGCCTGCCGCAGCACCTATTTCCCACCCAGCCTCACTGGATTTGGGTCCTACTGTAGATTACCGTCTTACCTAAAAGTTCTCAGCCACAGAGGTAGGTTGGAGCGTCACTTCACCCCTCCATCGTTGTCGGCTCTTTCAACCTCTATCTTAAGCTATCTCCGACGCCAAGAGCCCCGACACGAGCCACGCCGAGGCCCAGTCCATACCAGATGACCTCTCGCTCTTCGCGCACCTACACTGATAGTACTTGATCACTATCTAACCACAACCCTCGAACTGCCACTGGGAGGCGTACTTCTTTGGGATTATCAATAGGAATCGTCGGACTTCCGAATGTCGGCAAGTCAACCCTTTTTAACGCACTCACCCGCAACAGTGTTCTTGCAGCGAACTACCCTTTTGCCACTATCGAACCCAACGTTGGTACTGTAGCGGTACCTGACTACCGGCTAGAACGACTCGCATCTCTCTACGACTCAAAGGAGATTATCCCCGCGACCGTCACCTTCGTGGATATCGCTGGCATCGTCAAGGGCGCATCGGAAGGTGAGGGTCTCGGCAATAAGTTTCTCTCTCACATCCGAGAGGCGGATGCGATCTGTCACGTGGTCCGAGCTTTTCAGGACTCAGATGTCATCCATGTCGAAGGAACGATCTCTCCAGCCAACGATATAGAGATCATCAATACCGAACTAATCCTGGCAGATCTTCAAACGGTATCTACCCGACTCACAAAACTCGAAAAAGAGGTCAAGCGCCAGCCAGCCTTGCGTTCGACCTACGATGCGATAGACAGAGCTCGCTCTATCCTCGATAGCGGCAGGACGATCAACTCTGCCGCAGCAAGCGGCGAATTTGATGCGGCTTTAGTTGCAGACCTACACCTTCTCAGTGCTAAGCCTTTTATCTACGTCTTTAACGTTGGTGAGGACTCCCTCAGCGACCCTCAGATCGCCAAGGAGCTCTCGAGCATGGTCCAACCTGCGCCAGCGGTTATCGTCAGCGCTCAAATCGAGGCCGAGATCGCCGGACTCGAGCAGGACGATGCTCTCGAGATCCTACAAAGCTACGGTCAAAAAGAATCCGGGTTAGTCCAACTCGCTCAGGTTGGTTTTGAGACGTTAGGGCTGCAAACCTTCCTCACGGCCGGCCCCAAAGAGGCACGCGCCTGGACGATCCATCGTGGAGACACGGCACCGAGAGCAGCAGGAACGATCCACACAGATTTTGAGCGGGGCTTTATCAAGGCAGAAGTCGTCAGCTTTTCCGACCTTATGGAGGCCGGTTCGATTGCAGCCGTTCGGTCACTAGGGCGCGCAAGAATCGAGGGCAAGGACTACATCATGCAAGACGGAGACGTCGTAGAGTTTCGATTCAATACCTAACGACAGGCCGTTCTCGTTCACCGATGAAGTACAGACGCAACGCCGAGCTTTCATCAACTGTTAAAAGAGCCTGGGTGCGAGGGCCGGTCGATCGATCGATTGAGACGCCCCATCTCCTCAAGGGCCGAAGGAGATCATGGAGCACAGCCCACGACCTATTCACGCTGAGGGTAACGGACTGCGCGAAGCTGCATGATTCGCCAAGTGCGAGCTAGCAGATGTGCTCGACACTACGAGCCATTGGTAATCGGCATACGCCGATCTTTTCCGAACGACTTCTCCGTTAGTCGTACCCCCGGCGGACTCTGTCGTCGCTTATACTCAGCACGGTCGACGAGCCGCTCTATTCGCTGGACCTCCCCACGAGAGAGCCCATGAGCGAACACTTCAGAAGCCGTCATATCCAAGTCGATCAGCTGATAGAGGAGCGGATCTAAGAGATCGTATGAAGGCAGCGAATCGTCATCACGCTGATCTGGTCGAAGCTCAGCAGATGGTGCCTTAGTCAGTATCTCTTGTGGAATCAGCTCGAACCCGGCAAGCTGGTTTCGATACGCGCACAACTCGTAGACGTGAGTCTTCGGTACGTCTTTAATAACAGCAAAGCCTCCGGCGGTGTCTCCATACAGCGTCGAGTAACCGGTAGCCAGTTCAGACTTATTGCCGGTCGTGAGCACCAGCGAACCGAAAAAGTTCGAGAGAGCCATCATGAAGGTACCACGAATCCTTGACTGCAGATTCTCTTCGGTTAGCCCTAACCGGAGCTCCCCTGTGACTCCTTTGATCATGTTGAGAAAGCTCTCAAAGATCTCGTCGATCGATACCGACTCAAAGCTCACCCCAAGTCGACGAGCGAGCTCAGCGGCATCGTCCACGGAACCCTTGGACGAGTATCGCGTCGGAAGGCCCACGACCTTCAAGGCCTGCGGTCCAACCGCATCGACGGCGATGGTAGCCACCAATGCCGAGTCGACCCCACCCGACAACGCCACGAGACACGACGAAAAGCCATTCTTGAAGACGTAGTCTCGCGTCCCTAAGACCAAAGCGGAGTAGGTCTCCGCAGCATCAAAGTACCCGAGCTGAAGGCGATTCGCAACGTGAGCGACATAGCCACGCTCGGCCTCTGCGCTTCGTGGGCCCATGAGCTCCAGCTCTTGACCAACGGTGTTACCGAGCGCAGGACCATCAGAGGCCGAGCGAGCTACAACGCCGGAACTCGGGGTTACGACTACCTCAGTTCGCGCAGTACCGGCATCTACGCGACTCAGCCCCCGAGGATCTAGCAGACGCTTACGGTAGCGGGACGGGAGATCTAACTCAAAAACCGCCAGCTCCTCGTGAAAGCGGACTCCGCTCCCAACCAACTCGCCGTAGTGGTCGTAGAGCAGCGAAGAGCCATCGAAGACGAGCTCATCTTGACCGCCAACGAGGTTCACGTAGAAAATCGCTACCGAGTTGTCAGCAGCACGTGTCGATAGCATACGCTGACGCGCCAAGTACTTCCCCTGAGCAAACGGAGAGGCGTTCACATTTACGATAAGGTCGGCCCCGTCTCGTGCGAGCCGAGCGATCGGTCCGGCTGGTGCCCAAACATCTTCGCAGACCGTGACCGCAATATTCACCCCTCGCAGCTGTACAAGGACCGAGCTATCGTGCCCTGGCCTAAAATACCTTGCTTCATCAAAGACTCCATAGTTTGGCAGATTCTCCTTGCGGTAGATAGCACACACCTCACCCGCGCTCATGACGGCTGCGGCATCATAGAGATCATCTTGGCGATCGACGAATCCAACGACCGCCGTCGTTGACCTGCACCGCGCAGCAATAATCTCCAACGCTCGAAGATTCTCCGCCACAAACTCAGGCTTCAACAAGAGGTCCTCTGGCGGATAACCCGTTATGGCAAGCTCCGGAAAGGCAACGATATCGAGCCCTTTCCGCTCAGCCTCGGCAATGACATCGAGAATTTTACGAGTATTGTCCTCTATCGCCCCGACGGTAACATTGATCTGAGCTGCTCCAAGACGTAGTTTCCTCACCCCTACAGAGCGTACTCGCTACGACGGGCTCGGTTTCAACCGGATCAGAGCAGCGACCTATCTGCACTCACTACCGTCGCCCATCGGGTGTTGAGCGCTCTCGCCACCAAGACCACAAGCTCGCCCTCGGCCCAACACCGTCCTCAATGGCACCTTCATCATCACTGAAAAATTCTGTACCGTCGAGCTCGATAGACCCGTTTCACGCTCACCCTCGACATCACAAGCACAACTTTTTTTTCTAGTGGTAGCGACCACGAATAGTTCGGATGACGTTCCTACGACCTCTGCAGTGTCGCACGACGGCACCGACCACACCAGCTACCGACATCACATCCCCTGACCTTTCCACCGAGATCTGTATCGG
>JAJYZP010000077.1 GCA_021799875.1 Actinomycetes bacterium | reverse complement strand
AGCGTCAAATCCCTCAGCGGTTCAGCAAAGGCAAGAACGCCTTGAGAAGAGTCCGAACGAACCGTCCTATCAAAACGAGCGTTGGTTACCTCGATAAGTGGGACACCTCGTTGAAGTGCTAGATGCGCAATCTCTGAAACTAACCCCGTGCGCTCAAGGCCCGCATCGAACCATACCTCCCGCACAGTGCGTCGATTCGCCCGCAACGCCTCAAACACGGCCCTTCGACCTTCTATCTGATCACCACCGAGCTCGATCTCACGAGCCGGTGCTCGTCGCGGTCCATCCTGAGGACGCTGAACTCTCGGAGGCCGTAGACCTCGCCGAGCGCTTCCCTGTGCCACTTTCAACCTCTCTTCATTATCGTGACCGATGCCACAGCAGCAATTCCCTCACGACGCCCTATCGACCCGAGACCCTCGGTTCTCTTACCTTTCACGCAGACGGAGGAACCAAGGACGTTGGAGAGCCGCCGTTCCATCTCCATACGGCGCGGGGCAAGAACCGGTGTCTCGCAGATCAAGGTCAAATCTGTATTAACCAGAACAAAACCCTTGGCCTCCACCTTATCCCGACACGCTCCAAGCAACTGAAGGGAGTTAGCTCCAGAGAGCGCCATGTCGCTTGCCGGAAAGTGATCGCCGATACCACCCTCTCCCGCGGCCCCGAGCAAGGCGTCAGCCACGGCATGACAGCCTACATCTGCATCACTATGTCCTTCGAGACCAAGACCATCGAACTCGACGCCACAGAGTACGAGTTTCCTACGAGGATCGTCCGAGAATCGATGTGCGTCGAAGCCAAAACCTACTCGAATCGTCCGCACAATCTCTTGGGCAACAGTGTCCACCAATGAACTACGGTGAGCTCCTGCGTTGAGGAGAAGCCGATCTGAGGGCCTCGTTATCTTAACGTTGCCAGCATCGCCGGCCACACAGAGCACCGGTATTCCGATCAGCTCCGCCAACGCCGCATCATCGCTCTCGACTCGCCCAAGCGCATACATGGCAGCGAGAGCATCCCTCGTAAATCCCTGGGGAGTTTGTACGATTGCGAGCTTGTTACGATCGAGGGTTCTGACGATATGGTCACCTTCGATCTCTTTGACCGTGTCCGTTACATCGAGCACCGGAATAACTGCTCGGGCTCCATCCGCAAGAGCTGCAAGCACTCGAAGAAAGACGTCCCCTGTTACAAATGGTCGCGCTCCGTCGTGAACAAGCACGTGTGACGCGTTCTCGCCAACGACCGCCAACCCCGCTTTGACCGAGTCAGACCTCGTTGCGCCGCCAGGAACTACTAGATCCGCGCCGAACCTACCGGGTGTACCCTCATAACCCGTCGGAACGACGGCCACAACCTTTGCGACGTGCATTCTTGCAACGCGAACACTCTGCTCGAGAACGGTTATCCCGTCAATGGATTCAAACTGTTTGAGGCCACCAAATCTCGATCCCGATCCGCCAGCAACGACGATGCACCATGCCTCCACTCCACAGAGCTCAGTTATTCGAGCGCACCATCGAGCTTGACCTCTGCCTCTTCAACACTACAGTCGAGAGCAAAGGTCAACTCTGAGACCAATACCTGCCGAGCCTTTGAGAGCATTCGTTTCTCCCCAGCTGAGAGCCCCTTATCCTTATCGCGAATGCTTAGATTCCGAACTACCTCAGCAACCTGGTAGATATCACCAGATTTCAGCTTTTCGACATGGTTCTTAAACCTACGAGACCAGTTCGTTGGCATCCGAGCCTCCTTCTTTCTAAGGACAGCGAATACCTCCTCAACCTCCTCGTCGTTGATCACCTCTCGAAGCCCTACATCGGCAGCGTTCTCCGAGGGAACCATCAGGGTTAAGTCTCCATACGCCAGTCGCAGGACAAGAAACTCCTTCTCAACTCCTGCCACCACCTTGACTTCTTTGCGTTCGATAATCGCAGCACCGTGGTGCGGATAGACCACTTTGTCACCTACATTGAATGTCACTTTATCTCCCTCGTTGCTCCGCTGAAATGGCTGGACTGCGAAGCTGCGATCTACCGCATACTATTGTACTCGGGGTCTAGGGATAGCGGATAGACCAACGGACAAGGGGGTGCGTGTATCTCGTACGTCGACGCACGGACGCTGCTCTCCGAGACACCACTCTTTCGTGTTCTCGACCCTACCTTGCTCGATGAAGTGGTACGTCGCACACGGAAGATCACCCTGCTCCGATCGCAAATTCTCTTCAGCGAAGGAGACGAAGCTAACGATCTTTTTGTTGTCGCAAACGGTCGAATCGGGATCGTCAAGCGAGTGAGCGACAATAAAGAGTCGATCGTGGCTCTCATGGAACGAGGCGATCTCCTCGGTGAGATGAGCCTTTTCGATCGTCAGGGTCGCTCAGCCACCGCTCGTGTTCTAGAAAGAACCGAGCTGTTTACTATCCCATTCTCGGTCATGAGAACCGCCTTGCAGCGACGCCCACAAGCGATGTGGGCAATGGTAGAACTCATTGCGAAACGCCTACGCAGCGCAGATGAATCGCTGGCAAACGCCATGTTCCTCGATGTCACAGGTCGAACCGCACGCCGACTCCTGGAGTTCGCTCAAGGACGCAGCCGATTCTACCTGCCACTCACACAAGAAGAGCTCGCTGGACTGGTGGGAGCATCAAGAGAACGAGTCAACAAGGCGTTGTCATCACTCATCAAAGAGGGTGTTCTCACCGTGGAAGGCCACACCTACACCATCATCGATTCAGAAAGGTTTCTCGAGCTTTCGGACGCCTAAACCGAGGCAGAGAGACTCTCATGACCGCCCCACCATCGTCCTAAGGTGCCCCTTGATGACCCTCGCCCACTCCTCACCGACTCCCGGGATTCGGCTAAGATCTGTTTCACTCAGGCTCACCAACTCGCTCAGTGAGTCAACCTCGTGCAGCACCGCACCTTGTACCGACTCAGGAAGATGCGGAATGAGCGAGAGAACGCGCTGACCCTTTGAGTCCAGCTCAATGACGAGCGGATCAGCGACCTCTCTAGTTCGCTGCAGCAGGTCCACACATCTCGCGCGTTTGGCCACACCTGCGGCGAGAGTCTTAGTATCCAAAAGATCGGCGGTCGACAGAGAAGCGAGGTAGCGAACGATAGCCTCTACATCGTCATCGCTACAGAGACCGAGAAAATCGCTCACGACCGATCGATAGTCCGAGGACGAGTCCAACGAGAGCTCGTTAAGCTGGAGTTCAACGAGCCGACCATCCGCACCAAGCTCGACGAGGTACCAGCGAATTTCGCTCGAAATTCTTCGAAGCATCTCGGCTCGCTGAAGGACGATCAGAACATCTTTCAACGTCGTCTCTTGACGCATCTCGAGAGACGATAGAGCACCCATCACTGAATCGAGACGCTGCTTATAGCGCTCCAAGGTCGAAAGAGCCTGGTCTGCCCGTGCTAGTACGGTTGGGATTGGCTGCAGCTGGCGCTTTCTTTCTCCCCGATAGACCGAGATCACAGATAGCTCCTCGGAGACCGCTATGACTGGCACATCGACACTGCGAGCTACTCGTTCCGCAGTTCTGTGTCGAGTACCCGTCTCGTTGGTTGGAACCCTTGGATCTGGCACCAGATGTACGTTTGCTCTTGCTATCCGAGAGCCGTCCGCAGACAGCACCAGTGCCCCATCCATCTTTGCCAACTCATAGAGCTTCTGTGGCGTAAACTCCGCGTCAACCAAAAATCCACCAGAACAGAGCGAAAGAACCTCTGGCCCATCTCCCAGTACAACGAGCACGCCCATGCGAGCCTGCAGAACTCGGTCGAGACCCTCCCGAAGAGCACTGCCAGGGGCCACCCTTCTCAGTGTACCTACGAACTCATTCTCGCTTCGATCGTCCACGTTGTCAGCCTACCGCACGCACCAGACAGTCCCCCAAACCAAGGCGGTACAGAGCGCGGACGAGATCGTCGACGACGTCCTCCTCGTTACCACCTGCTTGACCAGGCCGTACTACCCTCTCAAAACCAAGTGTTCTGACGAGCGAGAGCCTACTAAGACTCTCGCGCACGCGCCGAACCTCACCAAGGAGCGAGAGCTCACCATAGGTCGTCCACAAAATCGGAAGAGCTCGATCCCAGCAGGACGAGAGAATGGCAACGGCGATAGCCAGATCTGCGGCCGGATCGACAAGGTGAATCCCTCCTGTGACCTGAACAAGGACTTGACGTCGATAGAGATCAGTGCCAAGTACCTTGTCGATAATCGCGACAATGAGCGATAAGCGGCCGGCGTCAAACCCCTCCGACAGCGGTCGCGCAGAAGCCTCTCGGCACGTATCCGACACCAAGGCTTGCACCTCAACCAACTCAACTCGAGATCCGAAGAGAGCAGGATAGCGTACTCGACCAGGCCGGTCAGATCGTGGACCGTCACTCACTCCAAGCTCAGTGGCGGGTCGTAGACCACCCAGATCCATTTCAAGAGCTGCATACTCAGGGGACTTACCGTAGCGATTCTTGCTGACACGCAGCACCCGTCGAGAGCTATCGCTATCGCCTTCAAAAAAGACCACTACATCAACGAGATGTTCAATCGCCTTTGGTCCTAGCAGTGCTCCCTCTTTGTTGATCTGACTCAACAGTAACAGTGTGACTCCCGCTCGCTTCGCACGCGTCCCAAGGTCCTCGACGATGGTGCGGAGATACGTAGCTGAGTAGCGAGAGAGCGGCAATGAGGGGTCAGAGAAGGCTTGGATTGAGTCGATCACAATTACTTCAGCTAGGCGTTGATCGATCGCTTCATGAAGGACCGTGACATCTCCGTCACAGAGCAGTGCACAACTACCATCGGCACCAAGTCGCCGCGCTCGAGCGGAGATCTGTTCTGCCGTCTCCTCACCCGATGCGTAGAGACAACGCACTCCTTGGCGAGCAAAGGTGCCAATCACTTGCAGCGCCAACGTCGACTTACCAACGCCGGGCTCACCTCCAAGCAGGACCACACTGCCTCGAGTAATGCCACCACCGAGAACCCAATCCCAATCCTTCACACCACTGACCAGTTTCGTATTGACCGAGAGATCCCCGAGCAAGCTGAGCTCAGAGATCGTTGGATAGGCTCGCTCCGCAACCGGCTTGCCCGCTTGTGCCGTGAGACGCTCTTCTACCGTATTCCAGCTCCCGCACTTCGGACACCTACCCTCCCACTGCATGAGTGAGACCTCACAAGCCGAACAGTAAAACGAGGATCGTTGTCGAGTCATCTCTCTAGTGTGCCTTCTCGCTGTGACACCACTCGTCTCGTCAATGGCCTGGCCACTGCGACGTCATGGGATAGACGCGTCTCGGCGGCTAACACCGTAGTGCTAGCCGCCGAGATACTTTCATTCAAAGGCCTCAGTCACTCTCAGAGACAGTCGACCCAAGTAAAAGAGACCTACTCTGTTCCCACTTCTGCGAGCTCAACGGGCGGCGGCTCAAATCCTTCCACAACCCGAAACACGATCGCACCGTCTTCAGCATCGGCTATCACCGTCTCACCGACCCTAAAGTCCTTGGTAAGAAGCTTCTCTGAAAGATGGTCTTCAAGCATGCTCTGAATCGTACGCCTCAAAGGCCTCGCTCCTAATTGAGGATCGTAACCCTTTGTAGCCAAGAGATTCTTCGCCGCCTGAGTGAGCTCCAGCGAGATACCTTGCAACTCAAGTTGCTTCTGCACTCGCTTGACAAACAGATCAACGATCTCCGTTACCTCATTGACGCTGAGCTCGTGGAACACGATTACGTCGTCAATACGGTTCAAGAACTCGGGCTTGAAGTGTCCCTTCAAGGCCTCATTCACCTTGACCTTCATCTTCTCATAGGTCAACTCTTCCGAAGTCTTCGAGAAGCCCACTTGAGCCTTTCGAAGATCGGCCGACCCCAAGTTCGACGTCATGATCAAAATCGTATTCTTGAAGTCCACAGTCCTACCCTGAGCATCGGTTAGACGCCCGTCCTCAAGGATCTGCAACAACGTATTAAAGATGTCCGGATGAGCCTTTTCGATCTCATCGAAGAGAACAACGGAGAACGGTTTCCGCTTTACTGCCTCCGTGAGCTGTCCTCCCTCGTCGTATCCGACGTATCCCGGGGGCGAACCAACGAGCCTAGAGACAGTGTGCTTCTCCATGTACTCAGACATATCGAGCTGAATCAGAGCCGATTCATCTCCGAAAAGGAACTCCGCCAGCGTCTTCGCAAGCTCGGTCTTTCCGACTCCGGTCGGTCCAAGAAAGATAAACGATCCTGACGGCCGCTTTGGATCTTTCAATCCAGCCCGAGTTCTTCGAATCGCACGCGACAGTGACTTCACCGCCTCGTGTTGCCCGATGATTCTACGATGCAGCTCATCTTCCATTCGAAGAAGTTTTGCCGTCTCTTCTTCGGTTAGCTTGTACACCGGGATTCCGGTCCAGATAGCTAGAACCTCTGCTATCACCTCTTCATCGACGACATCGAAGAGCTCCGTTCCCTGTGCCTTCCAAGAAGCCTCCAATGAGGCACGACGATCGCTTACTTCCTTCTCGACCGCCGCAAGCCTCTTTGCTTCGTCAAAGTCCTGCGCCTCAACGGCGGCGTCTTTTTGCTTACGGACCTTGTGAAGCTCAGCGTCGACCTCTTTCACTTCTGGCGGGGAGGTAACTCGCTTAATTCGAAGTCTCGAACCTGCCTCATCGATGAGATCGATCGCCTTATCCGGCAAGAAACGATCCGAAATGTAGCGATCAGCCAAGTTAGCCGCCGCCACGAGCGCTTGATCGGTGATCGTCACGGAGTGATGCTCTTCGTAACGGTCTCGCAAACCCTTCAAGATCTCAAGGGTGTGCTCGAGAGATGGCTCCTCGACCTTAATCGGCTGGAACCTACGCTCAAGAGCTGCGTCTTTCTCGAGGTGCTTGCGATACTCTTCGATGGTCGTTGCACCAATCGTCTGGAGTTCGCCCCGGGCGAGCATGGGTTTCAAGATCGACGCTGCGTCGATCGCACCCTCAGCCGCTCCGGCACCTACCAATGTATGAAGCTCGTCTATAAACAGGATTATGTTGTCCTTCGTCCGAACCTCTTTAAGGACCTTCCTCAGTCGCTCTTCAAAATCTCCTCGATACCGGCTGCCTGCCACAAGCGCACCGAGATCGAGAGTGTAGATCTGCTTCCCCTGGAGCGTTTCAGGTACGTCGTTCGCAACAATCTTGAGAGCTAAGCCTTCAACGATCGCTGTCTTGCCAACTCCTGGCTCGCCGATCAGCACAGGGTTATTCTTCATGCGCCGAGAGAGAACTTGCATCATTCTCTCGATCTCTCGATCTCGACCGACGACCGGATCTAACTTGTGGTCCTTCGCCATCTGCGTCAAATTTCGCCCAAATTGGTCGAGAACTGGAGATCCAGAAGCATTTTCTTGACCGGAAGATGCTCCAACACCAGCGTTAGCAGTCTCTTTCCCTGGATAGGTCGACAAGATCCTGATAACCTGCTCACGAACTCGAGAGAGATCTGCACCAAGACTGATCAGTACCTGCGCAGCGACGCCCTCTCCTTCGCGCACAAGGCCGAGCAACATATGTTCGGTTCCAATGTAGTTGTGACCTAATTGAAGCGCCTCTCGAAGCGAGAGCTCTAGTACTCGCTTAGCCCGCGGTGTGAACGGAGGGGACCCTGGAGTACTACCTTGAGCCGGTCCAATCGTCTCTTCTACCTTCTCGCGAACAGCGTCAAGCGAGACACCGAGGGACTCGAGTGCCTTCGCTGCGATTCCTTCACCTTCGTGAATGAGTCCCAGCAGAATGTGCTCGGTTCCAATGAAGTTATGATTGAGGAGCTTCGCCTCCTCTTGCGCCAAAACGAGGACTCGTCGTGCTCTGTCTGTAAATCGCTCAAACAAGTTTCTGCCTCCTAGGAGGAGTTGAGTACTCCGTACCCATTCTACCTACTCGTATCTCATGCAATTGGGAGTTGCCCAACTCTTCTCTTTCTTACTCAGAGAACAACACTGCGTGCCCTCGTTAACTTCCATAGACCGAAAACTCGCTCAACGGGAGCGTGAGTGGTAACCGCATGTCTCCTTATTCTACCGCCTGCATCGACAATGACGTAAGAGCCCCCGTTACCGAACGTTCAGACTGCATCTGAGCAGCCACCAGCAACCTCCTTCTCCTCACCGAATAGGCGCAGGTCGCAACCACCAGCGACATCATCGTGACGCTTCAAGGAGCTAACCCGCTCCCATGGGATCATTGAGCGCTCCTGCCCGGCCCGACTCAACCGCCGGTCGCCCATTTCTACCATTACTTGACATCGGTCAAGCATGGCGCGCAGTTAACCAGTTTCGATGGTTCACCTGCAACGAAATGTGCGTGAACTTTCCGACCTCAGTTCGCATTGAGAGGTCCTTCCGAGGAGCTAGCCCACCCAGCAGGTCAGGTCCGCCTCCACCGGAGTCTCGGAGCAAAGCGAGCAACAGAAAGCAACGCACTCCGGGGCGGGTGCTCAAAGAGATCGCCAAGGACAACTCGAAAGTGTACGGCGATATGTCTAGGTACCACGGTCGCTCACGACCTCGCAGTAGTCGGGATCCGGTGACATCAGTGAAAGTGTCCTTACCGTAAACCGTTGGTAATGGCAGCCAGAGAGCTTCAAGGGCTTGACTCGAAGAACCGCAAGCACGTTGCTTGTGCCCATCCCAGGTGGGGTTACAGAGGTGCTCAGGTTGGTGGA
>JAJYZP010000076.1 GCA_021799875.1 Actinomycetes bacterium | reverse complement strand
CCCCATGGCATCTCGCCGTATTGACGATCGTTGGATCTCCAAATCGTCCGCAGGTGCGAGCCCACCGGGACCTCGCGAGTGCCACGCATGAAGCGAGATCAATCGAGCTCCCGTGCGCGGCTCTAACACCATCGCCTCGCCTCGCGAGAGATGAGCGATCGCGTCCAAGTCAAAATTCTGTTCTGACACCGATCGCACATGGACCGCAGGTCGGCGCTTGAAGCGGGCGCTTAAGCGAGAGCCAGGATCACCAAAGGTGTAGCTCAACTCAACGCGTTGATGTTGACCAGAGAGCTCAGAGAGTTGACGCAAAGTACGAGTGTCGGCGATTCCTCCAAGGACGAGGGTGGTACCAAAGAGCGTCAGGAAACCGCGATACTCCTGTGGCCACCGCCGCTCGGCCTGAGTGAGGTCTTGAAGAGCACCGAGAACCGATATTCCCTGGCTCGCGCCCTCTGAGAGAATCGAGCTCAGCGAAGTGAGCGGAGCGATATTCGCCATCTCGTCGAGGATGAGAGCGACGTTCCTTCTCCGTTCAACGACGCCATTCGACTGGGCCCGATAGCTAGCCGCACGAATCTGATCAATGAGAGAGACGACGATCGGTGCTACGGTACTTTGAACCGAGGCCGGCGAGACCACATAGATCGTGTCGTGTGTTCGGACAAAAGCATCCGGTGAAAAGTTAGAAGCTTCGCCGAGCTCTAGTGCAGCCTCTGATCGGTACGATCCCAAGGCACCAGACACGCTCGAGAATATGGCCGAAAGCTCTCGAGGATCGCTCTGGGCGATCCCGCCAATGATGTCACTCGCTCGATACTCTCCACCGCCATGAAGGATCGCACTTGGTTCACCCAGGTCCCGAGTATCAACCCACCGGACTACGTCTCCAATCTCCATTCCCGCGAGGTTGGCAGCACGCAAAAGCGGCGCAAGCAGGGCCTTAGACCGCTCGGACCAGTGACGCGACGACCCATGCGTTGGCCCAAGAGAGGTGTCAACGACTCCGTCAGCGAGAACCACCGCAGAATCGAGGGAGTCAGCTGCATCGACGAACGACCAACGAAGTCGACGGACCCCTGGAGGCGTTGGGATCTTCCCGGAGGGGTCGACAATCCACGATTGCCCAGCTCGGCTTCGTATCGGTTCAGTGGCGAACAAGACATCGAGCTTTGTCGAGGTCACTACGACGGGACCGTCGTGGGCAACGACTCCAGGGATCACAATTGAAGAGGTCTTTCCTGAGCGAGGCGGTCCTAGAACCAAGAGATGCGACTCCGGATCGCTGAAGACCGGCTGGTCTCTTGCGGAGCCGAGAAAAAACACTAGGTCCCGTCCGTAGAGACGATACCGAGATCGACAAGGGACGATACCTCAGACTCGCTGTAGCCGAGCTCGAGGAGTACGGACCGAGTATCAGTACCGCTCCGCACCGGTGCCGATGGCACCTTCAGCGACGAGTTCGCAAAACGGGGAGCCGGAGCCGGCTGTCTCACCCCAGAGATCTCGAGATAGCTCTTGCGCTCTCGAGCGTGTGGGTGATCGGCCGCCTCCACAAGAGAGAGCACAGGCGAGACGCAGCCATCGGTTTGAGCAAACAGATCCTCCCAGTGCTGGCGATCCTGAGTCACAAAGATCTCCTCGAAGCGTCGATGCATCTCCGGCCAGTATCTCCGATCGTACTGTTGCGCAAAAGTTGGATCCTCTTCGAGATCGAGTCGTTCCAGGACCGTTCGATAGAACTGTGGCTCGAGTGCCCCGATCGCAACGAACCGACCATCAGAGCAGCGATAGCTGCGATAGAAGGGTGCTGCACCATCGAGGAGGTTGCTCTGACGCTCGTCTCTCCAAGCACCCTCGCCGAGCATCCCATAGACCATGGTGAGTAGTAGCGAGGTTCCATCAACCATCGCAGCATCGACAACCTCGCCAACGCCGGTCCTCATCCTTTGGAGAAGAGCAGCTAAGACCCCAACGGCTAAGAGCATGCCACCTCCCCCAAAATCGCCCACGAGATTGAGGGGCGGTGGCGGTGGATCTTCCTGTCGACCGATGGTGCCAAGCCCACCAGCAAGAGCAATGTAGTTGATGTCATGACCAGCGGTAGAAGAGAGTGGTCCGCTCTGACCCCAACCGGTCATGCGGCCGTAGACAAGGCCTGGCTGTCGCTCATGCAACGCCGTTGGTCCAAGCCCAAGACGCTCCATGACACCCGGCCGGTAGCCCTCAATGAGCGCATCGGCTCGACCACAGAGCGCCATAATGATCGCTCGCCCCTCGTCACGCTTCACATCTACTGCAATCGAGCGTTTGCCACGATCGAGTGGATTTCCCACGAAACGAAGGTCTTCGGGTACGTGAGAACCGGGTCGAGCTCGTTCTACGCGAATTACGTCGGCACCCAAGTCGGCTAGGACCATACCGGCAAAAGGACACGGACCGAGCCCGGCCATCTCCACCACTACATACCCCGCCAATGGCCCGCTCGCTAACTGGGTTGTCTGAAGCATCGTAGAGCTACACCTCCTTGTGAACACGTTGCGCGTTCTGAATGATCTCATCCCTAATGGACGGCCAAAGCACTCGTGGGATATCGTGACCCATACCTTCGTATGCGACAAATCGAGAGTCCGGAATGAGCTCAGCCGTTGCTTCACCACCCGAAACATGGATCAGTGGGTCGTCCCGGCCATGAATGACGACCGTTGGTATCTGTAGGCGCCGCAACTCCTCACTTCGATCCGTACTTCCTAGTACCGCAGCGAGCTGTCGCAGCGTTCCAACTGACTCCGGAGATCGTTCGGCATGGAGAGCAATCTTTGCTCGAGCTAGCTCTTCATCGTAGGGAAAACCAGGTGAGGCTAGAGCCTTCGAGAGCTCCATTGGGTCCGGTCCACCATTGGGCATAGCAGACATGATCATCGTCACGATCTCATTGGAGGGCGTCCCTACCTGCCGGTTGCCAGTCGTCGACATGATGGAGGCCAGTGACAGCACCGCCCTTGGTGCATCAATGGCGAGTCGTTGAGCGATCATTCCTCCCATCGAAACACCAACAACATGCGCAGCTTCGACCCCTACGTCGACGAGCACTGCCAAGGCATCTTCGGCCATATCGGAGAGTGTGTAAGCGAGACCGTCGGTTTTTCCAAAAAAGATAGATATCAGATCCGGGACACCTAGCTCACTGAGATGCGTCGACACACCGGCATCTCGATTATCAAAGCGAATCACACGAAAGCCTCTTGCGACGAGGTCGCCCACCGCCGTCTCATCCCAGTCCACCATCTGACCACCGAGCCCTGAGATGAGCAGCATCGCAGGGTCAGACTCGTCTCCAGCTACGTCGTACACGATCTCGATCTCATTGCGTCGGACAGACTTCATAGAACCTCCTCACCAACGTTTTGGTTCACCACTGGGTACTCAACCGAACTGCTCACCACTGTCACGCAGACTCTGAGGGACGAGAATCGGATGGAGCTCGGACACGGCCGACGCCACCCTAACTCGATAGCACAGTAGAAGCTTCCCGGTATCCCAAGAGGACATCTCAGTTCCACACTAGCCTTAGACCTCTCACTCGAGACCCTATCTCTCTGAGCACACACCTCTGACGCTCGGCTCTCCCCTCCGCTCACCGTTCAGTCCGCCAGAGCGACCGCCCCCTAGCTCCTACGCTTCAACCGCGTCACTTCCACAGTGACAGCACTCCTTTACATCAAGCGTGTCTGGAAGCTCTCCCGGGCAGCAGTTCGCTACCTGGGGCCACAGTCGAAACCGATCCAAGATCCGAGTTCGACCGGTAGAGCTCGAGTCGTCGCCACCACGAAACCGTCGATCGATCCCTCTCGTTAGCGCTTCTCACCAGCAGGAAGTTCCAGCGAAAGCACACCATCGTCACGTTCTCACACCATCTACGACGGTCCATTCTCATCTCGACTCATGCCGGGGACGGCCGACCGTGGTCGTCATCACCTACCGTCGTTGTGATAACCCACCCACGATGGTGCCGGAGCAGACTCTCAAATGTACGCGCCAGCTCGTTGCCGACAGCGTTGACAATGTTACCGATCGCGTAAGAGTCGAGCCTTCGATGCCTCAAACTCAACGAGCGTGATGAATCCATCGCTGTAGAGTCGAGCAAGTCGTTCGAGTTCGTCGACCAGGCTTGACGCCTGTGCGGGATGATCGTACGTCGGTGAGGGGGCCTGAGGAGGGGTCTGTTTCGGGGCGGAGGTAGTGTTGGTGATCAATCTTCGGACGCTCAAGGGGTCGGCAACACAAGCGAGCGCCTCGCCGCCTTCGAGATTTGCATTATCAATGGTCAAGCCTCCGAAGTTGAAGATCTTTCCTAACAGGCTCTGTTTGCACGCCACATCGTCGATCTTTGAGAGTGGAATCGCCCTCGTCGACGTGGTGAACACTCCTTTTTCAAGGAGTATGCGTTTGGTCGTTACCGTCATGAAGGCATGACGCCACTCCAGGTAGTGCACGAAAAAATAACTACACCCTACGACCACGATTCCCAGCCCAACAACGGTCACCACGATAGAGTGCAAAGGTAGGTAGAGCTCAACGAGAGAGCCCACGACAACGAGCCCAAGCGCTACAAGGGTCGGACGAACCAACACTGCCCAGTGCGAGCGAACGATCGCTACGATACTTTCATCGTTACCGAGTGAACGTTCAGCCTCGTGAGGGAACTTGGCGCTGTCTCGCTCCAATGTTCTATGCCAACTTGGCAGCGACGGAACCCGCCGAGCGGAGAACCGATCCATCCGCACCCGCCGTCAGAGCGATCGACGTTGCATCATCGAGCGCTTCGTCGATCAGGCCTACCAACTGCTTGCCGAGGGAGACCTTTGGCTCTATCCAGAGATAGTGAGCCAACGATCCGGGAATCGTATTGATCTCGTTGACGTAGATCTCCCCGTCGGAAGAGGCTAGAAAGTCGATCCTAAAGCATCCCCGAACGCTCAGGACTGCAGCGACCGTCGTACTATGGCGCAGCACGGCTTCTCGAAGCGCATCGTCAACGAGAGCGGGGAGCTCACGCGGTGCGGCTGCCATTCCCTCACCGGCAATGTACTTCTCACCGTAGGTCAAAATGTCCGTGCCCGAACTGCTCCTTAGCGGACGTTCGAGAGCGGACCAGCTCAAGGTAGGCCACGTACGTCCAGCAATTTGAAGGTCGAAGAGGTCAGGGCGATAGGGCTCAAGGACGGCGCCGGCACGTAGATGGACGTTTGAAGAGAGCCGCATCGTGGCGGTCTCAAGATCTCCGACAACATCGATACCGATGGATGACCCACCAAATCGAGGCTTCACGATGTAGGGGCCCTCGAACCCCGGATCCTCAAGTGAGGTCGTTAGGAGCACGCGCCGCAGAGTTGGAACTCCCTGAGCTCGCATCGCGCCCTCAAAGGCTAACTTGTCCATCCCGAGCGCCGCGCCACGAACGGTAGGTCCTGTGTAGCGCAGACGAGCGAGATCGAGCGCACCTTGGAGCGAGCCATCCTCGCCCGGACCACCATGACAACAGTTCACGACAACATCGATGTTAATTCGTTTCGCTTTCGCGAATGCAGAGCCACCGGAACTATAGAAGCCTCCGTCTTCGCCACTGTGGAGCAGCAGGGAGGTCGACTTCGGGGGCGGACCCTGCACGAAAGAAGTGGGCGGCAGCTCGGGATCCACGAGAAAAAAGGCACCGGTCTTCGACCAGAAGATACCTTGCACATCTCGCCCTTCTCGGCGAAGCGCTAGACATGCCTGCAGCCCAGTGAGGATCGAAATATCGTGCTCAGGTGAGGGCCCACCAAAAATTACCCCAATGCGCTCCACGGTCACACTCCCTTAGTCAAGCAAAACGAATCATCGACACGCTAGCAGATCAGATTGCGGGTCACGGGAAGTGATCTGGGAGATCGTTCTCATAGAGCACCGTATCGAGGTCGCCGAGATGGGCCCGTACCCACGCCACGGCCTGCTCTCGGGTGCGTACGTGAACAACCTGGGTGACCAGCGCACCACCTTCCGCCGTTCGCTCTGCGAGACCCTCATCGAGCGCACGCCGGTTCGTCGTTCCGACCACGATCGCTGTCGTGGCAACCTCTGCGATCGACCGCCCTAGCCGAAGATTTTCAAGATACTGGCGATCTCCGAGTTCGACCATACCCGGCGTCACAACGGTAGCCCTCTTGCCGCCTTGACGACGCCGATCGAGTGCCGCCAGAGCCCTTCGGGCGCCCGCAGGGTTTGAGTTATACGTGTCATCGAGAACCTCGACGCCAGAGCTACTGACGATCGTGGAGGTCAGGCGGTTTGGTGAAGCCGTGAGTCGTTGCAGACCTTTCGCAATCACATCCGCATCGATCCCAAGTTCGAGAGCGACCGCAACCGCACATCCGATATTGCCCGCCGGAGCGTCGGCTTGCGGCAGCGAACCGATGCGGCGTTGCTCGTGGTAGACCACGAACTCACCTTCATCGTTCGTTCGGACACTGACCTTTGCACCAAAGTCAAACTCAGAGACCCGCCATACCCTCTTGCCGCTCGCTTCGAGCTCATTTGCAGCGAGTGCAAGCTTTGGATAATCGATACAAACGATCACGACCTCAGGGTCGGTAGTGATCTCAAGTTTTGCGCGGAGAATCTCATCCTCAGAGCCGAACCGCTCCAGATGGACCGGCCCCAAGGCACAGATCACGGCGATATCTGGATGAATCCAACTACAGAGGTCCGCAATCTCACCGCGCGCAAATGTGCCCATCTCTGCAATAAAGATCTCGGTCGATTCATCAAGAGTCTCATTCACGCTTCGCGCTAGTCCACCGCGATTATTAAATGAGGCCGGCGTAACCGTACAGCGCATGGACTCTGACAGCAAGGAAAAAATGAAGTTCTTCGTTGTCGTCTTCCCGAACGAACCGGTGACGGCCACGACCTTCGGGTCGATTCGGCGTAGCTTCTCTTCGGCACGTACCACAAATCGAGTGAGGTCTCGAGCTTCGATCGGAGCCAGCAACCAGAGCGCACCGTCGACGAAAAAGGGATAGAGAAGGGGAACGATTCCATCGAAGAGGTACGGAAGGTGGATAGCGGCCGCAAGAGCCATCACCAATACCGCCAGAGCGTTTGCCATCAGCCCCAGTCGCTTCAATCGAGCAGTCAGCGCTAGCTTCGAAGTTCTGCCTCGAAGCCGCAGTCCCAAGGGAAACGCCAGAGCACACGCAACCGAGAAGGCTATCAAGAGAAGCTTTATCGACCGGGAAAGATCCGACCGAACAGTTGCCTCGGAGGCAAGGAAGGCGAGGATATAGACGACCGAGTTGACCACATTCGTCGACGGGAGCCACCAACGCAAGGCAAATCGATGGACGGAGCCTGCAATATAGTGCTCTCGCTGCGCAACTCGTAGCCATCGGAGCCCGCCGACGACACATCCCACTGCTCCAAGAACGAGCCCCACCAGCGCAGATTCGAAACCGCTCAGAGCAAGCATCACGACCTCACGCCTCCGACCATCGCACTAACGGTATCCACGAGAGCCGTCGGTCGCTCCGTAGGCAGCAGGTGGCCCGTCCCCGGAACGATCTCCAGTGTGGTAGTTCCACAAGAGTGTTCGCAGATACGCCGAGCAACTTCAACTGGCACCGCGGCGTCCAGCTCTCCCCAGACCAACGTGAGATCACCGCAGTACGACCTCAACAGCTCACGATAGTCTTCATTGACGGTTCGGACAAAGACCTCTCGCATCACGCCGGAGGACCTGAGGTAGTCACTCGAGCCCCGGCGTTTCCGGGCAGACTCGAGAACTGACGCCGGGAGGAGACCTTTCTGCGCAAGCACTCGAACGATCCGGTAGCTCCACGGAGGAGGAGCAGGCTCCGACAGGCGCACCAAGGGTACGCCAGTTAGCAGAACCCCTCGAAGGCTTTCCAGCAAACCCCTGCCTGCAACCTGCATCGCAACTCGTCCTCCGAAGGAGTGTCCGACCAAATAGACCGAGGTGAGCTCTGATTTCGCCTCGATGTACTCGGCAACAACCTGGGCAACGACATCACCGTACCAATCGGTACCACAAGGTTGATCAGGTTCGGGAGAAGAGCCAAATCCAGGGAGATCGAGTGAGAGCATGGTCGGTGAAGATTCAAGTGATCTGAGACCAGAGATGACTTCACTAAAGTCCTCTTTGGTCCGAGCCCACCCATGTAGGAATACCACTAGAGAGTTACTCCCCTCACAGTGGTCGCCAAAAACCTTACCGTCAGCAAATCCTTTGAGCAATCGAAGCTCCCACAGCCACTTAACAACCACGTTACGTTAGTCGACAACGGTGACGACCTCCCCAGCCTCACCATCATGGACAACCGCAATGTCTACCTAACGCCAGCAGATGGTCGAAGCGGAAGCGGGTACCCATCATGTTCAGCGCCCATATCCAATGAGTCCTGAACCACGCCGAACTCACCATCGGCATAGTTGCGAACCTCATATGAGTAGCATCTCCCGCCGTTCCTTGCCTGCCTCATGAACTCGAGCGTCTTGGGACCTTCAACATCACGATCACGACCAAGCAATTGCTCGGTACGGCCGTAACCATAGAGGATGTTCGAATCGACCCGAACTCGTTGCCCGCATCCCTGAAGCGTTTGGAATCCCGCCCCGATCGACCACGAAGGGAGCGAGCGAACTGAGCCGCTGCACCGAGTACGGCGTCTACCGTAACAGATCGAAA
>JAJYZP010000075.1 GCA_021799875.1 Actinomycetes bacterium | reverse complement strand
GCATCACTATCTGTATCGTTGGGATAGTGACCGTTGTGATCGCCCTCCGCTCTTCACGCACTCAGCAGGCCTAACTATCAGGCCTTCGCCCATTTCACTGAACTAGAGTTCGCTCGACAAGGATCTTGCACAGTACGATCCTCTCTATCGACTCATCATCGTTGGTCCGAACCACGTATCTGTGCGAACCAACAAGTAGCCGAGCAAGGCACAGCCTTGAGTGGGGTAACGAGCGAGGGGAAAACCTTACTCGCCTTATCAGATCACTACCCTCAGTTCCTCTCAAGGTGCGCTGTGCGAAAGCTCTGCTCCTGCGGTGATAATCCGCATCGTTCAGCAGAGTCACTAACGGCGCAGCAACGCACTCACCATCTCAACAATCCACCGCTACAGAGCTCAGCGATCTCAGATGGGCTATGTTGCGAAGCGAGAGAATAGGTCATCACATCACTGCTTCGATTTCGTGCCTCCGAGCGCACAGGGCACAGATCCCCCAAAGAGCGTGAACCGACACGCAGGTAGACCACTCCCAATCAACGACTCGGTTGGGGTCCGCATCGAGACCCAGCCGGAGACAGTACTCACGACACTCTCGCAAATCTCTCAATCGTCACTCCACCAAGTCGACACAGACCTCATACATCACTCCTTTGCGAGCATGTCCGAGGTGTCGAGGCCTCAAACCGACGACCATCTCGAAATCTCCGTACAACCCAGCGTGAGTGACCACCAGATTCAGCCAGCATTAGAGCGCGTGAGCGCTGTGAAGCACGCTCAACGATGCAGACGCCTGGTCTCTCCGCCTCACAAGCTATTGAGCCCTCCCGCGCCATCCACAGCACTCACCACTCACGCAGGCAGATAGATGCTCCCATAGGCCCGTGGGCCTATGGGAGCAAACGGAGGAGTCGTTTCTCTTCCCCTCTCAAGTAGAGCCGGAGCGAGAGCCAACGGCTCAAAAAACGGAGGGCGACCCTGTCGCATGAATCGCCGCTCAGAACTGATCAGAACTCACGAAAAAGGTGTCACGATAGGTCAAGGAAAACGAGAGTTCCTACACAAGCAGTAGCGCAGGCTCAGAGCGCCGGAAGCGCAGATACCTCTACTACTTCAATGTCAAGACCCTCCCACCGATACCCAACACGCCCCGAACCGAGATCTCTGAGCTTCTTCGAACTCACCAAATCGTTCAAGGTACCGCGCCAAAACAGTGTCGAACCGGATCCAGCGAGATCCAGCTCAATCCCTAGTTCGCGCTCAACCATGGACTTGACCGACCCGAGCTCGGGAGAGACAACGAGGGCGGCGTGGAGGAGGTGATTACGACCCGGCTCAGGACCGGGCCCAACACTATCAAAACAGCGATAGACATCGGCAGTAGAGATGACGATCGGCACTAAGAAGAGCACGAACGACTCGTCGCAGTGGTCAAGAGGAGCAATCTCCTCGCCAATTCCACCGACAAAAGCCCGACCCCCCCGAAGACAGAACGGAACATCGGCTCCGAGCGCTCCCGCAAGTACAAGATCGTCACTTCGCCCGAGCAGTCGTAGAACCGCGGCCGCATCGCTCGAACCCCCTCCGAGGCCGGCCCCAAAGGGAATGTTCTTGATAATTCGGACGGCACCCTTGGCGCCGCAACGCTCGAGAGCTCGAATCGCAATGTTGTCTCGATCCAAGGGAATCGAACCAAAACGAGCCTCAAGCAGCGCTAGCCGACCAGTTGGATCCTCGATCACCACGGAGCTCGACTCTGAGGGTACCACCGACACATAGTCAAAGAGATCCACCGACACCATCTCCGCTGAGATCAGGTGATAGCCATCGGAACGAACGCCCGTAACTGCGAGCGAAACCGTCAGCTTCGCCGCGGCGGCCGAACTTGCGGTCACCTCCATCTCAGCCTTCGACGGTCCTTGCGCACCAGGTAGTACCGAGATTAAACCACTGCTGAATAGCCAAGCGTTCCGGACGCTCAGAGGGTGAGATCGCACACGCCTCCAACAGGGCATCACCTCCAAAGGATGCTAACGATCGCCGTAGCATTTGACGCCGATGTCCAAACGCCGCTCGAACGAGCGTAAACATCGCCTCTTGCTGCAAGGGACTTACGACCGAGGTCCATCGATCGTGACGCTTCAACTCAACAACACAGCTCTGGACCTTGGGTTGGGGCCGAAAAACGGAAGGAGGCACGCGGAGCACAACCTTAGCATCGGCGTAGTACTGGACTTTGACGCTGAGCGCTCCGTAAGCTTTCGATCCCGGAGACGCACTCAGGCGCTCTCCTACCTCGCTCTGAACCATGACAACCAGCCGATCAACAGCAAGGAGATTTTCCAAGATCGTTGCAATCAGCGGCGACGCCACGTTGTACGGGAGATTCGCTGCGAGGATCCATCCGTCCTCTGGCTCCAGATGCTCCGCGATATCAAAGTTCATGGCATCGCCATGCAAGACCTCAACATTAGAAACTGCACGTTCCTGCAGGATAGCTCGAAGGGGTTCCAACAGAAATCGATCTGACTCCAGTGCCACAACCTTATCAAAATACTCTGCGAGGAAGACCGTCAACGACCCAAGTCCAGGGCCTATTTCGATCGCGTTGCGCTGAGCTCCCTCTCCCCACGCCAGCCGTGCGATCTTCGCTGCAAGGTTAGCGTCGACCAGAAAGTTCTGTCCAAGAGAGCGTGAAGGGGTGCGACCGGCAGCCTCTAAGGCCGAACGAACCTCCGTTGCACGCACACCTTCCATGCGCTCAAGCTACCAGCTCAGCGTGGCATCGATAACCCCTGTGCCTAGCCAAGCTAGTTGGGCAAAGGTTGCCGGTGAAAGATCGAGAATTCGCCCGTCAAGATACGGTCCTCGATCATCAACCACACAGGTCGTTGCTCGCCCGCCATACGCAATGTGAACAACGGTTCCAAACGGTAGCCAAGGCGATGCACAGGTTCCCGCCGGTGATCCGTACCACGACACCCATCCAACCTCACTCGAGGGCAAGGGCTGTTGGGTTACTGTAGCTACCTCGGTGGTAGGTGGCGGCGGTAGCACGGAGTGCGCCGGTTTGATCAAGACCTCAGGATGATCGAAGACGCTTGAGACATTTTGGGCCGGTGAAGTCACGTCTAAGCTCTGAGTGCCCACGAGAGCGGCGACACTCTTAGATTTCAAGACCGCACCCTCATGAGAGGAGAGAGCCTCGGTCGCTTGTGAAGAGAGCTCAATCGCAGAGACAAGTTGAGAGCCTGGGAGACTCCGTCCTGGAGAGCTAGTGAAGTTTACAGAGCTCACGCTTCGCTGTGAGACCGATAGGGATGTTGCCGACAGTGAAGAAGCCAAGAAAGGTGTCAACGCCATTGACACTCCAAGCCCGAGGGGCAAGGCGAATCTCTTTCTTGAAAAGTAGGTAACAGCCAGGACGGTGCCTTTCTCTCGACAATACAAACCTCACGAGTGTGACCAAAGTCTCACCCATGCGCCTCAGGGCTCGGAGTAGCCTACCGGACATTGTTGATTATCTGTCAGTAGTATCATCGTCTCCGCCCCCAACGAACGCTGCCACGGATCGCTTCACTCCGTGCTTCGAGAACGCTCCTAGACCATCTTGTAGAGACACCTAAGACTCCCGTGAACCGATCAGGCGTCATCTTTTGCGAGCCAAAACAAACTACTCCGGGACACGAAGCTTCCGACAAGGGTCTCACCGCAGCTACCCCAGAGCCACGGCCCGCACCAAGCTCTCAACGCACCAAGCTCTAGGAGTGTATCGATGCGTACCACCTTCACTACCAGGACATCTTCTTACTCACGTCCCATGAGCAAAGGGGGTATGACCGCAACGGTCACTCTGATATCGACAACCGATTCGCTCCAGACATGCACTCGCACTACCACTGCTAGAGGAGTCGAAAAATGTAGAGAGGGGCCGAACATGGACCACGCCTCCGAGAGAACGCAGTCTTGTCAGAATGGATTTTTCACGGACCACCAACGCCTAGAAACCGCCGCGAAATTGCTCGCAGCAAATGTTTCGATGAACATCAAAAAATAACTCTGCAAAAACTCAGAAAGTCCGTATTTTGAGACCTCCACGCTCTCGGGACTGAACGCATGGCTGCCGTCAACGATCAGAATCGACCTTCGAACCCCTCGAGCATCAGTCGCTTGAGAGCCGGTACGGAACCCGTGCAACGTTGACATTGCTCTGACGCCTCAGCACGTTTGCTAACACGACTCCCCGCTGGTTTTGAAGTAAGCGATGCCGCCATTTTCTCGGCTCAACCTCTGGGATCAAGACCATAATCTGACGATCTCGCAGCTGTGGGGATCGCAGATACGCGAGCGCTGGCGCTGCCACCGCCCGTGAGTGAGGTCGCAAGATAACGAGGTCCACACCAGGACTCCATCGATCCCACTCGGACCGCAAGCTGTCGGCGCGTTCATCATCGAACTGAACGCTCAGCGCTATCACCTCATCTCCTAAGGAGAGCGCCGTCGCTAACGCATGCTCCGCCATCTTCGAGACCGAAGCCACGGTCACGAGAATGAGGACCTTCTGAGGTTGCGGTACGCCTGGAGTACTACCCAAAGCGAGCTCGGACGCCACGTCTCGGTAGTATCGAGCGATACGTGAGAATACGAAGATGAGAATCGGGATTGCGACGACCACGATCCAAGCACCGCCGGTGAACTTCGTCACGAGAAAGATCACCGTTGCTACCGCGGTCATCGCTGCACCGACACCATTGAGTATCGCTCGAGCCCACCACCTCCTTGGCCTCTGCTGGTACCAGTGGCGAACGAGACCGGCTTGAGACAGTGTAAAGCCAGTGAATACTCCAATTGCAAACAGTGGAATCAGAGCATCGGTATTCGCATTCACACCAATCAAAAGCAGTGCGGCCAGTATTGTGAGAACGACGACCCCATAGCGATACACCGGTCGATCAGCCCGAAGTCCAAAGACGTGCGGCACCAAATTGTCCCTTGCCAGGAGACTCGCAAGGACCGGAAGTCCTCCATAGGAGGTGTTAGCGGCAAGGGCTAATATCAGTGTTGTCGCTAGGTCGATGACGTAGTAGAGCCAACCCCTGCCCACAGAGGCACCGGTTATCTGGCTCAGAACGGTCTGACTAGCAGTTGGAGCCACATGAAATCTCACCGCCAGTACCGAGAGACCCAGCAGCATCGACCCAAGGATCCCACCGAGTAAGACCTCGGTCCGCATCGCTCGACGAACTCGGGGAGCTCGGAACGCAGGAACGTCGTTAGCGATAGCCTCCACACCAGTCAGAGCACTACATCCGGCAGCGAATGCTTTCAAGATAAGGAATACCCCAATGGCACCTGCGACCTTCGGAATAGCAACGGGGTGCATGCCAGAGTTCGCAACCGGGTGCGATCGCAACAGTCCTGAAATGATGACGACGTAGATACCTCCGATAAAAACTGCTGTCGGCAGTATGAAGGCACGTGCACTCGTCGCCAGACCGCGCAGGTTAAGCACCATCAGGACTGCCAAGATGACGAGAGAGAGAACCAACGTGTGAGAAGACAGACTTGGAAACGCCGACACCAAAGCAGCCACACCAGCCGAGATCGAAACCGCTACGGTGAGGACGTAATCGACGACGAGTGATGCTGCCGCTAACCGACTCGCGGGTATACCTAAATTCGCCTTCGACACGGCGTAACATCCACCGCCATCTGGGAAGGCTTCGATGACCTGCCGATAGGACAAAACTAAGATAGCGAGCAGTACAACAATTGCAACGGTGATCGGCTCAATCTTCGCAAGCGCTCCCGCCCCAGCGGTTGCCAGTACTGCGAGCATTGCCTCCGGTCCGTAGGCGACAGAACTGATTGCATCGAGCGAGAGAGCCGGTATTCCCTCGATGGAGGTAATCCGAGCAGCTTCCGAACCCTCGCTACTCCAGCGCTGGTCCTGCGGGGACTCCCGATCTTCTCGATCGGGAAAGCTCTCAGCCAACGAATGCTTCCGATGACGCCTTGGACCGACGAGGACTTAGGAACATGTCGCGAGCGTAGCATGGAAACTCTCCCATTTCGCAAAGCGAGCGTGACCTACCATCACAGTTCGACCAAGGTGAGGAACCGGTATCTGCCATCTCCGCTTCATCGGAGAGCTCAGTGATCAACCTCCACTGGTCAACCCTCAAGCGGGGGAAGGCTGTACCCGTCCTCACGAACACCTGAGTCAACGCCTACATGAACGCTCCTTCTCTTGAGTGCAGATGGATCGCTCTTGACCGATGCTCAATCGCCTTGGACAAGAGGCGCCAACCGCACGTGGCTGAGCGGATACAGAAGTCCCGTTAGACAAAGCAACTTTCGAGGTCTCCACTCACCGAAAGCATTGGTCTTCATGCAGCAGGAGGACTCTCCACCCGGTGCAAGCTGCGTGAGCGGCAGGCACCGAGAACAGAGATTGGGCCAATCCGCAGATCGAATTCGGAGCCACGAGAGCGGCCTCGGCCAATCCTCAAGACCGTCATCGGTCTATCCGACAGACCACCAATCCTCAAAGAGAGATGGATGCTGCACGGCGTGCATAAGCACCGCGCAGCCAATGCGACACTGCCCATCAAGAGCTCGGATGCCTGGTTCGTGCCACGGTCGAGATCGGGGCCGTCTCATCGACGCGCTCCCCATTTATCTCCGTAGGGAGTCAAGCTGAAACGCCCTCAAGGCATTAGAAGTCGTCTCCTCTTGAAAGGTTTCGATGTCAACTCCTCGAAGCTGGGCAATGAACTCACCGGTAATTGCGACATTTCGGGGCTCATTTGGCCGACCGCGTAACGGCACCGGCGTTAAATACGGAGAGTCAGTCTCCACCATGATACGGTCTCGAGGAATCATCTGGACGACCTCTCTGAGCTCATGGGAGTTCTTGAAGGTCACGATCCCCGATACCGAGATGTAGGCACCAAGCGCAAGCGAGCGTTGAAGCTCGTCCTCGCCACCAATAAAACAGTGAAAGACGATCCGCTCGGGAAGCGGACGACTTTCCAAAAGTTCAAAAGTTTCCGACCAGGCATCGCGAGTATGAATCACCAGTGTTCGGTCGCTCGCTCGAGCAAGTTCGATCTGGGCCTCAAATGCGAAGCGCTGTTTCTCTCGGGGAGAGTGTTCATAGAAGTAGTCGAGTCCACACTCACCCACTCCAACGATCAGATGCTCTTCATCTTCAGCGAGCAACTGCTCCAGAACCAGGTGGGTCTGGTCGTCGTAGTTCTGAGCATCGTGTGGATGGACACCGATCGTCGAGCCCACAGAGAGATCCGGGGCGTGCCTGCGCAGTGACCTCGCCACCAACTGAGAACTCCGAGAACTCTCGAGATCGGTACCAACGACCACGACACCACCTACTCGAGCCTCCCCGAGACCCTCTACGAGCTCTTCAAGATGGTCATCACTAAGGTGACAGTGCGTGTCTAGCCAGAGCTCTCTCACTCCTCAACCACACCCTTCGTATCGATTCCACTCTGATTACGCGTCATCACCCGCCACGCAAGGCGGGCAGACCGACGAAGCTTGAGCGATCGGAGTGGTACAGTCACCTAGTAGACCCAAGAGGCTGTTCACTCGCTCTCGCAAAGACGGTCTCCCATAGGCTATGGGCTCGAAAGACGAGAGAGCGCTCTACCCACAGACTGCGTCATTACTGCACCTCATCTATCGAGTTCTTGCCACGCACTTCAAACGGCACCGGCGAGCACAAAGCGCTGCACCTGCAGGCTATGACAAGGGTTGCATAGAAGCGTCGACAGTCCTTCGCTGCCAGAAACTGTGCGCGCACTACCACCTTGTGCCACAGAGCACTCAAGGTGGCATCGGATGTGTCGCAAGCGAGCACACGGTCCGCACGATCCATTGGACCTCTGCTCTTGCGCATGGACAGACACGGTGTTGAGCTCTCGACTCCGCTGTTCCACACACTCCACCGTGCCTCTAGAACCTCAAAAATGCGCTCCGATTGTCTCGTTCCATGGCCCTCCGGCCCAACACCACAGCACTCATCCCATAGGCCTCCCACAGCTCTGTGGCCGCCCGGGACGTACTCGTACCGGGAGTTCAGAACGACCTGGTAGCGGCGCCAAACGGCAGGCCTAGTCACAACGAGAGACCAGCCCTGCTGGTCTTTCGTGAGACCACCTCAGCGTTTTCTCGCTGTGCGGAGTTAGGAAGGTTCGCTGCGGCGTGGAAAGACCGGTGCTGCCTTCTCCAGCGGCACACCACCTTGGTACCCACCCCAGTGCAGTGCATCGTCGAGATCCACTGAGGTCGGGGAATCCTCGAGTCCGAGCCGCTTCCACACAATCTCGCTGCTTTCGAGGAGAACGGGGGACGAGAGGATACAGACCACGCGAAGCACCTCAAGACAGGTGCCAAGTACACGCTCGATGAGTGACCTATCGGTCGACTTCCATGGTTCAGTGCTTTCGAGAAGAGCGTTAGCGCTTCGAATGAGCTCCCACGTCGCCTCGAGAGCGTCCTGTGGAGCGGGTATCTCCCACGAGCTCACAGCTCGCTCTACTCGCACATCAAAGTCCAAGATCTCGGGCGGAACGGGAGGAGCTCCCGGCGCTACACCGTCAAGCTTGGAGTTCACAACTGCCACGACTCGCTGTAATAAGTTACCGAGATTATTGGCGAGATCGCTGTTGTGCCGCTGAACGAGACCCTCGAAGGTGAAGTCCCCATCAGACCCAAGCGTGCTCTCGCGCAGGAGATAGTAACGCAGTGAGTCCAGGCCATACTCCGCAGCTACCTCTAGTGGATCAACGTTATTGCCACGGCTCTTTGACATCTTCTCGCCAGAGGCGAGAAGCCAACCGTGAACCACAAACGATGACGGCGGCTCAATCCCCGCCGCCATACACATTGCGGGCCACCACACGCAGTGAA
>JAJYZP010000018.1:24018-35075 GCA_021799875.1 Actinomycetes bacterium | reverse complement strand
CCAGGAAGGTGATAGTCGGAGCAGGTGGGGGTGAAGGCGCCGGGCACCGCAAAGAGTACGACCTTGCCCTTGCCGAGTAGGCCGAGGGTCGAGCCTTCTCCGACGCTGTCACCAAGTACATAGGTGAGCTTGATATCTGGAATTGTGTCGCCAACGGAGATCGTCATAGAAGATCCTTCCACTTTGTGGTTGCAACCACGATGACTGCGTCCGTCGCAGTCCCAGTACTACAGCGTTATGGACACTTCGGCTATTCCCATCCAGAGCAGGTCTGAAAAATGTGAGAAGGGCGGTCTCGACGGGCGGTGCGCTACTCTCAAGTCTTTGGCCACGACACCGTGGCTCCTCGAAGCGCCTCCTCAAGGGGACTAAGCTCCTTCCCGACGTTGAAAGGTGGAGCGCACGGTGGCCCCCGTGGTACGTGGTCTTGTTGACTATGTAACGAGGTCTTTGACGCTGAGGGTTGAGAGAGAGTAGTACTGATGAAGTTTGCGGCGGTGTTGTTGGATATGGACGATACCGTTCTCGTCCACGAGAAGCTTGCAGATGAGCTCTGGGACGAAACGGTGCGTGGGGTTCTCTCGAATCGGTCGAAGGTCGAACAGGACTTCGTGGTGGCGGCAGTGCTTCGAGAGCGCCACGCTCTCTGGACCAATCCAACAGAGGCAAAGGTTGGTCGCCTCGATATGCATGCGGCTCGACGTCTCTTCGTGGGTCGCGCTTTGGAGGGTGAGCTCGCAACGACGAAGCAGCCTGAACTCATTGAAGAGCTCGTTGCAGAGTTCTCTCGAGCTCGCGATGCTTCTGTGGTTTTCCCTCAGAGCTCTCGCGACGCACTCGTGCAACTCCGGTCCGACGGTCGCAAACTTGCATTGATAACCAATGGTGAGGGCGTTGCCCAACGGCGTAAGGTCCAGCGCTTCAATCTTGAGAGTTACGTGGATAGCGTCTTCATCGAAGGTGAGCTTGGAGTCGGAAAGCCCGAATGGACGATCTATGACGTGGCACTTCAAAACCTCTCCGTAGGCCCGGCCGATGCCGTGATGATTGGGGATAACTGGGAGTGGGAGGTTGTCATTCCAGGAAATCACGGTCTTGCCTCTATCTGGGTACGTCGATTCGGAGATCCCGCTCCAGCTAATCCGGCGAGGCGGTTTCTTGGAACGGTTCGGCAGGTCTCTGAAGTAATAGAGCTCCTAAACGCCACAGAGCGCGCGAGTTAAACCAGCGGAGGAGTTCGTACGTCGAACAACGTGCGAACCGATGAGCCTGACCAACGACAGAACTGAACGTTTTGGTCTTCGTCACCATGGATCAAAAACGCAGGTCGCCAGCTCCACGAGATTCGAGAAGGCGAAGACCTGACTCTCAGTGCGGGCTATGTGGTCGAAGCGGAGCGAGATCTCAGGGTAGCTCGTGCTGGATCGGCCAGTTCCATATCTGGATAGGCTCGAGGGACTCTCGGCGACGCCACTCGTTAAAGCTTTCTGCCCAGGCGCGGTAGTAGGCGCTCTGTTCATCGTTGACGCGCTCTTTGTCGATCTCGAGCAGTGAGGGAAATCGCTGAAGCAGTTGGAGGAGTACCAGGAAGGTCATTTTTGCATCGACTAGGGCGTTATGGAGTCCCGCGGGTCGCACACCGTAGTGCTCACAGAGTCGCTCAAGGGTTCGCTTACCGGGTCGATAAGGATCGACGTGACGATCGAGTACTAGCACATCGAGGACCGGTGCGCGAAATCCACGTTCAAGCAAACCGGAACCGAGTACGAGGCGTGCAGTGTTGTCGAGGAGCGTAAGGTCGTAGGTTACGTTCATACCGACGACGTAACGTTGATGCTCTGACGCCTCCATGAGACGATCGAGAAGCTCTTGGATTGCTCGCTGGAGTGGGCGTCCGGTTCTCCGGGCTAGCTCTGTCGTGATGCCGTGTACGCTGACGGACTCTGCTGGGATCTCGACTCCAGGATCGACCACATCGTAGTGTTGAGCAATGCAGGTGGTTCCCGCCATCGAAGCCGTTGCGATCGAGACTGGGAGGTCGGATGTGACATCGATTCCGGTGGTCTCGAGATCAAAGAGCAGAAAATCCTGGGCTTCTACCCAGGCTGCAACCTTCGGTTCCGATATGGAGAGCGGCGATGTTGTCACCCTGCAGTGCTCCTTTCTGCGTGGGGATCGAGTCGTCGTCGCAGCCGATGCCTTGATGAGGCACGGTTGATGAACTGCAGTTCCGTACGATCTCATCAGAGGTTAGCCGATGCCGTAGTTGAATGGGTCGGTAGAGGCGCTTGAGACCGAGGACCTTGGAGCGTGCCTGTGCTCACGCGTTGGGGAAGAAGTGATCGTTGACGAAGTTCGTTCTGGGTATGTGCGTTCCACTGTGCAGGCGTCATGACCTCACTATGTAGTACGGTCGTGACAGTCCATTGCGTGTCTGGTCGATCGTCCTGTGGGAGCTCGATCTCCAGAGCGCTCCCACAGCTCAGTGCTGTGATGGTAATTTCGGGAAAGAATCGTCGGAAACACAATTGGCTGGTACTGTAGCGCTGTGCGACAACAACGGAGCGAGAAAGAGTGAGAGCTGCGCGAGCTGGTCGGTCGTGGCACGATGCTCGATGGCCCTCTGTCGCTGTAGTACTGCTCGCCTTAGTGCTCTATATGGTGCTCCCAGCGAAGCTGCTCGTGGGTCCGCGTTTTTTGATACCGATTCTTGAGTTGGCACTGTTAGTTTTTTTAGGTGTGCTCAATCCTGACCGGAGAGCGGCCGAGGAGCTTCACGTTCGCACGATTGCGATCACGATCATTGCACTGATCAGTCTGGCAAATCTGATCTCTGTGGCTCTCTTGATACGAGGAATCGTTGGTGGATCCTCTGCACTCACGGGAAGGGCACTCCTCTACGGTGCTCTCAGTGTCTGGGTTACCAATATCTTGGTCTTTGGGCTGTGGTTCTGGGAGACCGATAGAGGAGGACCGAGGCGACGAAGTAGTGGCGAGGAGACGTATCCCGATTTTCAGTTTCCGCAGATGACGGCGCAAGGTTTGGCCGGACCTACTTGGAAGCCGTCGATTGTCGACTATCTCTACGTCGCTCTCACGAACGCCACGGCATTCTCTCCAACCGATACCATGCCACTGACGTGGTTAGCCAAACTCTTAATGACGATTGAATCTCTCGTATCTATGGCGACCGTCATCATGGTGGCGGCAAGAGCCGTCAATATTATTTAGCATCTGAGCCAAAGCACCGCGTGATGGAAACGACTACGAGAGCCTTGATCTGTCTCGTTTTCCCCAAGGTGGAAGGTTCCAGCGATGTCGGTCGCGCCGAGTGGCTACGAGGAACCATCCTCGATTGCTCGCTGGAAGCTCAGGCGAGCCTTCCTTGTTTGAAGGTACGACTCGGTGGTCCCCGTTGTGAGCGAGTCTTCGGGCAAGTGACCTCGGTGAGGGAGGCTGAAGCATGTTCTGCGATGGCCTTGGAGAACTCTCTGCTGCGTTTGACGAACGTGAGAACTCTATCGTTTTTTGCTCCAGTGTGCACGAGTGGTAGAGCGTTGACGCTGACTGGAGGTCTCAAGGAGGGGAGCGAGTTGCGTCGCTCCACCTCGATGAAGTAGATTAGTTCGCACCAAGGCGAGCTCTGGTCTATCTTTCGGCCTTGAAGTTCTCTGGTCGCTCTCTGGGAGCTTCGAGAAGGGCACGGCGTACCCCTTCTGCATCGAGATCTGCGCCGTAGACTGGGGTACCGGGCTGTTGGCGCCACGAGTCTTTGAGCTCCCCGGCGTCGACGGGATCGAAACCAAGCTCGTCCACGAGCGCAAGAACGGTCGCCTTAGCGGTAGGGTCATCGCCGGCCACCGGTAGCGCTATTCGACCAGGCGTTCCCTTCGGTTGGTAACGGTCGAGAAGGTGTTGCGCGTAGATACCGTTGAAGACTTTGACGACCGGTCGACCGAGATGTTCTGAGACCCACTGGCTCTCGGGCATTCCGTCCTCGATAGCCGCTATCGCTCCATCGCGTTCTCGTGGGTAGTAGTTTCCGGTATCGATAACGACGACGTTGCTTGGAACCTGAGCGAAGAGATCCGACGGTAGGTCAGGTATGTTTTTTTGAGGAATAGTGACGATTACTATCTCGACGTCTTTGACGGCTTCACGTACTTCAACTGCGAGCGCTCCGGTCTCAGTGGCGAGGTCCGCAAGAGTAGCCGGACCTCTCGAGTTCGCAACCTTGACCTCATGACCGAGCGATCTCAAGCGACGCGTCAGGTTTCCGCCTATATTTCCTGCACCAATAATGCCAATTCTCATTCTTACATGCTTCTTTCTGCGCGTTCACATCTTGTTCTGTCTCTGTTACAGCGCTCTACCGGTTCGTGTTATTCCTCGGTGGACTCCTAGACGGTCGAAGCCTCGCTCCTCTCTGGTTGAAGGCTCGACCGTGCTCTCGACGTAGTACTCACACTCAAGAGAGCAGTCTGAGAGATCTTCGCCGAAAGGTCTCTCTCGGATCTGGGCCTACGTTTGCCTCTCTCTGCTCACTGGACTTTCGTCGAATCGATGTGTGGGCAGGATAGATCGAGAAGCACCGCACTGATGTGTCCACCAAGGCCCTCTCGGGCTCGTGCACGTGTGATGGCGCTCGGGACGGACCGTCGTGAGAGCTCTGCGAGTGAAAAAATAATGACTAAAGTCGGCGCAATCTCTGCCGATACTCCTGCAGAGGAGCGGTATGGGTGAGTTGACGACGGTAGTTGAAAGAAGTAACTATGAAGCCTTGGATAGCGAGTCGACCAGACCTTAGTTTCTTGCTTATTGGTGCGCTTGCGATCGCTGGAGCACTGGTTTCGCAGAGCGGTTCGGTGATGAACCTGGTCGCAGGTTGCTGCGCAGTAGCTGGTACGGCAAGCATCTTTCTCGGTATTCGTCGCTACTGCGTCCGGCCGCGTTGGCCATGGATTCTCGCTGGCTTCTCCTTGGCGCTATTTTGCATTGAAGGAGCGGTTCGATTTCACTACGATTCTGTTGGAAGTCTTCTTGTCGCTCGCTCGTATCTCCCTGATATTTTGGAAGTTCCCTGCTACATAAGCCTCTTCGCTGCTCTCATCGGCGTTGCTCGCCGCCGTACTCGTGGTATCTCCGATGGTATTGAGACGTTGCTGACTGGCCTAATGGTCTCACTCTCCCTCTTTGTCGTGGTCTACATCTTCGTCCTGGGACCGATTCTGGAGCACCGTCATACGACTCTTTTTACTCGTATCGATCTGGTTGCCAATCCGCCGCTCTCGCTCTTTGCAGTCGTTATCGCCGTCCGGCTAGCAGGAACCTCGGGGCGACGCAATCCATTGAGCTTTTGGTATCTCCTTGGAGCTGTCGCATCGCTACTGCTCGGTGACACGGTCTACTTTCTCGCTAACGTCAGGCTCGTGATAGTGCCGGTTTCGGTGCTGGTGGTACCCTACATCCTCGCCTACCTCTTCTCTGGCGCATGTGCCCTCCATCCTTCGATGGTCGATCTCATGAAGCCCGATCGCGATCGTGATCTCGGGTACCGACGGTGGCAGATCGCACTTGTCGGTATCTCTCTCCTCATCCCGGCTGTGGTCAACTTTGCCTCCTTTACCATGTCCGTCGGAGCTCGAACCCTGCTCGTCATTATTGAGGTAGCACTCGTCCTCGCGGCTACTGCAAGAGTGGCGCTCGCGCTGCTCACCGAACGTAGCTCGAAGGATCAAGTGCTCGCTCAGGCCTACGTCGATCACTTGACCGGACTACCCAATCGCCTGCGGATCGAACGAGTCATCAACGACGTGCTCGCTACGCAAGAGCGAGAGGACTCAGAGGAGTCGGCTCGTGTCGCAGTGATCTTCCTTGACCTCGATCAGTTCAAGGTGGTCAACGATACTTTTGGCCACGCAAGCGGCGATATCGTTTTGACGACCGTTGCAGAGCGTCTGCGCTCAGCGTGTCGTGGGCGAGACGTCGTTGGTCGCTTAGGTGGAGATGAGTTTGTTGTCGTTCTCGCCGCAGTAGCCGACCTCGACGCTGCGCTTGAGGTTGCGCGAGCGATTCGTCGGGAGCTTGCGGCACCGATCTGGGTCGATGACACGGAGCTCTATATCTCTGCCTCTATCGGTGTTGCGATAGCTGACGAGGAGACCTCTCACTCTGCTGAGCTCGTCATTCGAGACGCAGATACTGCAATGTATACCGCAAAGGCTCGTGGGCGCGACGCTATCGTCACCTTCGATGCGGAGATGCGGTCGAGTGCTGCGAGACGCCTTGAGCTTCAGAACGATCTTCGGCACGCACTCGAACGCAACGAGCTCTCCTTGGTCTTTCAGCCTATTGTCTCGACCTTGACCGGTGCGGTTCAAGGTGTCGAGGCGCTCTTGCGTTGGAACCATCCTCAGTTCGGTCCGATCTCTCCGGCATTATTCGTTCCCTTGGCGGAAGAGTCAGGTCACATAGCAACGATCGGTACGTGGGTACTCGACCACGCACTTGCAGAGTTTGCATCTTGGAAGCGTCTCGGTGGCCTTCCGGTCGGATTTTTCATGGCGATCAACCTCTCTGCGCTCCAACTCCTCGACGAGACGCTGCCGTTTCGGGTGAGTCAGCTTCTCGATACTCATGGCATTTTGGGATCGGAGGTCTGTCTGGAGCTTACGGAGTCGGTCGTCATGGATAATATTGCTCGAGCATCGGCGATTCTTGGACAGTTGCGCGAGCGAGATATTCACATAGCGATCGACGACTTTGGCTCGGGATACTCTTCGCTTGCGTACCTCGGTCGACTTCCAGTGAATAAGCTCAAGATCGATAAAGGCTTTATCGATCAGCTCGAGCACGACGATACTCCAGATGAGACACTCATAGCGGCCATCGTCGCCATGGCAGAGTCGCTCGGCATGTCGACCGTAGCCGAGGGCGTGGAGACAGCGACACAGGCTCGTCGTGTTCGAGAGCTTGGTTGTGACAGTATTCAGGGCTATCTCTTCTCGCGACCGGTACGAGGCAAGGTTCTCCTCGAGGTGATCGTGCGGCTGCAAGGCTCTCAAAACGAGATCTACGCAGACTCTGCCAAGCTCTAACTCCTCAGTGTCGTAGAGGGTTCCCTTCCGTGTCGGCTGAGTGCGCCGAGATCGATGATAGGAGGATTTTCTGCTCGTAGAGTCTCGGTTGCTTTCTTCGCCATTTCTGCAGCATGCTTGAGGTCTAGGGGCCGCATCGTGGCTTCGAGGCCCCGGCCATGAAACATGAGATCAAACATCGATGGATCGGTCTTCTTGAGCTTGGCACCCCATCCCAAGACGTCAGAATAGACCGGCCAGGTAGCGCTAGAGCCGAGATGTTCCTTGGGGCCAAGCTTGTCAAAGACTGAGAAGGGGCCACGAAAGACTCGTCGACTCATGTGGAGGATGGGCTCATCTAAGAGCGCAACGCCATAGTGAATCCCGCACGCATCGCCGGTGCGTACGAGCGCTTGGTAGAGCGATAGCGAGACCAGACCAAAGACTGCCGCTCGGCCACGATACTGCGGCGCTACCGCTAGCGTCGCAACGTCCCAACAGTGCTCGATCGGGAAGCGAACGCCGTTATAGGTGAGGTCGCTTGGACTTATCTGCCAGATCCTCGTCAGATCGTTCAAGGTCTGTGAGCCTTCTCCCTCTCTCCCTGGAATGATGACCCGGATCGAGCCTGCGTGACGTCGTCGGCGGTGGTCGATCACACAGAAGAAGAAAGAGCGACTCTCGTAGGGACTGTAAGCCGCTTCCATAGCTTGGTGTGTGAGGTTGAAGACATCGGTGAAGACCTCGTACTCGACCGCTCGAGCGAGATCGGCGGCTGGATGCTCGGTGGCAAAGGCGTAGATACCCATCGGCTCGACAGCATTGCGTGGTACGACCTGCTCGATGAGCTCTGCTATCTGATCGGAGTTGCTGGGATCAATCAGCATGAGAACGACCTAGGAATCGTTGGACCGCTCTCTCGTGACAGCGGTGATCGCTATAACCGGTAGTTGGATGGCTGGACTGCATGTCGTGGTTTGAGGGACCTGACCGCTCATGTGGCCTCGCGAGGGTTGGCGTTACTGCGATCAGCTGTCGCGCAGCGCAGGTCTCCGGTCTCTGTCGGTGAAGTCTCTGGGCTGTTGAATCCTGCACGGTTCAATCCTCTCCACACGCTCGGTCTGGAAGACGCCGAAGCTCATCGAGACCTTGGCGAGGACCACGCTTGTAGTCAATCTAGCCAGACCGGAGGTGGACACGGCGGGGGTCGGTGGCAAAGAAGTGCTCTTGTTGCATCGTCGGCGCGATCCTCGATCCAGAATGAGGAGTGTACTGGGCGTTTGTCGTCCATAGAGTTGAGCAGTTTTGCTCATGGGAGCGTTAGGGTCGGTCTCGCCCTCTGGAGAGAAGTGCCGCAACAGAGCTTGCGGTTACGAGTTCGGCGTACTTCTGTCCAAGGTCAAAGAGGTTGGAAGCATGCACCTCGGGGTCTCGATCGCTGACGAGGTCGGTAATGATGAATGGAGCGAATCCGAGCTGCACAGCATCGAGAGCGGTTGCTCGAACGCACCCCGAGGTCGAGACTCCAGTGATCAAGACGGTGTCGACGGAACGAGCGCGAAGTAGGTTCGCCAAATCGGTGCCGAAGAATCCAGATGCGAAGTATTTGACGACGACCGGTTCGTCTCTGTGGGGCGCAAGTTCTGGGTGAAGGTCAGAGAGGGGAGAGGAGCGCAGAAAGGCTGCGAGTGCTGGGACCTTAACCCCGAAGAGTCCAGCTTCATCCAAGGAGTCGTAGAGTACTGACGTGTAGATAATGGGGAGTGCTTGCTCTCGTGCGAAGATGAGAAAGCGACGTAGAGGTTCGAGGATTGTGGTGAAGCGTTCGTGGTAGAGAGGTGATCCCGGCGTGAAGTAGGCCTGTGCTACGTCGATAACGAGGATGGCGGGGGAACGACCGAACGGGAGCGAGGCTCCGAATCCCGCTTTGCGGTAGTCTTGAGCGAGGCTCTCCTCTTGACCAGGATCTCTCTGCACCTTCATTCTCCTTCTACCTTCATTGTCCTTGCGCCGTAGTTGCTGGCGTTCGTAGGGGTTGAGAAATTTTACGGCACCGCCTCACCGTGGTTGTGACCTTGCTTTCGGGTGTCTGCTCTTGGGTTTGCGAACCGAGATGCGGCTGACCACAGCTCGGTTCGCAACGAGATGACGACCGTTTTGGTCGTCACCGTACCTTGAGTTCAGCGGGCCGCACGAGAGAAGGAGGGCGTCACTGGAGCCGGTAGTCCGGTCTCTTGTTCGCAACGTGCTCGCAGCTCTTCGATCTCGCCGCCTCGGTTGAAGATCTCGGTTGCAATGCTCGATCCTTCAGCTTGACGCAGCGCCGTTGTTGCAGCGTGATCGACGCTCCCGTCGGCATGGAGGACGACTCCGTATCGCCGTGCTCCATCGATAGTGACTAGCCCGCGCTTCACCTCTTGCGCTACCAGCTCCGGCTCTCGTTCGAAGGGGTTTCCCCATCCTCCTCCTCCCCAGGTGACGTAGTGCAAGATTTCATCTCGTTCGACGTGGACTCGATCACACTTCGAGGGGAGGATCTCTTTCGTACCGTCTCGTCGAATGAGATACTTCGTTGAACGAGCACCTGGTAGTCCACCGTTAACTCCCCAAGGATACGTGAACCAACGATCGTCGTGAATTGATATGTCCCCTGGTTCTAGGAAGCGATACGCGATATCGATTCCGTTTCCACCGCGAAAACGTCCCGGTCCTCCGGAGTCGGGAACCGTTTCGTAGAGTTCGATGCGAAGCGGAAAGTAGGCTTCGAGAAACTCGTTCGGAACGTTCGTGAACGATGGCCAGAGCGAGTGTCCGTCAGGTCCATCGCCGAAGGGACGGCCAGGGATCCCGCCAAATCCGATCTGGTAGAGCTGGAACCACTCACCTGACTCCTTCGTTCCCGAGTACATGAGATGGGGCGAAGATGAGAATCCCGCTGCATTGAGGAACTCGGGTTGTCGCTGGCCGAGAAGGCCGCCGAGGATGTCGAAGATGCGTCCGAGCCCATGCGTGCGGCATGACAGAGCGCTTGGGTAGTTCGGTCGCAGTAGCGATCCCTGAGGAATCCTGACTTCTACGAGAGGGTAGAACCCGTCGTTCCAGAGAATCTGTGGATCGAAGACCATAATCATGTAGATGCCAAAGAACATTTTGAACATGTTCTCGTTGAGATAAAAGTTAATTGGCCCAAGTGATTGTGGGTCGGTCCCATCAAAGTCCAAGATCACTTTGCCGTTCTCTCTCCACATTGTGCACGAGATGCGATATGGTCCAAAACCCATGCCGTCGTCGTCGATGTAGTCGACAAAGCTGAGCTTCTCTTCTCCGATCGTCGTCTCGATGAGCTGCGCCATGGCTCGATAGTTCCGTTGGAGAAGCTCATCGAGTACCGAGACGTAGGTCTCGGTTGAGAATCGCTCGCAGAGCTCAATGACTCGTCGCCCGGCCGTCCGGCACGCAGCAACGATAGCGTTGAGGTCCGATCGATTCCACTGCTTCATGCGTACTTGATTGAGTATCAGCTCGAGCGCCTCCGTCGCGAGCTCTCCTCGCCGGTAGAGCTTAAGCGGCGGAATGATGACGCCCTCTTCGAAGACGGTCGTTGCGTCGGTCGGTAACGAACCTGGTACTTTGCCTCCGACGTCGGTCATGTGTCCAAACATTGCCGACCAGCCTACGATGCGACCCTCGTGGAAGATTGGCATAAGAACTAGCCAGTCGTTCGCATGACTGATGGCCCCATCGCAGCTGTAGGGGTCTGAGGTGAGGAAGATATCACCATCTTCGACCGTACCGGAGTAGTTCTCTAAGAAACCACCGATAAACGATCCGAACTGTCCGACGACCATCTTGCCATCGGGGTCAGCGATAAGTGGAAACTCGTCGTGCTGTTCTCGGATGCCAGGCGACATAGCGGTGCGGAACAGCACAGCATCCATCTCGTAGCGAGCGTTACGCAGAGCGTTCTCAATGATGTCGACC
>JAJYZP010000018.1:0-24008 GCA_021799875.1 Actinomycetes bacterium | reverse complement strand
CTACGTCGCATCGGGCGATTGGGGTGGTGTTGGTCTGAATCAGGGTAGCCACGTTAGCGCTCCGTTTCTTGAGTATTGTTAGCTGGCTGAATGATGATGCATCCGTACTCGTCGATCGTTCCAACGTGCTTGGGGAGGAGGAGCGTTGTCGAGTCCATCTCGCTCACGATCGCTGGTCCGATAATGACGTCACCGGCCTCAAGTTTGGTCCGGTCATAGAGCTTCCCCTCCTCCATTCCCTCGCCGGTCCAGAGCGTGGTCGTTGACACGAACGCCTGCGCTGGATCACCATCTCCTTGAGCGAGTTTGATGGCATCAAGACGTGTCGATACTGCGGTAATTGTGGATCGGAGGTTGACGATCTCGTGCTCGGAATCGAGGGCGAAGGTGAAGAGCCGCTCATGTTCAGCGTCGAATCGCGCTGCAGCGAGGGCTAGCCCATGCTCTTTGAGCTCGTCGAGCGTGATCGAGATCGGGACCTCGAACCCTTGCCCGTGATAGCGAAGATCGATCTCGTAGAGGACGTTCCTATGCGCCTCGTCAACTCCCTCACGGGAGATCTCGATCCCGGCATCGTGAGTTAACTCTGCGAGAATCCCAACGACCTCTTCGAGGGAGGTCTCGGAGAATCTCCGTATGAGCGTGCGAGAGGACTCCGAGCGGAGCTCCGTGGTTGCATCTCCATAGGCGCACAGTACCCCAGGCGATGGCGGAATAATGACTGGCCAGGATCCCATAAGACTTCCCAGGGCATTGGCGTGCAGTGGTCCTGCACCACCAAAGGCTATGAGAGCGTAGTTTCGAGGATCGTATCCCTGTTGAACCGAGACGAGTCGTAGGGCGCCGAACATGTTCTCATTGACGATGTCGATGATTCCAGCTGCGGCTCTCATGGTCTCGACTCCAAGAGCCTTCGCGACGCTCTCGACGGCAGTAAAGGCTGCGTCTCGATCGAGCGACATCTCTCCGCCCAACAGTGAGGTCGGCAGGTAGCCGAGTACGACGTTTGCATCGGTGACGGTCGGTTCGGTTCCTCCGTGACCGTATGCTGCCGGACCGGGTACCGCTCCGGCGCTCTGGGGACCGACTCGAAGCGCCTTGGTAAGTTCGGGAACGTGGGCTATCGAACCACCGCCAGCCCCGACCGTCCGGACGTCGACGGATGATGCTCGAATCGTGAGATCACCGACGGTCGTCTCCCTTCCGATTGAGGCGCGGCCGTCTTGCACTAGTGCTACGTCCGTAGAGGTTCCACCCATGTCAAGGGTCAAGAGATTGCGGTAACCGCTCTGTTCGGCGATCCAGACTGCACCTGATACACCTCCGGCTGGGCCACTCATGAGCATGGAGACCGGGGCCTGCGTGGCGGTCTCGATCCCCATGAGGCCACCATCGGATCGAAGGACGTGGAGCCGTAGCTGTCCAGCAAGGCTTGCCGTCTCTTGCTCGAGATGCTTGAGGTAGCGCTCAGCGATTGGTCGAACGTAGCTGTTGGCTACCGTGGTGAGCGTCCGCTCATACTCTCGGATCTCCGGCAGGATCTTTGAGGACAGCGAGATCGGTATGTCTGGGAAGATCTCGTGCGCAATGGCTCCGGCTCGTTGTTCATGGCTCGGGTTGGTGAACGAGTTCATGAATGAGATCGTGAGCGCCTCGATCCCGTGCTCTCGGAGTCGCAGGAGCTCCTCTTTAAGCCGATCTTCGTCTAGAGGAAGAACAACTGCTCCTTGGGCATCGATTCTCTCTGTCGCCTCGATGGTATCTTCGAGAGCTGCAAGCGGTTCCGGCTTCGGCCAGATGATCCAACCCGCAAGCCCACCAGGCACGAAGGACCGTGCAACTTGCAGGATTTGGCGATACCCGCTCGTCACGATGAGACCGACCCTTGCCCCTTTGCCCTCGAGGACTGCGTTGGTGGCGACGGTCGTACCGTGCATGACGTGTGCGAGCTCCGATGGGTCAAGTCCAGCCTTGGCACAGATTCGCCGAATGCCCTCTATGACGGCTATCGACGGATCTTGTGGAGTTGAGGGAACTTTGTCTCGAGTGGTCTGTCCTGTCTTTTCGTTCATGAGGAGGAGATCGGTGAAGGTTCCCCCGACATCGACTCCCAACCGGTGTGTCATGTATATCCTCCAGTGCGTTCTTGGTATGTTGTGTGATTGAATACGCCCAGTGAGAGCGCAAGATCGAGTCGTTGCTCCCTCGGTATCTGGCGGTAGTTGACTTCACCTTGCTTTCTCAGAGTGCTCTTGGGTGATCAGAGATTCAACTGCGGAGCAGAGTGCGACCTGACGGCGCGAGATCTGTATCGTGTTCGATCTTTAGGGGTCCATATCTCTCCTTTTCGCTTTAGAGCGCCGCTCTCTAGTTGGGCCTTACTGTGATGGTGGCTGGCCCGTAGCTGCCTGCTGCTGTTGCGCGCTATATCCCAAGAGGTCGCGAAATACCTCGTCGTTATGTTCACCCAGCTCAGGGCCGACGGAACGGACGGCTCCTGGTGTGAGGGAGAGACGCGGGGCGACGTTGTGCATCGGTACTTCTCCAAGGGTAGGGTGTGGGAGGGTTACGATGTCGTTCCGAGCTGCAAAGTGCTGGTCAACGAACATCTCTTTAGCCGTATAGATACGCCCTTGGGGGACTCCACCGCGGTCGAGGAGCTCGGCTAGCTCAACAGCGGGAATCGACGCAGTCCAGCTAGCGATGAGCTGATCGAGCTCTGCTTGGTGAGCTCCTCGGGCACTATGGGTACGATACCGCTCATCGCTCGCAAGCTCTTGTCGTCCCATCACCTCTGCAAGCCGTGCGAAGACCGAATCTTGGTTCGCTGCGATCAAGATGAGCTCTCCGTCGGCGGTCGGATAGATGTTCGATGGGGCAACATTGGGAAGAATCGATCCGGTACGCTCGCGCACGTATCCGGCCAGAGCGTACTCGGGGATGAGGGACTCCATCATCGAGAGCACCGCTTCGTAGATCGCAGAGTCAACGACTTGGCCGCGTCCTGTCTCTCTGGCGAGGTGGAGTGCCGAGAGTCCGCCGATCGTCGCGAATACCGCGGCGAGAGCATCTCCGATCGAGATTCCAGCTCGAGCCGGAGGTGTTGAAGGATCGCCCATCACGTAGCGTAGGCCGCCCATCGCTTCACCGATCGCTCCGTATCCAGCTCGACTGGAGTACGGACCGCTCTGTCCGAACCCGGTGACTCGGACCATCACGAGTGCAGGATTCACTTGGGAGAGCTCGTCGTAGGAGAGTCCCCAACGCTCCATGGTCCCTGGACGGAAGTTTTCAACCAAGATATCGGAGTGGGCGACGAGGTCACGGAGGGCCTGTTGACCATGAGGGGATCGGAGGTCGATGGTGACCGAGTGCTTATTGCGCGCAATGACGGGCCACCACAGCGAGAGACCATGGGGCTTCTCCCGACCCCACTCTCGCATTGGATCACCACGACCAGGGTCTTCAACTTTGATGACTTCAGCTCCCATGTCGCCGAGAAGTTGACCGCAGAACGGTCCGGCTAGGAGCTGACCAAGCTCCAGAACTCGTACATCGGTGAGCGGACCTCGATGGAACTTTGACAAGATCCCATGCAGGTCACCACTGAAGCTAGATTGTGGTGTCGTCACTGCGATCCTCCTCTTCTCGGTATCTGATTCCCTTCGGAGGGAAAGCTAGGTGTTGTGGTGTGTGGAGATAGCTGAACTTCTTGGTGGACGTTGAGTGATAGTTCAAGTGGGCGCGGTTTTGTGACCCAGCGGGCGGCTTGGATGTGACAGCGCATCACCGCTTCGGCCCAGTCTCCGTCGCGATGTTCGAGAGCGGTTATGAGCTCTTGGTGGTGGTTCATGGACCGAGAGAGCTCGACAGCGGTATAGATGCTGAAGGTATTTTTCACCATCGACGCCATGATGATCGAAGAGAGCGTGGAGCTTAAGAGAGAGTCGCCCGAGCTTTGGTGAATGACGCGGTGGAAGCGATTGTTGAGCTCTGCCACGGTGGCGAACCGATCGGGACTTCCAGATTGCAACGCTTGCTTCATCTCGGTAGCGAAGAGTGACAGCTGCGATAGGGCATCGCTCTTGATCAATGCAGCCGCTCGACGTGCTGCCTCTCCTTCGAGAAGGAGTCTGAGAGCGTACGTTTCACGAATCTCATCATGGCTCCAGGAACAGACCCGTGCCCCTCGATGGGGTGTGATCTCGACGAGTCCTTCAGCATCAAGGAGTCGAAGTGCCTCGCGAATGGGCGTCCGGGATGATCCGAGTGCGGTGGCAAGCTCCGTTTCACGGAGATGGGCACCTGCTTGAAATCGACCACTTAAGATACCCTCACGTACAAAGTTGTATGCAAGAGTTGTCGATGTCTCGTCCACAACGCCTTTTCTAGCAGATTTCCTAGATGATTGTGTGCAATGGGGCGAGTTTCTTCCGCTGTGCACAAAGTGGGGCAAGTTCATGTTGGGACACGCTTTGTGAGCTACGATCACTACATCGCTACGCGCGTGGGGATCTATCGCAACCAGCTACCGAGAGAGGGGTCTCAGTCGATGAGCTATCAGATGTCCGTGGAGATCGTAGACGTTGGCCCTCGCGATGGCTTGCAAAATGAAGACTCTATCTTGAGCGTACAGGAGAGGATCGCTCTCATTGAATCTCTGGTCTCTGTGGGTGTGGGAAGGGTGGAGGCGGTGAGTTTCGTTAATCCGAAACGTGTTCCACAGATGGCAGACGCAGAGGGCGTGCTTGCTGGACTCTCTCGTGATGTGCGAGATCGTGCGATCGGTCTCGTTCTCAACGATCGTGGTCTGCAGCGTGCACTAGCGGCCTCGGTGCCGGAGATTAACTTCGTTATCGTGTCGACCGACTCCTTCGCACGAGCCAATCAAGGTATGACGACCGATGAACTCATTGAGCAGTGGCGTACGATTGCTCCGATAGCTCGGGCGAACGGTCTCCGTACCTCACTCACTGTTGCGGCCGCCTTCGGTTGTCCCTTCGATGGACCGGTCGCGCAAAGTCACGTTCTCGAGGTCATCGAGAAGGCGTTTACGGTCCCTCCGGACGAACTCGCATTAGCGGATACGATCGGTGCCGCCTCTCCGGGAGAGGTCCGATCGTTGGTCCGCAGCGTCCGATCGCTCGTGCCGCAGGTCGTACTCCGCTGCCACTTCCACAATACGAGGAACGCAGGTCTGGCTAACGCCTGGGTCGCCGTCGAAGAGGGCGTGCGTGTGCTCGATGCATCAGTAGGAGGGATCGGTGGTTGCCCGTTCGCACCTCGAGCAACCGGAAATATTGCGACCGAAGATGTAGTGTGGATGCTCGAGCGATCTGGGGTCTCAACCGGTGTCGACTTGGAACGGCTCTTGGAGCTACCGCAGTACCTCGAAGAGAAGCTCAAAAAGCCGGTACCATCGATGCTGTCGAGAGCGGGGGTCTTCCCCTAGAGCGATCGGGCCGACCTTACTCCAATGGAATGATCTGCCCGCACTACGATGTGATCGCTCCTCCGACCAGATGCGGAGTAGCCGCTCTCAGGATCGAGAGATCGCTGCTCCTTACTGCCATGAGTAGAGATGCTCTGGGCGTCCGGTCGATCCGTACCGCATCGTGAGGTTGACGCGACCTAACTTCGATAAGTATGCAAGGTATCGCTGTACCGTAGAGCGTGATAGTCCGGTTCGGCGTGCTATCTCATCTGCGGTCAGCGTCTCGTTGACGGCTTTGAGGGTCGAGACGATCAGCTCCATGGTGTGCGGTGAGTGACCCTTAGGGAGCGTCTCGTCGGGTGAACTACGCAGGACCGACCAGAGACGATCGATCTGGGCTTGGTCGACCTCATCGTAGCTGTCGAACTCTTGACGCATGAGTCGGTAGGCGACGAGTCGTTCGGTCAGGCCTCTAGCGTCGAAAGGTTTGGTGAGATAGTGGACCGCTCCAAACTTCATGGCCTCTCGAACGTAGGCAGCGTCTCGAGCTGCGGAGATGACAATAACATCAGGTCTAGGAGGCGGAACGTGTCGCATTGTCCGCAAGAGAGAGAGGCCGTCCATGTCTGGGAGGTAGAGATCTAAAAGCACGAGATCTGGTTTGGTCTCTTCAAGAGACCGTAGCGCCTGGGCGCCGTTATAGGCGTATCCACAGACGGTAAATCCCGTGACGCGCTCCACGAAGGCTCCATGAAGTTGGGCTACTCGAAAGTCATCGTCGACGATCAGAGTTGCAATAGGGCCGATATCGAAGCTCGTCGCGTCTGTCATGACCGGCTCAGCGTAGCTCCGTATTTTCAAAGATCAGCGGGGTCGAAGTCCCCAAACCCTGCTGCTGCAATTCGAGAGCCACTCGATGAGGGTTAGAAACCTCATGGTTCGCACGAACTGCGTTCGGGAGATCAACTCGAAAGGTGGCCCCTGGTCGATTTACGACCGAGACCGATCCCCCATACTTTGCGGCAACTTGGGCAACGAGAGCGAGACCAAGGCCGCGTCGTGCGCCTCGGAGAGAAGACTTCGTCGATACTCCGTCGGTGAAGATGGAGTGCACGAGCTCGGTTGGCACACCGCCGCCGCTATCGGAGACGGTGATCGTTAGATTTCGGCCGTCTTGATGGATCCAAACCTCGACCCAGCCCTGCGATGGGGTAGCTGAGGTCACGCTCGACAGAAGGAGTAGGGCCGAGTTTTGAACCTCTTCGATGGCATTGTCGATCAGATTGCCAACAACGGTCAGAATGTCGAGAGGGCTTGCAAGTCTGCCAGAGAGTGAGCTTTCACTTTTGAGGGAGAGCTCGATGCCCTTCTCAGAGGCGACCGCCTCTTTGGCCAATAAGAGTGCTCGAAGGAGGTGATCGTCGAGTCGCTCGAGACGAGCAGTGGAAAAGTCCCGACGCATGGAGAGATTCACTGCGACCTTGATTGCCTCCTCACTCTGGCCGAGTTGGATGAGTCCAACCATGGTATGAAGCTTGTTAGAGAACTCGTGTGCCTGTGCGCGTAGTGCCTCGGTCATACCGACCATGCCGTCGAGTTCTCGAATGAGTGCTTCCCACTCTGTCCGGTCTTGGAGCGTGATGACGGTCCCCTGAGGAGCCCCGTCGCGTTCCACGGCCATGCGACTGACGGAGAGTACGGTCTGACCGACTACGACTGGAAGATCTCGTCCGGCCACTTCACCTAGGAGCACTTGACGTAGTCGCTTGCCGCGAATGAGGTGCTCGAGGGGCCTTCCGACGCTCGTTGATGGGAGTCTCAGAATGCGCTGTGCTTCGCTGTTGAAAAAGCGCACAATGCCATCACTATCACATCCGATCACCCCTTCAGAGATCCCCTTGAGGAGTGCTTCTTGTTCTTGGAGAAGACTAGAGAGCTCCAGCGATGAGAGACCAAAGGTCTCGCGTCGTGCTAGGACTCGCAGGCGGAAGAGGCCGAGTGCGACGACGATTCCGAGGACGAGTGGAACCCAGAGCTCGGTGCGGAGGACGGTGAGTAGTGAACCCAAGAGATTCGGTGCCGAAAGAGCTGCTGTAATCACAGCGTCGGTCCTATTGTGGCCTCGGCGAAGCGTCTCACTCGCCAAGAGAGGCTGTGTCAGGTAGTTGTGTGTCGGTGCGCACAATCGAAGTGCTGGAGCACTCTGTGTGCCGAGCTGTGGTGAAGTGCTCGGATTCACAGGGATCGATGGTTGATTCGAGATCGTGAGTGAACTCTGCGGTCCCGCTCCGCTCGGGGAGGTCGGAACTGCGTCGTAAGAAGGAAGTACGACGAGTTCGACTTTGAGGGCGGAGCAGATGCGAAGGAGCGTAGCGTGAGCGGATCTGCTGATGTGAACCGCCGTGCCGTCAGTTACGACACCAGAGGAGACACTGCGACTAGTGCTCAGAAGATCGAGAGTGCGTTGTAGCTGCAGCTGGTCGCTTCGGATCGCTTGCGAATTGACGCTCATGGCCGTTGCGAAGAGAACGGTGATAGCAACCGTTCCAATGAGGCCGATGGTCACTTTGAGCATGCTCGGGTTGGGCTTAGAAGAACCTTTCAACCATTCACTCACTTCCAACCCCCCGCGAGCTACTCGTAGAGAATAGCGTACTGTGTTGCATCGCGTGGTCTCTTGAATCGTTCGAACGCGCTGGGATAAGAAGTGTGACACGGGTCAAATCCTGGTGGTGTCAGAGCGTTGTCCTACGACCTCTCTTGACGCCATTGGATTCGTTATCGCTCGTGCCCCAAGCGTGGCGGCGTTCGAGTATCCGGTGCGGTGCTCTCCCTGAGCTTATGATGCGCCCCCGTTATCGATCCTGCTGCGTGTTCCTAGGAAAGAGCCGACTACGCCACCGTCCTGGTCGTTCGAGGTTACGACCTGCGACTCTGAGGTGGGGTCCAGCTCTTGTTCGAGGGGGTACGGATCTTCGGCCAGCGCAGAGCGTGCGGCGAGCCGACTTCGGGAATTGTCAGGAATAGCGGGGTCTCATTGGCTCGCCTCAGTGACCCTTGAGAGCGAGAGAGCTTTCTCGAACAGAGGCAACACCGTGACCTCAGACTCTCGATGCTCACCGTTGGCGGGCTTTTGGAAGGTCGCTAACAGTAAGCCCACGGGGTCAGTGATTATCAAGACTGTGCAAGTAGAGATACCTTCGTTGAACGATCGCTCAAGACGCTCCGGGGATCGAATAGTCACACCTTGGATGAACCCGTCGTGCGGAGTCGGTCTTGGCAGAAGATTTGACGGCTCTGCGCTCTATGGGGATCTGAGCGTTGACGCCCCAAGCGCAGGCGAGCTGTCTGTGCTCGCAATGCGATCACGCCCGATTGCGTGGACCGTAGCTGTACGCTAGCAGAGCGTTGGGTCGGTGTCCTGCCTTGCACCGATATCGCCGATGTGCTCGTCGGCACTGTGGTGATATTTTCTGCGATGGAGGTATCTAGGGCTGAGCCGTCCGTTCCTTTCCAGCGGGCACGCGATGGGAGAGCGACTTCATCGGTCATCGTGATGTTGGTTGTGCAGAGGGTTGGTGTCCTCTTTGGCCCAAGGAGGTATGAGATCACAAAGGGTGGAGAGTCGAAGGCGTCTCTTGTGTCAGCTGATGCGTTGCGATGACGGGCTCGCTTGCGGACTCGCGATCGTCACTGCGTAGTGCAGCCGAAAGTGTACGATGAGGAGCGAGGGTTTTTCCTCAAGGAACTCGAGGGTGATGATAATCCTGGAGCCTCTCGGAACTGTGGTACCGGCGGCGACGTTCTGGTCCGCCACGATGCCAGCACCGCGAGACGCTCGTGTTGCTCCAACTCAATCTACTGCTAGACCCGCCCGATAAGATTCGTCCCTTGTTCTAAGAGTTTTCATGCCAACGACGTTCGGCACCGATATAGCTTTTGATGGATCGCTGCCTCTGCAGTGCGTCCACGGCTGAGTCCACAAGGCTCATAAGGAGTTTCTCAGACCTCAATCACTGCAGTTGTCGGAGAATCAACCCACTGGAACCTCCAGGTTCGAGCGATAGAAGCTGACCTCAAGATCTTCCCACGCAGCCACACACCCGCCCTGATGCCACCGAAGTGGAGCACCGCTTAGAAGACTCAGAGATTTCGCCCGTCTTCTCTACCCTCCTGTCTCGGTAGGTGGAGCTTCATGAGCGAATCAGGTCGAGAGGTTTCATCCGAAGTTACTGGTTGATCGAGCTGTCGGTTCGATCGCACCGAAGTTTCTACTCGGGCTCAAACGATGCAGAGATGCACGAGCCATGGTGCGCGCAGAAGGTGCGAATTGGCGCTCGACCGGCCAAGTTGGATTTCTCGTCCCCATGCGTCGGCGGTACGCGCTACCAAGGTGAAGCTCTGTGTTGAAGTGGAAAGTCTACGCCCCCTGGGTGTGAGGCGGGGGCTGAACCGTACGATCAAGATCTCAGAGAGGATCGCCTTGAACCACTACGTTGACTCCCACACACTCCTCAGGAGTCACTAGGTGGAGCGACCACCATCTCCTTTCGATGAGGAAGGGGAGATCTGTAGGGCGAGTTCGCGCTGTGACGTGCGGTGATCGTTGCACCAGGTGCACTCGTCGGTACGACGACATCGCCCGCGCACTCAATCTGAGACTCACTGGTATCACCGATTCTACGATCGCGAAAAGTACCCCCATGGTGAACCGCGAAGAACTCTCTGTGCTCGGTGCTCGAGATCGGTGAAGCGCGTGAGCTGAGCCTTGCGCCCTCCGACGCTGGGAGAAAGAGATCACTCTTCGAGTTCGTAAGCGGTGAGGAGGAGCGGTCTGAGTCGAGCGGACGGTCGCCGTGTGCGCACTTGCGCTCGTGGTCGTAAGAGAACGCTGAATCGTGGAGTGATCGGTTACCGACTGGCGCCCTAGTAGGAGCTGCGAAGAGGTGCTCACAACGAAGGCGCTTGTGGTGGTCGAGCTGAGGTGTGGTCCGCAACTCGTTAGACGTAGCTTCAGTGTGGGAGTTCGGTCACCCTCGATAGCCTTGAGTCTCGCCTCTACGAGGCGACGAGTTGGGATCCATTGTGCACTCGAGCTCGTCTTGGTGGGGCTGGATCGGTCACAGCTTCGCAGTGTCAAGCTGTGTTTTTGCTGTAGGAAATATGGGAAAAAGCAGAACTATGAGAAGAACTGAGAGTTTTTGGTATCAAGGAACAGACGGAAAAGTGATCGATCAGACTCCCATTTGAGGACGTCGGCATCGAAATGTGAAAGACGTCTTCGACAGTGACGAGCGGGGGATCTCGTTGTGAAAAAAAAGGGGGGTCATCATCATGCTGTGGCGTAGTCAATTGGCTTGGAACCGGAACGGTACGGTCCGGTCTCGCTCTGCTGCGGGGGAGCTTCGGTGACGCTTTTTCTGCTCACTGTCGGATTCGGAATCGTTACTGCATCGGTTCTCTCTCTCTTGAGCGTCGGACTCTCGTTGCAGTTTGGGGTGACCAACTACGTGAACTTCGCGTACGGTTCCTACCTCGGGGTCGGCATGATGGTTGCGTATACGCTCTCGGGAACTTTCCACCTTCCATTCGTGCTCTCGGTCGTTTTGGCAACGCTGATCACTGGTCTCGTCGCAGTTCTGATCTCAGAGTTCATCTTGGACCCCTTCGCTCGACGTCGTAAAAGTCTCTTCTACATGCTGATCGTGACCTTCGGGCTCTCATTGGTCTTGGATAACATTCTGCAGATCATCTACGGAGTTGGCTTCGTGGAGTTTCCCATTGCGCAGAGTTCGCCCGTTCAGATCGGCCCGTTCTCCTTCACAAAGGTGCAGCTCATCATCGTGGCTGTAGCGATCGTTGCTATGGTTGGCATTCATCTTCTGTTGTCAAAGACCCGGCTTGGTAAGGCAATGCGTGCGATGTCCGATAATGCAGACCTTGCACGGGCCTCGGGAATCGATACTCGGTCGGTAACCCGATGGACCTGGTTTATCAGTGGCTGCCTTGCAGGCCTCGGTGGTATCGTGCTGGCGCTCAATATCGTCTCGTTTCAGACCGCCTCGGGTGACGCAATGCTCTTCGTGATCTTTGCGGCAGTGATACTTGGGGGCATCGGACAGACTTACGGAGCCATGCTCGGTGCACTCGTCATTGGGCTTGTCACCGAGACGTCGGTGGTGTACATCTCCTCGGCTTACAAACAAGACGTCGCCTTCGTTGTGTTGATTCTGATGCTGCTCGTTCGACCTCAGGGAATCCTTGCAGCTCGAGGAAAGGCGTAAGCGATGGCGCGGTTGATGACACACCAGAGAGAGTTCAGATCTCTCGAACACGACTTCGATCTAAGGGGGATGTAATGTCGATATTTCTCGGCTATGCAGCGACGATTCTCGTCTTCTTTTTCACGTATAACATTTTCACCCTGGGTCTCAATATTCAGTTTGGTTATGCAGGGATCTTGAACTTTACGGTCATCACATTTATGGCCATGGGAGCCTACTTCTATGCGGTCTTCGTGATGCCGAGGGCCGACACTGCGAATCAGGTCTACTACATCTTGGGGCTGCATTGGCCGTGGCCACTAGCGATGATTGCGGGTGTGGTCGCTTCCGGCGCCGTGGGATATCTCATCGGCCTCATCGCTCTCAAGCGGCTGCGAAGCGACTACCTCGCTATCGTCACCTTGGCTACTGGGACTCTGATCTACGGTTTGGCCGGTAATCAGCAGCATCTTTTTGATGGCTGGGCTGGTCTCTTCAACGTCAACCAACCCTTTCAAAGCGTCGCGACGAACTCCCCTAATGAGTATTCGTGGATCTTGGTACTGATCTCCGGTCTCTTGATGCTTGGTGTCTGGTGGTTTGCGAATCGTCTCTATTCTTCACCACTTGGCCGATCGATGCGAGCGATACGGGAAGATCAAGAGGTGGTTGATGCATTCGGAAAGAACACCTTCAAGATTCGAATGCTGGCGATGGTGATCGGATGTGTCATCGTAGGACTTGGGGGAATTCTGACTATTCAGTACATCGGTGCGCTCTCGCCTGCGGGCTGGACCACCGGTGAGACCTTCGTAGTCTGGGCTGCGCTGCTCGTCGGTGGGCGAGGGAACAATCTCGGCTCGATCGTAGGCTCCCTGCTCGTAGCCGTTGTCTTCAATGAGGCCACGCGTTACCTGCCCCAAGTGAGTTCGAACCCGAACTTAATTCCAGACCTTCGCAACATCATTATTGGTGCTTTGGTGATAGGGGTGCTGTGGTTTCGTCCACAAGGTGTGCTCCCAGAACGTAAGCCGAAGTTCTTTGAAGTGCCTTTGACGAACACTATCGCCACAGAAGATAGTGATTCGCGATCGATAGCTACTGGGGCGGGGGCGTAGATGGCTGAAAATATGTTAGAGGTAGACGATATTCGGCTCTCCTTCGGCGGTCTGAAGGCGATCGATGGGTGCTCCTTTGAGGTCGAACGTGGCACGATTACGGCATTGATCGGTCCGAACGGAGCCGGTAAGTCGACGACGGTTAACACGATCGCTGGGGCATATCGGCCACAGTCTGGGAAGATCCGCTTCAATGGTGAGGATATTACGAATCTTCCGACGTACGCTCGTGCCCAGAAAGGATTGATCAGGACCTACCAGATCTCTCGCGAGTTTGGTGGAATGAGTGTGCTGGAAAATCTTCTGGTAGTTCGGCGTGGTCAAAGTGGGGAACGGCTCATCAACGCAGTGTTTCGTGGCCGACAGTCGAAGCGAGAGACAGAGGCGCTCGTAGCTGAAGCGAACGAGATCCTTAACACCTTTGGGATCTACAAGTTACGTCACGAGTTCGCTTCGAATCTTTCAGGTGGTCAGAAGCGCCTTTTGGAGCTCTCGAGGGCAGTGATGGCGCAGCCCAAAATGATGCTCCTTGACGAGCCAATGGCTGGCGTTACGCCGGCACTGATCGAGCGTCTGGGTTCTCACATGGTGGAACTGAATCGCTCTATGGGTATGACCTTCGTACTGGTGGAGCACAACTTGGAGATCGTGGAGAAGATCTGCTCTCAGGTCGTCGTCATGGCTCTCGGTAAGAAGTTGGCGGAGGGAACAATGGCAGAGCTCCGCTCTAAGCCAGAGGTTATCGAGGCGTACTTAGGAGGTGGCGCTCATGAGCGTGTTGGAGGTTAGCGGTCTCTGTGGCGGTTACGGTAAGACACCTATCATTTGGGACCTTTCGCTTGAAGCGAAGGTCGGCCAAATAGTGACGGTCGTCGGTCCCAACGGAGCAGGTAAGTCAACGTTCATGAAGGCGCTCTTCGGTTTGATCTCCGTCACAAGTGGCTCCGTGTGCCTCGATGGTAGCGAGGTCAGTGGCCTGCAGCCTCATCGACTTGCTCGAGCTGGTATTGCGTACGTTCCACAGGTAGATAACGTCTTTGCTTCGATGTCGATCGTTGAGAATCTTGAGATAGGAGCCTTCACGCGCAAAGGCGGTATTGCGGAGCGGATCCAAGAGATTTTGGAGATCTTTCCCGATCTCCAAAAGGCCTCCCGTCGAAAGGCCGGTGAGCTCTCAGGCGGACAGCGCAACATGTTGGGCATGGCTCGAGCCCTGATGTGTGATCCGAAGGTCATTCTTCTCGATGAGCCGACCGCTGGACTTTCGCCGATCTATGTCGATGTGGTGTGGGAGCAGGTTCAGCGTATAGCGCAGCTTGGTACGACGGTACTGGTTGTCGAGCAGAACGTTGATCGTGCGCTCGCTAACTCTGATTGGGTCTACGTGATGGTTGCTGGTCGCAATCGTCTCGATGGACCTGCCGCCGAGGTCGCGGAGATGAATCTTGGAGAGATCTTCCTTGGAGCAGTTGCAGCGGTTCGAGAGTAGCGAATCGACGTGCTGCGGACCGCAGATCACGGTCCAAACCGCTCTAAGGAGTCTCCCGTCGTGACCGTCTCGACGGGAGAGGTGTTTGGGGCGTAGCGCCCGAGCACCGAAGAGAGCCTTACAGGCTCGCCGAGCTACTTCATTGTGGAGTTGTTCGTAAGAAGTACGATAGAAGGGGGTTCACGTGGGGGTTTTCCGAAAATGGGCGACGTTTGCCACACTGGCAGCGTCAGTTTCGCTTACTGCTCTCAGTGTTGGCGGGTTGTCGTCCGCAGCATCGGCATCACCTGCTCCAATTACCGTTGGAGAGCTGCTGCCAATGTCAGGGGCAGAGGCCTTCGTTGGGCAGTGGTTCGATCATGGCATTAAAGCGGGTATCTATGCGGTCAATCACTCAGGAGGAGTGATGGGTCACCAACTTACCTATAATCTCCAAGACACCGCTGGAGATCCCGTCGATGCGGTCACAGCCTGGCATACACTACAGCTCCACCACCCTGCCTTTATCGCAGGACCGTCCTCCCTTGAGATCATGGGAGTCATCAACCTCTTCCAGCGTGCGAAGATCGTCGACCTCATGGAGGGTGGTACGACCCAACTCGACCACATGAAAGACTCGTATATCTATCGAGTGTTTCCCTCGGACTCAGCGCTGCTCTCGGCAGAGGCGTACTATGCGCTTCACGGGCTGAGCTGTAAACGCGCCGCTCTCATTTACACCTCTGACGCTAACGCTCAGGCGGAGGTACCGCCAGTTGAAGCGGCCTTCAAACACGGTGGGGGAACGATTGTTGCCAATGAGAGTATTCAGGCCGGTCAGAGTTCGTATCTCTCTGAGGTCTCGCAGGCCTTCGCTAAGAGTCCGAAGTGTGTCTTCTTTCACGCTGACCCTCAAACCGCTGCGACTCTCTTCGCTAACGTTCGACAACTCGGTCACATGAATGTCCACTTCATCACCGGTGATACCGGTGCCTCGCTGCAGCTTGCCCAGGCCATTGGTATGTCTACGGCAACGAAGTGGGTGACTGGTATGGCGGCTCCTGCTGCGTATGCGCCGGCCTATAAGGCCTTCCTCAACGCCTACGACGGTCAGTGGCATACTCGCAGTCCACTTCCGGCTTCGCCTGCTATGTATGATGCCATCGTCATTGCCTCGCTCGCTATGACCATGGCCCACAGCACGAATCCAACAGTATGGCGCAAGGATATCGTCAAGGTCTCGAATCCTCCTGGAATTCCCGTCTACACCTATGCACAGGGTGTCAAGCTGTTGAAGGAGCATAAGAAGATCAACTACCAGGGCGCGAGTGGTCCGGAGAACTTCAACCAGTACCACAATGTGTTCTCAAGCTTTGAGGTCGTACAGTTCAACGCGAAGAATGCACTGCATCGCGTGTACAACGTCTCTGCGGCACAGGTTGCTTCGATGTACGCACCAAAGAAGAAGTAAGGGGGCGTACAGGAATCTCCGCTCTCCGTGGAGGAGAGCGGAGATCACACTGTAGTGAATTGGGTAGGTGGCGCACTGTAGGCGCCACCTACCCTTTGTTGTCTTGGCGTTCCTCTGAGTTAGTGCTTCAGAGTGGCCGTTGCCGCTCACGCTGAGTAACGCGCGGACGGTAGTGTGCTGAGGCCGGATCTGTCAGATCTGCGGTGATTCCTTGAAGTGGTCGAGCCGTTTTGATCTGGAGAGAGATTGGAGCCTCTCGTGGACTACGAGAACTACCTGAGTGTCGAAGGTTCAGACCTTACATCTTTTTCTTCACCATCTTCATTATCATTATCATTATCATTATCGTTATCATTGTCGTCGTCGGCTAGCCGTAGTTGCAATGGAGCACTCCGGCCACCGGTGCTTGCAAGGTCGATGGCTCTGCGTTGGATGACGACGTAGCCTTACTTGCATCGAGATGAGAGCGGCCCGAGCCAGAGCTTCGGAGGGCTCGGTTTCGGAGCTGAAGTATGGTTTAGGCGGCCCGACCTTGGCCAAGTATACGAGTAGATGGTGATTTGTTCCTACAGATAGGTTGGACGAACCATTTGGTCGAGGCATCTCTACTGTGTGAAAGGTAACGCCAAAGGTCGAAGCAGGAAGTGAGAGGGCAGTGACCTTGGAGGTCATGAACTTCTTCTTCGTGTTTGTGGATTTTCTAGAGTTACTCTGACTGGGTCACGTGGAACCTACAGAGTGTGGGCAGGGTAATCTCTCACGGGCGGTGCTTGCTGGATCTGTTTTCGCAAGGGTGAAGTCGACAGCGGGGGCGGTTACTGTGGCGAGATCTCTCGGTGATCGTTACGAGATGTCGCTCGAGGTGGTACTTCTACGATGGTGGAATCGACTCGATCGTTGTTGCATCGAGGAGGTAGGTAGTTGTAGAAACGCCACCATTGGCGAGCAGTCCCGCCTCGGTAACGAGTAGGCGTCGTTGCCCCTTCTGCGAAAGGTAGCTGATACTTACCGGCGGCACCTGCGGCTGAACTTTCGTGAGCTTGCTAGGGTTGATTGCCGGCAAGCTCGTGGAGACCGAGGTCGACCAGTCGTCTCCAGAGTCTGCTGTCCACCGAACAGTAACGGCTCCTCCAGCGCCCACGTAGCTTACGAACCATGCCTTAGAACTCACAAACGCCATTGACGGAATGCCTGATCTTGCGGGCGTTGAGATCGATGCGATCACTCTGCTGTGACCCGTACCGATGGTGAGCGAAACGATCGCAATCTGGTGGGTTTTCACCGGCGTCATTCCTCCAAGGGCAAGTAGAACCGTGGAAGAGTTCTCGATCCGCTGAGCCAAGAGGATGGGACTACCGATACTCGATGGAGCGATGACGTCGACGGCCGTAAAATTCAGCCCCCCATTGTGAGAGATAATGACTCCAAGAGCGTTGTGATCCGTAGCTATCGGTGCAAGTGCGACGACGGTCTCGGTTCCAACCATCTCGACTATCGAAGAGATCTCGGGATAGGTTAGTGCGTGAAAGGTAGCCCCACCATTGAACGTGACGTATACCGTTGCAGGTCCGCCGGTTCCCGGCTGAATCTGGACGTAACCATCGCTAGGAGACGAGAAGGCCACCGAGAGTGTGGCCTTCGCCCCAATGGTGGCGAAGGATCTCTGAACGCTCCACGTCGTACCCCCGTCGGTCGTGTGGAGGAGGATTCCGTTGCCGCTTCTTTCGGTGGCAAGAACCCATCCGGCTGTCTTGGTGGGAAATGACGCAGCATCGATGGTGAGAGGTGGAACGATCGTTGTTGCGATACTACCGAGTGAGTGCGGCGAGAGCTTCGGAAGGTTCATAGAAACGAAGCTAGAGAAGTTACTCGTTAGCTCAAGTGAGTTGACCCATCGTTGGTTGGCGCCTGTCGACGGAGATGCGAGGAATATGAAAGGACCGTGAGGTCCTTGTGTTCCAATGAATTGTGCGGTTTGGATACTTGTTCCAAAGTTCACAGCCGTTGTTAGCGTTGCGACATTGAGCTGCGACGTCGGTGGTGCACTCGAGGAGGAGGCCATCATCCCACATGCACTGAGCATGGTTCCTAGTATTGCTACGCTGCCATAGCGCAGATATCTCCTAAGAACGGTCGAGAGCATGCATGTATCGTAGCTTCTACCTGCTGAGCTGCGTATTTTGGTCTCTATGGGATCACTTAGGTCGATTCGCATAGGGGGTCTCTTTCCAAGAGCGCTCCTCGAGGAGTAAAACCATCAGTATGGCGTAACCAGGGCGAGCTGCAGTGGGTAAGTTCGACAGTGGAGAAGCTCCAAATCTTCTTGATGAGAGAGCAGTATTGCGCTCGCAGCTACCTTACGGAGAGGTGTCTCAGTCGGTAGTGGTGGGATCAGCAGCGAAGGAAAGAGGTATCGAGCAGTGTTGCCATGGTCGAAGGTTCTAGCTGGGCGCTTGGAGCAGCGAGAGATTCATAGCGAAGCGCTGGAAGGCAATCCACTGGGAGACCCAGCTACGCGACCGATACTCGTCTACCTTCCTCCTAACTACGACATCGAGTCGGATCGCCGTTTTCCCTGTATCTACGTACTTCAGGGCTACACCGGACATGTTGAGATGTGGAGGAATCGAACTCCCTTCCGTCAGCCGTATCTAGAGACCGCTGATCAGGCTTTTGCATCAGGAGAAGCGTTGCCGGCGATCGTGATCTACGTGGACGCGTGGACGAAGTTCGGAGGCTCTCAATTTGTTGACTCGCCCGGGACTGGGCGTTACCACAGCTACCTCTGCGATGATGTCGTGAACTTTATCGACTCCCAGTATCGCACCATAGCACGGCCAGAGAGTCGTGCGGTCCAAGGAAAGTCGAGCGGAGGTTTTGGGGCGATGATCACTCCGATGCTACGCCCCGACCTCTTTGGAGCTCTAGCAACACACGCGGGGGATGCGCTGTACGAACTGCTCTACATCCACGACTTCGGTGTGTGTTCTCGATATCTTCGACCCTACGACGGAGACATCTGGGCATGGTGGCAGGACTTTGAAGATCGTACGGCCTTTACGAAAGCGTGTGATGGCCCGCTGCTCTCCATGTTGGGGGTAGCTGCGTGCTTTTCTGCAGAGCCCGACGGTACGGTTCGACTCCCGTTTGACACTACGACAGGTCGGGTTATTCCTGAGGTCTGGGAGCGTTGGAGGAAGTGGGATCCACTCAATATGATTGATGCCCATCGAGAGGCGCTTCTCGGCCTTCGGGGGATCTGGATCGATGCCGGACGCAGTGATGAGTACTTCTTGGATCTTGGGGCTCAAGCATTTCGTGATGAACTCCATCGTATCGGCGTGACCGATCTCTACTTCGAGCTCTTCGATGCGACCCACAGCGCCATTGAGTATCGGTACCCTATGTCGCTGACCTACCTTGCGAATCGACTCGCCCGCGATGAGTGAGATCGACCAGCAGGTACCATCGAAGAAGGCCTCGGCGAGCTCTGAGCAGTGGCGTCGTCACGGATATCTCGATGCACGCTGGGCGTATCTGGACGACACCGGACCTATGACGCTCGTTTCGCAGTGGGAGCGACGCTGGGTGGAGGATCTCACGGCAGTTGTCATGAGGGACGTGGGGACAGGTCGCACGATCTCTGCCGGCCATATGGAGGAGGAGACCGCTCGTCGTGCCCGAGCTCTTCGAGGGCTTGGCGTTCAGCGCTCGAGTCGTGTGGCGCTATCGATCCTTGATCCCGTCGAATTTGTGCTGTGCTACGCGGCGGTGCTGCGATCGGGAGCGATTGCCGTTCCGCTCAACCCTCACTACCGTCCTCGCGAGGCTCTCTCTATCTTTGAGGATGCTCTCCCGTCGGTCTTGATCGCCGATCGTACAGAGGCGCAAAGTGAACTCAACGAGCTACTTCAGGTGCCACACATCACACCTACTTTTGATAGTCTCCACCAGCTCTCCTTTGCCGAGGAACTTGTGCAACCAGCGCCCGAAGACGGAGCGTTGATGCTCTATACTTCCGGCACCACCGGTCGACCTAAAGGGGTCGTCCACACCCACTCGGCACTCGCTGGATCGACAAACTCCCTGGGAATCGCTTGGCGCTGGAGCTCCGAGGACTGCCTCACCTTGTCTTTGCCGCTCTTTCATATGCACGGTCTTGGGGTTGGGGTGCACGGAGCGCTCTCACGCGGATCGATGCTTCAGGTCTCCTCCGGCTTTGATACGAGCTCCTTGCTTGCCGAGATAGGCCGCGGCGCTACCAGCCTCTTCTTTGGAGTTCCGACCCTCTATGGATCGCTTATGAACCACGCCAACCGTGGAGCGCTCGCCAAGGTCCGCCTAGCAGTGAGTGGCTCGGCTCCGCTCCCTGAGACCTTGTTTCACTCCATCTCCGCCGCTACTGGTCAGAAGGTACTCGAACGATACGGGATGACCGAGACAGTAATGATCCTCTCTAACCCTTACGAAGGGGAGCGACGTCCTGGGACCGTTGGTTTTGAACTTCCCGGTGTCGAGGTCAAGCTGACCCAGGGTGACAGTGGTGAGATTCTCGTGCGTGGCAGTTCGACCTTTCACGGCTACTGGCGCAGGCAGAGCGCAAATGTCGATGCGTTCGACTCCGAGGGCTGGTTCCGAACCGGCGATATTGGCCAACGCGATCGTGAAGGTTACGTGTCGATCGTTGGACGCTCGAAGGAACTCATCATCTCGGGTGGATACAACGTCTATCCTCGAGAGATTGAAAATGTCCTAGAAGGACTTCCTGGCGTCGCCGAGTGTGCAGTGGTTGGCCGTCCCTCTGAACGGTGGGGGGAGGAGGTAGTAGCGGTGATCGTTGCCACCGCTGCTGGGTCACCAACGGTTGCGCAGCTCAACTCGTGGTGTCGCGACCATCTGGTCAACTATAAGGTTCCGAAGGAGTATATCTTCGTCGAATCTCTCCCGAGAAACCACATGGGTAAGGTCGTGCGGAGTGAACTTGAGGCCCGAGTTCGCTCGTAAAGCTCGAGGTAGGGAGTGAACTTGCCCCGCAGCGAGCGTGCCGATCTCGCTCGTACCTCCAACGACGGCGAAGCGTAGGGTCACTAGCTCTGAGTGAGAGAACAGATGGGTAAGGTAGGAGAGGTGGCTGTAGGTGAGGTTGGAGAGAGTGTGATTGAGATACGACCTGCTCGTGAGGACGAGTACTTGGCGGTCGGAGAGCTAGTAGAGAGCGCTTTTCGCAGCCTTTTAGGGTCTGATCTCAGCGAAAACTACGCGAACGAACTGAGAGATGTAGCCATTCGGGCGAGGTCTACCGATGTCTTTGTCGCTCTTCTGGGTGAACGTATCGTGGGATCGGTTACCTACGTTGGCGACCCTTCCTCACCGTTCGCCGAAGAGCTCGAGGCTGGCGAAGTAGGAGTGCGTATGTTGGCCGTTGATCCCGCTGTTCAAGGCAGTGGAGTAGGTCGCGCAATGATGGAGTTCTGTAAGTTGAGGGCCCAGGCGGATCGAGCTCGCGCGATTTTTCTCTTCTCGACACCGGCAATGGTGGCCGCTCACAGACTCTATCGATCGATGGGCTTCTCTGAGCCATCAGAGCGAACGCTCACGGTGGGGAATGGTCTCTGCCTGTTACCGTTCCGACTCGAACTCTAGGGCTTTACAAGCTCTCGAGTGGAGAGAGCGATTGGTGCTACCAGGCACGAGAAGCACATGACTATGGGGTCTTTCGGTCATCACTGCTGTTGAGGGCGCCCTCTGTCGGTGAGGCCTAGGTAGGCTTAAGATCGCATCGGTCCGAGTCTCCGTTGGTTGCTTTCATTGGTCAGCGCTCTCGTTTCTTGGTGTCTCAGTCATCGAAGGACCATCGAGATATCCGAAAGACGAGATCCGAACCACGGGCTACCTAAGCCTTGAACGGTTCCGATAGTAAAAGATCGAGGCAAATAATGAAATACCCTGCATTGAGCTAATTCTTTGTGATTGAATGCGTACGTGGTTGTCGAGTAGAAGAGGAGATACTATTGGCGCGCTCGGTGATGTAGCGTGCCCCTGTGCCGAAAGCTGTTCTCGATACACCTTGGTAGCACGATGTCTGTGTGTTTCTTCTTAAGCTGAGCGCAAAGGCGCTCGCCCCAACGGCGTCTACTAGCTCGTTCTTAACGACCCTATCGCAGGTATCGTGCGGTGTCGGTTCGTTCCTTCTGCTTTGCGACGAAGCGCTCGGGAGCTACCTCTAGACCCTCGCTTCGGATGAGATCGTGTCGATAAGCACGGGTCGAAGAGAGATCAGTTTGGGACGGTTGGAAACTCACTATCGATGCTCGAACGATGGAAGTAGGAGAGTGAAAGTTGGCAACGGTGATAGTTCGGTTGGAACTTAATGCAGTAGCAGCATTGGGTCGTCTCGTGCCTAAAGCTGTGAGCTAGCCGAGGACCTTCGTTGCACGGTTCAGGAGTTTCAACAGGATTGCACGGAGAGAGCGCCTACCTCGGACGACGCATGCAGATGGTATCGAGAGACCGAGCCCATCCAGGTAGAGCGGTGCCGGTAGCTCCCGAGCGGCTCCATGCAGTTTTAGGATGTCTGCTCACTCCTCCTTACCCCGAGAACTGTGAAGTGGCGGGATTCGCGATGGGCTGCTTCTGGGGTACCGAGCAGACCTACTGGAGCGTTAGCGGAGTGGTCGTGACTGCGGTAGGTTACGCAGGTGGCTATACGCCGAATCCCACCTACGACGAGGTGCTCACAGGGATGACGGGGCACTGCGAGACTGCACTAGTGGTGTACGATCCGCAGGTAGTCAGCTTCGTTGAGCTGGTCAAGATCTTCTTCGAAGCACACGATCCAACGGGTTCTATGCGCCAGGGAATCGATCTTGGCACGCACTATCGCAGCATGATCTTCGCTCCTGATCGTGTTCACTGCGTGATCGCCGAGGAGATGCGACTTGCGTACCAGCGAGCCCTACTCCTCGAGGGATTCGGCCCGGTTCGAACAGAGATCGAGCCACTCGGTGCCTTCTATTTTGCTGAGTCGGCTCATCAGCAGTATCTCGCCCGACACCGAGATCTCAAGACTCGTCAACGACCAACTGGAATTGCCTTTCCTGTCGATTCGCTACCGAGCGCCGACTAGATTGAGCGCCTTGTCGGGAGGGGTCAACAAGAGTCCGTAAACTCGGTTGGCGATCACATTAGCCCTTGGACTTATCGTATGCTTTGACGTCCTCTAGGTGTCGTGTCTGGCGCTCTTTTGCCAGTATCTTTTCGTGGCGTGTATAGGTGGAGTGAATCTTCGGCAAGAACGGTGTGAACGTGTTGAGTGTCGCATGGCTCGCTAGTGCGTGTGCCCAGGTTCGGACCTGGCCGCGCACACCATAGGCGGTGAGCAGACCAAGACCGAGCGTGAGCACCAAGATGGAGAGGCGAATACGCGCCGTTCGGATCTGACCGGCGTTCGCTGAGCGAGATCGCCTCTTCAGAAGCATTCGATTGTCACTGGCAATCGATCTGCCTGACCGTCTCAAGTACGCCAAGCTGTGGAGTCCAAGAAGTACTAGCCATGCAACCGAGAGAAGAGTGTGAGCGGGCACCAGGAAAGAGGACGAGAACGAGTTCGGTCCGGCAAAGATCAACTCAAAGCCACTCCCCAGAACCAAGACGCTGACTACAGCGAGCAATGGAGCTAGAAACCGCAGGCCGATCCATGGCGGCCCAGCTTTGAGGAACTCCTTATCGCCTCCGTAGTAGGCGATAAATCGATACGCTGCGAGTCCGAGCTTGGTCAACACTACGATCGTGAGCATCGACCCCACGATGACGTGCCACGAGATTCGGGTCGCAATCAACGGTATGGTCAAAATTTCAAGAATAAAGAGAACAAGTGAGGCAATTCCTAGGGTCGCTGAACTCCTAGCGATGAAGCCGACCTTCGGCATTCCTTCCGGCGCAATCTCTGTGATCAAGCTCTGCGGGATGAAGTTCTCGTATAGCTGAGTGACCGACGAGTCTCGAAGTGGGCTCGAGGGCTGATCATCTTTTGATTGTGTGGGTGTCGTCACAGTGCATACCGCTTTGTTAGCTCAGGCGAGGTTCTTGTACTTGTAGAGTCTACCCCGACGAGTTTTTTAACGTTGTGCGAGACAAAGTCCCTATGTGCCAAGATAGTTGACGTACGGACCCCTACGATGACCAACAAGTCAGGGCGAGAACGTTGAGGAAACATGAACGCCTATACCAAGGCACAAAAAGACGCAGTGCTCAA
>JAJYZP010000074.1 GCA_021799875.1 Actinomycetes bacterium | reverse complement strand
CACCAAGCTCAACGCACCAGTGGTGGGAGGTGCGGAGGAGTAGCTCCACAGTGCTCTGAGCGCTTCAGCTCTCCCACATAGGTATCTCTCAACATCTCGCCTCCTCAGAATCGGGGAGGCGAGAACTTTTGCGTCCGGAGCGGAAGTAGGACGGTAACCATGAGTTCTGAGCTGTGTGTAGGTCTTTGAACTCGTTCCACGCCTCTGACGTGTTGAGCGTTCTGCATGACGGAGAGCAGCACTCGACCACAATCGCTAGTTGAGGTCCCTGAGATTAAGGGTCGTGGAGATAGCGATGGATTCGTGTGATCTCTGAGGGTAACGAATCACTTCTGTCGAGTACGATCTCGCTTGAGGTTGTGTGGCGGTTGGAGAACCTTCCTGCTCTATTGGGCGGTAGCGCTGACGCAGGGTTTTAGGTGCGTACTAGCTTGGTCTTGCATAGGAACTGGTCGCACTGGTTTCGGCCTGGCGCACCAAGGTATGGTTCTGGAGAGCGAGCGCTGGACCTGAGGTTAAGGAGAGGCGCTGAGCGTCTGGTCTCTTGTGAGACTTGCGTGTCGAAGCGGAACGTGACGGCACGGTGTTTGTCACGATCGGATGGTCGTCTGATTAACACCCATCATCGTGCCATTGGCACTGCCATGACGCAATTCACCACCCCGGTCACTGAGAGCGTGGAACTAGATAACCGCTTCAAGTTGCTTTCGTGCAAGAGGTTGCTCGGTTGCGGCATTGGACGGGCAACTCGTGGCGCCATACGGAGGCCTGGACTTTCGTCGGTGCCCCCTGTCGGTGTCCTTATGTCATTGGATGCGGAGCTGCCTTTTGGGTATTTTCGCTCTTCCGCTGGCTCGCTCTTTTGATGTGAAGGATCTCTCCTGTCTGATCAGGACTCTCCTCTTATGCACCGCAATGACCATTGGATTCGTCGATAGCAAGTCTCGTTATCCAGCGGTCACTCTCTACCATCTTCTGGCGAGAGATTGCGTTGTGGTCTCGCCTCAGGCGTTGCTCGGTGTTCGTTTCTTGGGTTTGTCAGCGACCGGCGATCTCTCTCTTTGTGATCGCGGGATTTTGGTGGTTTGGTCGAGCAAACTTGAGGCTGATTTGTGCAGTGAAGGTAGTTCAGAGTGGAAGTGAGAGGAGGGCTGGTTACACGGCAAACATCTATGAGCAGTGTTCGGCAAATCAGCAGACCTTGGAAGTGATCGGGACCATATCGAGACCGATTGAGTAGGGCGGGGCGAACTGTTCGCTCGGTTGCAGTCGTTTGCGAAGCTGTGCTCGAGAACGAGAGCGGTCGATGGTTGGTGCCGTCGAGAGCTGTTGACGTAACCCTCTCCCTTGCCCGGTAGGGGCGCGTAGCGGTGCTGTGTCTGAGACCGGACGGTACTTTTAGGTCAGGCGTCAAGTGCTTGGTTCGAGCATAGAGGAACGAATTGGCGCGTGCCGGGAGGTGATGTGAGCTGGTTAGCTGGAGGCAGGCACCGATGACTGCTGGTCGGCCTGTGCAACGAGTTTGAAGAGTGCGATCGCTACTTGGGGTTGAGGGGAGCCACATAGTGGACAACTAGCGCCTCCGGCTGGCACGTTCATCCAGTAGCCGGCTACTTGAGAGCGAGTTGCCTGGACGTCTGCAAAAAGCTCTTCAGCCGTGACGTATCGTCCCGACGGGTTCGTTGACAGTCCCGCATAGACCTTCACATTTGGGTTTGCTGCCTTCGCTAATGCTACTGCCGTCTTGACGAAGGCGGCATATCGGCTCGTATCGCCTTCGATACTCTGTGCTTGGATCTCGACAGCATCACTACTGGTCGCCGCTGCAGCTGGGAGGTTGAGGCTGAGGTAGCTGCTCGTTGCGATCGTCCCAGGTGCTAGACGCTTGGTGAGGTCGAGCGCTGGGGCGACTATGAGGGTCAGGTTGTGTTGGTGTGCAAGCTCTGCGGCCTGCTGCACGGACGCCCCTAGATTGATCTGTTCGCTGACGGGTGTAAAAGTCCAGTCTTCGGGGTCGTACAGCACGCTAGAGACTCCGGCAAGCGGGCTGTTCAGCCGCTGTTCGAGTTGAGGAAGCGACTTCACGTCGATAGCAGTCTGACTGTCCCAGCCTTGAAGGATGGCTGGCGATTGTGAGCCGATCAAGACTGTGGTACCTGGATTGTCAAGTACTTCCTTTGCGACTGTAGCCCCCCCCGCCGTCACAATCCGCTCGAGTCCTGAGGCAGCGATGATCCACTCTGGGGAGTTCAATGGCGTTTGTGTCGTTGAGGTGAGACCTGCTGAGGTAGGCGGCGCTGAACTTGGAGCTTGTGCGGAAGTAAGGGGAGCGGGATTGACCGTGGTCTTAGAGGTGGTGATGCCGCATGCTGTCAGCCCAGTGGCGAGGCCGATCGTTGCTACCAAGATGAGCTTCCTAGGGTTGCGCAACGTCCCGTCCTTTCCTCGGCGATCATTTGACAGAATGTCACTGTTAGTGATGTTAGCCCACCATCTCATCGGTAGCCATGGCGTTGAACTGTAGCGTATCTCGACGGAGGTCGTCACACACTCAATGCCCAGGATCTATACCCATGATTCGGGAAGGCCGTCGTGATATCTCGGCTACGCCCTTGGAGCACAGCACTTGGTCACCGGAGATGCAAGGCTAGAGGAGTTGCCCTCATCGAAGCTCGGTGTTCGAGAGAGGGTGATGATGATGAGCTGAGGTCGCTGCCTCCCTAGCAACTGAAAAATATTTGAGGATGCACCCAGTTGCAGCGGTGTCTGTTCGCGAAGTCACACGATTTCCTCGAGGTTACTGTTTCGATCTCGACAGGAACGCACCTGTCGTGAACACGAGTGTCGGTGGAGTGGTCGCAGAACCGCTCGGTTGTTCGGCTTCGGAATAGGGTTCTTCTTACTTTATGTTTCGGAGAGTGGCGCAAGGATGCGACGTCGTCATTCGGATTGCGGACCCTACGAAATGTGGAGATCCTCGACTACCACACAAGGTTCGGGAGCATGTCCGGTTTCGTAGATCGCTGCTAGTAGAAGAGCCTGACGGTGCGAAGATATCGGATGAGCCAGCCAGCAGCGAATCGCACGCTCGGCTGGACGATAGACGGTGTGGCGCCACAATAGGCGATCATGCAGGCGCGCAATATAACAATATAAAAGGAAGCATTCTTTGAGATTGAAGTAGCGAGATTGATGACTGTATCGGGCCGCGGACATAGCCGCCCAGGAACTGGTGGGAAGGTTTTTCTAAAGCAACAAAACTTCTGTAAGGTTTACACACACTTCTGCCGATACGGTGGTGACTTAACTGAACGCTTAGCGTGATAATTTGGAGGTGGCGTTGTTCGATTTCCTATTGGTTGGTAAAGCGATCTTCGTGACGACGCTGGTAGGACTGGGTGCGATAGGCCAGACAGTTCAAAGTGGGGTGCCGAACGCCCTGAGTGTTGGTCTTGCACATACCTCTTCCTCTAACTGCACATCTGGCTTGCCGGGGACGTCACCTAGTACGAACTCGGCGAACTCGGGCTCAGGCACGGGCTCGCTAAATCTATCGACAGCTACGTGTCCTGGTAACGCGCAGGGGGGTAGCGCGTATCAGCACTGTAAGGAGTTTTCCAGCGTGTCCACGATCTCAACGTCGAGTACCGAGGCGAGCCCGACTTCTAGTGCGCAAAGCTCTCTTGGGACTAGACCGGGTGGTTATGGTGCGTTAGTTTCTGAAGCGTGTTCTCGAGCCGGAAAACATGGTGCTCAGCCACTTCCTGCGGCTAGTCAAGGACGACCTCAACGGTCGATGACCTCCACAACTGCTTTGAATGTTTCAGTGTCAACTACCAGTGTCCCTCAGAGTTCGGTCACCCGAAGTGGCCCCCCTACCCAGATTCCGGCCGGGCAAGGGCGAGGTGCCGGGTATGCCTCACGGGGGCGCGGCGGTCACTGATCCAACGAGTCGTCTCGGTGGTGGTTCGACCGATATCGCAACTGGGACGAGAGTGCTATAGCCCCGTCGGCTCGAGTGTCGCGTGCCTGTGAAGGTCCGGACTTTCATATCAGGTGGGTCCGGATATTGAACTCGGACCGCTTGCGTAGCTCGAACTTCAGCACCGTAGACGCACTCGACTCAACGTTCTTACGAGCACTGTAATTAGCAGTGAATGTCTTTGTTCCATGGGTGCGGGAATCGCATGGTCGGGATAGGAACCTGTCGTCTTTCGATAGAGGTCAGGTTGGAACTACGACAGTCTGTTAAGTGGACGAGGCGCCCTCGAGAAGCCTTTACTCCATCTAAGTGCTTTCGGGTGATCTGCCGCAACGTCGCGAGCCTGTGCGGAGATACTCTGCACTTGAGACTTCCTCCTTTGATGTCATGGCTCTTTGGGGGCGCGCGATGGTCATTGAGCGTGACAAGGTTCAGAATCGCCATTACGGGCTCGCAGTGAGAGTAGCGTCACTGAAGGCGTTAGCCTGGTCGTGGTTCCGAGAATGGTCGGTCGTGAGGTGGTTGAGGGTATCGCTCGGACATCGTGAAAGTGCTACTGCACTAAACGGTATCTCGGCGGTGAAGTGGACTTCGACGTTGCAGAGTCCTTACCACCGGCTGAAGTTCGTACGCCCGAGAGGACCTCAACGGTTCAATGAGCCCGTGCAGTTCCGTTGGTTGAACTTGGTCGGTGGCGTCTGGGGTCGAGCATGTACACAGATCGTCTCTGACAATGAGAGCGAAGCTGCACTTCGGTTCGCTCTCGCAGATCTCTTCGAAGTGCACGTAGAGCACGTTCTTCCGCTGCATGTCCGATGGTACCGACCTCGTTGAGATCCGTCTGATTCAAGCTACGGTCAGGTTTTCTTCTACAATCGGAGGCCGTATAAGGAGTGGCGTGGTACAGCTCTGAAGATCAGGCGATCGATCCCACTCAGGGCAAGATCGAAGACGCTAACCCGCCAAGCTCCTCGCAGGAGAGCTTGGGGCGCCCATCGGCTCCGAGTTAGTGAATAAGGTCGGAACGGTATCAGCGGGAAGGGCGGAGCCTCGAAGGCCGCCCCTTCTGATGGGGAAGATGTTGGGTCAGATGGAGAGACCCCCGGACGGGTTCGCTCTGAAGCTGACTGAGTCGATTGCCTCGGAGTTGCTGACTTGGCCACCGGCCGACACCAAGGAGGTATCGATATCGTCGTTGAGCTCCACTGGAAGTGGGTGCCCAACTCTTGTGGGCTCGCCTTTGAGGTGGCAGATGTTCTGTGTGATCACCCCGTAGTCGACGGCTATTTTGCTTCGAACAGCCTGGCCTCGAGCCTCTTCACGCATGGTGACATACTGCGTTTTTTGGTTGATGACTCGAGCTCGAGCGTAGTAGAGGCGATTGGGGTGCCGCTCTCGTTCAAGAACTTGAGAAGTTGGGGTGCGCTTCTATGACTGTGCTGATCGTGCGGTTGAACCCATGTGGTTGCGGACTTCGGTCCATTGAATGGTTGGCGCTGTAACTATCGATTCGACGTTAGGAGGCGTCTTCGTCGTGACCGAGCGACAAATCCTGATCGCAGCTCTTAGAAGGTTAGTTCTGAGAGAACTGTGATTAAGCCCGCAGCTCGAGCTGTTGGGTCCGGTCTTACGAGATCGATCTTTGGTGAACGTCGCATCATGAGGCTGCACTCTCCTTCGGCTAGGCCGTGTGATATCCGTCGCTTCTTGCGGTCCTTGGAGTTGATATGGCTCGTGCGTAGTCGCACGGTCACGCACGCGATCTGACTCGTGGTTCATCATCGATGCCAGCAACGGCTCGAGTTAACGAGTCACGGTCTGGTTGAAGGTGCACATGTGTGCAGTGCAAAGAGGTGCGAGTGAGCGCAATCTCTCTATGAGTGACGCAGCGAACTCGTTCGACCGTGTCAACTCAAAAGACCCTTATCGGACAAATAGCCGCAGTCTTCACGTCTAATGAGGATCGGTTGGCGGCGCTCGCTCAGGGGCTATTGAACGGCCGTACATTCAGGTTAGGGCTAATCCTTCCTCCTTGGATGGAGTTGAGAGTAACTGTGGCTATTGGTTCGCGAAGGAAATCCAGGTACTCTTCCTTGCTGTTTCGAAACGTTGCTGTTTCGAAACGTTGGGCTTCGGACGTTGACTGTGTGGTCTCCGTAACGTTCAAGGTGATGCCCTTCGATATCCTCGCCGAGTATGAGCGGAGGTGCTCGCCCACGGAGTGCAACGTTATGGAGAACGGGCGCCGGGTGATGCTCGGGATGACCATGTCTTGATGGCGCGATGGTTTGGAGGTATCTGGGGCATCCTCGGCACCAAGACCAACGAGTCGACGGGGTACATGTGAGCAAGGGGAGGAGAAAGGAGTGCAACGGCGGGTAGTCGGATCTCTCCTTAGTGAGAGTCTGAGTGGAAACGCTGCTCGAACCCATAGTTCTCTCGTATTGGCCTACCTAAATCTCACCGAGAGAGGTGGTTGTGCGGTACTATTCAAAGGAGGTCTCAGTGACTATAGAGCTGACTCTGTAAGAGCCTCTCATTGTCCAGAGTCGACATGACTTTAGAACGGTAGATCGAGTTGGAGGGTTCGGTAAACACTGGTATGGCTGAGGATCAGATTTCAGGTGGGGCAGATCCAGTTGTACCGCTCGCAACGGACGATCCGAAGAGTCGCGCGCTCACTCACGCAGTGGTGCAGAGAGGTCCGGAGATTCTTCCGACTGGGGAGGAAGGCGTCGCTGGCGGTACCTCGGTCATCGCTAGGCGACGTGACGGCCGCCGACACCTCGTCCTCTTTTCGGTGATCGCTCTTGCCATTCTTGCGCTTGCTCCAGGAGCATGGGCGTTCATCCGTTCCACCTCGAGTGGAAGCTTTCCTGCGCAGGTTTCGTCCTATGGACTTGTTCCATTGAACTTTAGCGAGCCAGGTGTTCTCGTTCACCTTGCCGTCGCTCCTGGATCCGTTGTCCGTGCCGGTGAGCCTCTGGCCCGCGAGAGCGCAGTGCTGGTAAATTCGACCATCAAACGTGATAGACAGGTGCTTGCTGCTGATCGAGCGCGAATCGCACAGCTACAGTCGTTGGTTTCAACCTCGGAGTCTGAGACGCAGACAGGTATCTCGAGTTCGTTCGCCTCTCAACAAGCACAAGTCAATGCAGCGAAGGCTGCACTCGCTGCCGCGCAGAGTGATTTCGGTGCGGAGCTCGCGCATGCGCAATCGAACGTTCAGTCGGATCAAAATCAGATCTCGCAGGAGCAGAACATCTACTCTACACAGTGTCCTAGCGGAGTAACTGCAGCCGGGCCAACACTGACTTTGGCGCAGTGCATTACTCTCTTCACTGCTATCCAGGCTGAGCAGGAGAGCTTAAGTGTGGCAGAGTCACTGGTTCTCTCGATCCAGACATCACAGGAGCAAGCTGTAGCTACTGCGACTCGAGAGCTTTCAGATGCGGAGGCACTGCAGGGTACCGGAACTGCAGCCGCTAACTCCTCGGTTTCAACCCTGCAAGCTGAGCTTGCAGCCGCGCTGTCTCAGGAATCGAGAGATCACGCTCAGCTTGTTGCTGACCGCTCGCAGCTTCAGTCGCTGGTGCTCGTGGCGCCGGTCGCAGGAACGGTAATCCAGGTGAGCGCGACTCTCGGTACGCCGGTCACACCCTCGGGGGTTGCGCTGGTGACATCTCAAAGCGGTGGTGTACCGGTTCCTAAGGCGGCACAGTTGTTCCCGACCTCCGGACTGAGCTCCTCGACGAGCGGTACGTCGGAGCCGGTAATCGTCATTCGGACTGGTGCGCGTTTACTAGTGACCGCGCTCGTTCCTCAATCCGAGATCTCTCATGTTCGAAGAGGTTCGTCGGCGACTTTTATTCCTGATGTCGCTGGTCTTCCAGATCTACGATTAGTTGTAGAAGAGGTTGCAGGCTTCCCTGTGATTGCTAATGGAACGGCGCAGTATCCGGTGACGCTTGGCTTGAGCTCCCGGGACACACAGGGATATCTGCAAGGTATCACGGGAAGCGTTCGATTCTCGTGACCGTAGTTCGTTTCTCAGGTGATAGCTTCCCTCTCGGGGAACTATCTCGAGTTAGCCGTGTGACGGAGCAAGCTGCATTGTTGAGCCCCGTCTTCGCTCGAGGAGCTGGTGCGTGACGAGCTCGCTGTCTTTGACCGGTCTTCTCGTCTCGATCTCGATTGTCATCTTGGTCGGAGTGCCGATCCTCGTTTCGATCGTCCGATCGGCGCGCGGTGACCTTGGTGACGGTCTGGGCAAGGTGGTTCTGCCTGTGCCGAGAGCCGTTCGAGCACTTCGTTTGACAGGGTTTACCGTCGCCAACGTCTTTGGCGGGATGCTGGTTGTGGTCGATCTGGATCGTATCAAGCCACTCTTCTGGTCGGCTGAGCAAGTGATCACGGGGATGTTGATCAGCGGTCCCTCTGCTACCACGCCCTACATCAAAGATGTTTTTGTTCTCTACCCGGCTTTAATCCTTGTAGGACTTGTAACTCTAGCACTTTTTGAGCAGTCCCCTCTGCGTCGACGACTTGTCTCTGTCCTCCCAGTATTGGCCTTCGTTGCAATCACCATCTGGTCGGTTGGAATTTTTACAGCGCTATCGGCAGAGTTCGCTGTGGCTCCGGGTGTTTTCCAATGGGTAGTCACAACCTTCATGCTGGCAACCGGATTCTTTGTGATGCTCAGCATCCTACAGCACAACCTTCAACTGCCTCGAGCGATGCAGATTCCCTTTGGCTCGTTGAGCAAAGGTTCAGCTCTTGTTGCGTTGGGATTGGCAGTCTTGGTCGCAACTGTGATCTCGGTTACAGTGTTCGTTCTTGTAAGCGATTGGTTGTCGCTTACGCTCGCAGAGGCAAGCATTGGGGTGCTCTTCTCACTCCCTGCGATCTCGCTCGGAACGTACCTCCTTCTCTACGTATCTGCGCCAGCACCGAAACGCGGTCATGCCACAGGTCGTATTCCGTCGTTGACCGTTATTATGCCTGCGTATAACGAGGAAGTTGTTATCGAGCGAACCTTAGCCGCGATCGACGAGGCCGCAGCTCACTATCGGGGAACCGTCTACGTCGTCGTGGCCGATGACGGGTCGACCGACAGTACACCGTCGATTATTGAGGCTACGTTTGCTTCCTACCAATGGGCCAACGGATCTCTGGTGCGTTGCCCTCATCGTGGCAAGGCCGGT
>JAJYZP010000073.1 GCA_021799875.1 Actinomycetes bacterium | reverse complement strand
GGACGTGTCGTCAATAGAAGACGTTACAGGCCGCAAGATAGTCGGGGTGTGAGTATGTCTGAAAGTACGTCGCCGAGCACTAGGCCAAGAGTACGTTCAGCTTCACGTGTCCCCCAAGTGGAAGACAGAGGAGTATTCCTCACTGAGATCGAACGCTCAATCAAGTACATCGGCAGCCCTACCGACCACAAGGCGACCTCAACTCATGAAGCCGTGGATAGATTCCGCCACCAGTTGCACCGCAATGGCAGCGAGCAAGAGACCGAAGACACGGGTCAAGAGAAGAATTCCACCCTCACGAAGTAGCTTGAGAACGCCGAGAGAGAACCGTAAAGAGGCCCAAAGCAGAATCAAGACCGCCCCAAGTGCTAGCGCAATCGCAAGAACATCGCCAGTGCCGTGCGCCTCTTTCGCAAACACGATCGTCGCAGCTATTGCACCAGGACCAGCAATCAGCGGAGTGCCGAGAGGGACGAGCGCTATTGAGACCTCGCCAACTTGGGTCTGAGCTTCCTCCTTACCAGTCAAAAGTTGCAGTGCTACAAGAAGTAAGAGCAGTCCGCCTGAACCCTGCAACGCAGGAATCGTAATACCAAGGTACGAGAGAATCTCCTTACCAAAGATTGCAAAGGCAGCTATCACCGCTCCGGCAACGATCACAGACTCAAGCGCTAAGCGAGACCGTGCTTTTTTTGAATACTTTGCGCTCAGCGAAAGAAAGATTGGAACGTTTCCTAACGGATCCATGATCACCAGGAGCGTGACGAAGACTTGGGTGAAAAACTTAATATTCACGTCACTCACCACCCAACTCTCAAACCTCCGAAGACCGATTTGCCGCCATGACGAATCACTCTATTCGAAGTTCCCCTACCGCCAAGAGCAGGAGTTGCATGCGTCACCCTACTAACACCGGACGTTAGCGGGGCCTGACATTTCCTCGCTATCTCCAACGAAACTGCTGGGAGATATGAGACTCCTGTCGAAACCGGAACACCCGTCCAAAAGATAGGTCGCAATCGTTATCGGTGCGACCGTACGCGCACGCGTCTGTCATCAGGTTCAGCATCGCCCGAGTGCTCCATACTGTCATCCCTTGGGCAACAAATCTCTCACGTTCTCCTGTGGTGCATCCGATGTTGAGGAGTAGATTCCTGGTCGACGAGCACCACTCTCGACCGCTTACGAAGCTCGCAAAGGAGTAGTCGATGTCGCCAGATCAAGAGTTTTCGCAGCTTTTTCAAGCTCTTATCCTCCGAAGCACGCAACGACTCATTATGGTCGTGATCGGCATCGGACTCGGTTTTTTCCTCTTTGGCTTCATCGACCTAATCACTACACCACTCGCCTTCCCAGTCGCTGCCTCCCTCGTCGTTCTCATCGGCTCCGCTACCATTCTCTATCGAGTCAGCGATGCAAAAAACGGTTCCGCATACGACGTCCATCCGTCCCGGAGATAAGCACAGCATCATCGCCAACCTCGTCTCGCACAGCCGTTCCTCTGTCGGTCGCCGCCTCCAAACACAACGAGCTTTGGCGTATGGAGCACCAGAGCACACAGAGAAGCAAGCGCCCTCCGCTCCGCCCTCAACAGGGAGTAACGACAGGGTCCTCATGTCCAAACCCACGGCCAGGCTTACGAGCATCAAAGAGAAGCAATTCAGACCATCGAGCACTTTAGCGACGGTACCATTTACACCTGTCCTCTATCTCCAAGACGACACTTGGGTCGAAGCTGCCCAAGCATCAGACCTACCCTTCGATCCAGTGGGTAGGACCTATCTAGGTGTCGGACGAGAGCGATACTACCGATACCGGCCTCACACTGAGACCACCGAGCACCGGATGAACTGGAGGCCTATCGGAACGGTTGGTCCAAGCATGACCGAAACATCGACGCTTCCACGTTCACAGATCATCTCCCACGATCCTCGAAGGAGCCCAATGGGACGCACCGGACCAACCTCAACGACCGAACCCATCGCACTGCGTAACGCCGCAAAGTCAGGGTACCGGCGCGCATCATCAAGGTCCAGAACGAGTGTCTCTAACGCTCGCACGGCGGGCGGTTGCGAATCGCCAAGAGCTTCCGGCGATCGACCTTCATAGAGTTCGATTACAGAGCGCTGCGCACGCTGGAGCAGATCCGACGGTTCAAGTCGACGAGCTTGAATAACGCCATGCTGGTCAAGGATAGCACAACACGCTCTGACCAAGGAGTTGATCGGACGATAGGTTCTGTTACTGAGTGCAACCACTCCTACTCCGCAATCTGGGAGCCACTCCATATACGATGAGAATCCAGGGAGCGCACCGCCATGGCCTACAACTCGCCCGAACCGTTCGTGAACGGAGCAGCTCAGACCGAATCCATATCCGGTAAAGGCGTAGCCGTGAGAGTCGGCAAGAGGAAATTCGTTCGAAGCACGCTGAACCTGAGCCATCTCCCGTAAGGTCGATCGACGAACCAGAGCGGACTCGCCACCTCCTCTCGGCGGCCAGGCGGAAAGATGTAGACCGACCAGTCGCGCAAGGTCTCGCAGGCTCGTGGCGAGCCCTCCCATAGGGGCAAACGCCCCGTCACCAAGGAGAGGTTCAAGTTCGAAGGCACCACCATGAAGTCGATATCCAGGCACCACACGATCGGAATCGAGTTCAGCCACGTTCCAGGTGGTATCGGACATGTTGAGTGGTTGAAAGATCTCTCTCTCCGCAAAACGTTGTACCGTTTCTCCAGCGGCAACCCGAAAGATTCGTCCAAGGAGTGCATAGCCCAAATTGGAGTACTCAAACGCAGTTGCGGCAGGGTAGGTCATCAACACCCCACCACGTAGCATTTCACCGAAGTGATCGTCGTTAAGATCGAGTTGCCGGTCTGCCCAGGGATCATCCTCAACCAGACCACCGGCCATCGAGAGGAGATGACGAACAGAGAGAGCGGCGCCATCCATGTCCTCCTCATTTACAAGGCTTAGCTCCGGCAAGAACGACCGCACCTCGTCATCGAGGCGTAGAAGACCCCGATCACGGAGCATTAAGGTTGCCAAAGCGGTCACACTCTTGGTCATCGAGGCGATCCGGAAGATGTGAGAGGCATCGGGAATCGTTGTCGTTCCGACCCGTACCGAACCGTAGCCGCCCGACCAAACCAAGTCGCCACCGACGACCACTCCGACCGCAATTCCTGGTACCTGGTGCTGCGCTAAAAACTCCGAAATCACAGGTGGCAGTTGAGAACACGCATCACGAACGCTCTCTGCCGAGTTGGCGTGTGCGAAACTCCACCTTGGAATATCTTCTTTCATGATGAGCCTTTCCATGCGAGCACCATCCCTTGGGTCGGTAGGTGAAAAGCTACCCGAAACCACCACTCGATGAGCACCTTAAGTCCAGAGGCACAGTAGCAACGACGCAGTAGAGACGACCGATAGCGGTATCGTCGACCCTTGATTGCTTGCGAACTTCAGCCTCCGTAGCAAGTGGAGTCCTTCGAGTCAAGAATCACGATCACGGGTTCTCTGTCGATTGCCATTCCACCAACGCGACAGAACGGTAGACCAATGTCGACGGAACTTGGACGCACCACGGTGTTACGACGCTCGCCCACAGATACCCGGATTCCTTCAAAACCCCGAGTCTCGTTACCTCCCTGCCGCGCATTGAACTCAGTACTGAGCTGTCGAGGTGAGCAACGCTTGCCTTCACACAACACACTGCCCCAACCGTACGATCCCAATTCATCGTGACCACACAACGAGACCGACGAGTCCGAGATCGCTCGCAAGCGGTGAGCGATACAGCTGAATCGGTTCCGAACGCACAGAATGTATCGCCTCGTTAACGGACCGATGAAGCTCGACGGGTCTGACGTCGACGTGACTTCCCCGAGTACGAGTAGCTCTACCGAGGACACAGGTAGGCCCCTCGTGCTCAGATTCACGCCGGGTTTGAAGCCAGCTCTCACGACAAAGCTTTCGCAACAACTTTGCACGTCGGCTGGCACAAGTTTGTTCTCAAACCCGATCCGTCACCCTCTTCACATGATCGCATTGTTCACTACGAGGCCTCCCGTAAGCTCCGCAAGCAGGTTTGCTGGCCCTCGTTTAACACGCGCCAAGCAGGTGATCTCATCGGCGTCAGTCCAATGCGCGTCTACCGTAGAGTCTCGATCCTCTTCGGTCAACGGTCTCACAACAACGCTAGATTTCGTCATCTCGCACTTTGAAGAGACCTCGTTCGAATGGGGACATCAGAACTCGTGCGACCCAACCGAACATACGGTCCATGTTTACCTGGTCAAGACACTTGCTCGCAAAGCTGATTTCAGCCAGCCCTATCCACGCTCTCCAACCACCATCACCACCGGAGCATCAGCTCAAGCATGTCAATACAGTAGAAAAGAACTTCTGTCATCTTGGACAGCAGACCACGAGCACCTGCTTTTAAAGAGACCAAATGTTTACGCTATTTTTACGAGAAACCCGACGGTTCGGCCTGTCACCTGGAAAAACCAAGGCTCAGTTAAATCACCACTTACCTACCGTGCAGTACCGCACCGTCTCGATCGACTCACAACGGCGTTCTCAAGCTGCCAACCAGCTCATGAACTAGATCGCTGAGCCACAGAAACACCGTGGCTGTCTTCTTCAGGCCAGGCCTACAGGAAGACAGCCGCAAGGTCTACCCAGACTTATGAGCAACCGCTCGTCGAGCCACAGCTCGAACAAACGTAGCATGAACCAGATCGCTGCATGATATTCCCGCACTGAAAACAGTACGGGGCATCTTTCGACTCCTCACGGCGCAGCAGCACCGGTCCGCTGTCATCACTCCTCGTTACCACCTCTCGGATCTGCCCTACACTCTGTCCTACCGGATCAACGACCGGAAAAAGTGGCGGTTGAGTACGCTCCTCAGCCGTTAGAACCGAGAGCTCTTGACGCTCTTCGAACGAGAGGTAGTCGATGGCGAGGCGGCGAAAGATATAGTCGATCAAGCTCGAAGCGATCCGAACCTCTGGATCGTCGGTGATGCCTGCAGGCTCGAAGCGCATGTTCGTAAACTTACGGACATACGTTTCCAGTGGCACGCCGTGTTGAAGACCAAGGCTCACCGATATGGAGAACGCATCCATGATCCCCGACAAGGTCGAGCCCTGCTTGGAGACCTTCATGAAGACCTCTCCCGGCCGACCGTCGTCGTACTCTCCAACGGTCACATAACCTTCGCAGTCTGCAACCCGGAAGGCAAAGGTCGAAGACCTCCTCCTCCTTGGAAGCCGTTCGCGAATCGGATGCTTCACGACAACCGTCTGCGTCTGTAGAACCTTCTCGAGCTTTTCAATCTTCTCGTTCAAGGTCTCGTCGTCGAAGCTCTCTGCGCCTAAGGTCTCGATCAGCTCCTCTACCTTCTTCGACTTCGTAGTCGACAGAGGCTGTGCAACCTTGCAGTTGTCGCGATAGATGGCGACGGCCTTGATTCCTAGCTTCCAGGCCTCCACGTAGAGCTGCTCGATCTCTTCGACCGTTGCCTCCTCAGGCATGTTAACCGTCTTGGAAATCGCTCCCGAGATGAACGGCTGCACCGCTCCCATCATCCGAATGTGACCACGATAGTGAATCGTGTTATCACCCATTGAACAGGCGAAGACCGGTAGATGCTCTGGCCGTAGTTTGGGCGCACCGACGATCGTTCGCTCGCGATCAACGTAGCCCACGATCTCGGCCCCATCTTCATCGCTATAGCCCAGCGCCGTCAGCGCACGAGGGATCGTCTGGTTCACAATGGACATAGTTCCGCCACCTACCAACTTCTTGGTCTTCACGAGCCCGAGATCCGGCTCAATACCGGTGGTGTCACAGTCCATCAGCAGACCAATTGTTCCCGTGGGAGCCAGAACCGAGGCTTGTGAGTTACGGACCCCGTAGATCTCACCTTGTTCCACCGCAAGATCCCACGTCCGCTGAGCTGCACCCAAAAGTTGTGGTGGAACCCGTTCTTCATCGATACCGTTCACTGCATCACGATGCATCTTCAAGACGTTAAGCATTGCATCGCGATTCTGATCAAAACCCGCAAACGGACCGAGCCGACTCGCCATTCTTGCCGAGGTGGCGTAGGCCGTTCCAGTCAACAGTGCCGTAATCGCTGCAGCCCAGGCTCGTCCATCTTCAGAATCGTAGGCCACACCTTGAGCCATCAGTAACGCTCCGAGGTTCGCGTAACCGATACCTAGCTCACGAAACCGTCGAGAGTTCTCCGCAATCTTCTCGGTTGGGTAGTCTGCGTTACCGACGAGAATCTCTTGCGCCATGAAGACGAGTTCGACGGAGTGAACGAAGCCCTCTACGTCAAAACTGTGGTCATCGTTCAGATAGCGAAGTAGATTGAAACTTGCTAAGTTGCAGGCTGAGTTATCGAGATGGACGTACTCCGAACACGGATTCGAACCATTAATCTTGCCGCTATTTGGAGCGGTATGCCACTTATTGATCGTTGTGTCATACTGAACCCCAGGATCGGCGCACTCCCAAGCAGCCTGAGCAATCTGCCGCATCAAGTCACGCGCCTTCATGGTCTTGATAACGCTGCCATCGGTCACCGCTCGCAAAGACCACTCTTCGTCGGCCTCTACAGCTCGCATGAACTCATCTGAGACTCGAACAGAGTTATTTGCGTTCTGGTACTGCAGCGAGAAAGAGTCCTTACCATCGAGATCCATGTCAAAACCTGCATCACGTAGAGCTCGCGCCTTACGCTCTTCGATGGCCTTGCACCAGATGAACTCCTCGACATCGGGGTGATCAGCGTTCAAGATGACCATCTTGGCTGCCCGTCGAGTCTTGCCACCGGACTTGATGGTTCCTGCCGAAGCATCTGCGCCACGCATAAAGGAGACCGGTCCGGAGGCCGTTCCACCACCTTTGAGAATCTCCTTGGATGACCGGATGGATGAGAGATTGACGCCAGCTCCTGACCCTCCCTTGAAGATGACTCCTTCCTCGGCATACCAGTTCAAGATCGAGTTCATCGAGTCATCAACGGCGAGAATGAAGCACGCTGAAGCCTGCTGCGGAACTCCCGCTACACCAATATTGAACCAAACCGGAGAGTTAAACGCAGCCCGTTGATGGATCAGAAGGTACTTAAGCTCCGCTCGGAAGGTCTCGGCTTCGGCAGAATCGGCAAAATAACCATCTTTAATCCCCCACTCGGTGATGGTATCGACGATTCGATCTGCCACCTGACGGAGAGACCACTCGCGTTCTGTCGTGCCGAGCGTACCGCGAAAGTACTTCTGCGCCAAAATATTGGTTGCATTCAAACTCCAAAAGCTTGGAACCTCAACACCGAGCTGCTCGAAGGCGACCGCTCCATCCCGATAGTTTGTGATCCGAGCATCTCGTCGCTCCCACTCCACGGTCTCATAAGGATCTCGTCCTTCTTCGGTGAAGTGTCGTTCGATTGCGACCGACAGCCTCTCTTGAGCAAGTGTCACCTTCTCAACCATTCCTTCCATCGAGCTCCCTCAGAGCTCTCACTCTCCATCTTGCTAACCTGGTTCTGTTGGTCGTGCGCCGCTGAAGTGTTACCGCCTCACCTACGCCGATGCGCAGTTTCGCCTGAATCTAGCACCAGCTCATTACCTCAAAAGTAATGGCCCTGCTTTTCTCAAAGCGATAAAGCTGACGAGTACAACCAACGATCTCGCAGCAACCACAACCCTACATCTAGTTACATTTCTCGTACGAACCACAACCTGTAGTGGTACGGTTCCCACATACTATGACGCATTCAACCTACGCGAGCGCCATTTTGAAAAGAATCTTGTTGATGTAGTTCCTACGTTGTGCTTCTAACGCATCGAGCTCGTCGCTCATCGAAGTACGCTGCGTAAACGAGCGCGCACACCGCCACCTCAAGACCTCACGTTAGCTCCATCCACCTCGAGTTAAACCAACGGATCCCCTCATTCAGCTCATTGCAACAGCAGCGTATGTCACCACCCGATGACGCTACGCTCCCAGACGTCGATGCCCGATGACAGAACCCAAGCGGGTACAGTCATGTTCGTGGTTTTGATCACGAGAAGGCTGGAGAGAGTATGAGACAGATGCCTTCGGTCGCAGAGGAGGCGCGGGCGGGAGTCAACTCTATCGACGCGCCCCTGATCGTCGACTTTCTCAGCCGCTACGACACCGCTCTACACGAGGCACAGATCGTGATACTCATTCCCGCCTACAACGAGGCAGAGTCGTTGCGGGCCCTCGCTCAGCGGCTCCCAACAACGATCTTGGGTCTTCGAGCTATCCCGATCCTCCTCGTCGATGGTGCGACCGATGATACCGCACAGATTGGACGTTCTCTCGGCCTCCCCGTCTGTGAGGCCACTGTCAATAGAGGACAAGGTGCTGTACTCAAGCTGGGATATCAGATAGCAGCGCAAGCAGCGATCCCAACGATCACCATCGTTGATGCCGACGGCCAGTGGAGTCCAAACGATCTCGAGCGCATCGTAGAACCGCTCATTAAGGATTGCGCTGACTTTACACAAGGCTCGCGTGTGCTCGGCGAGACCCACGTCGGCGACCCAGTGCGCGATCTCGGAGTCGTCGTCTTCGCCAAAATCGTCTCACTCGTCATGGGGGCGAAAGTCACCGATACCTCGTCGGGAATCCGGGGATTTCGGACCACTTTACTTGAGTCGATTCGGCTCGAAGAGCCCCAGTATCAATCCTCCGAACTGCTCATAGCAGCGCTCGCTGCAGGAGCACGTTTATTGGAGATTCCCGTCACACTTTCAAAACGCCACGGCGGTCGGTCGAAGAAGGGTAACAACTTCATCTACGGAGCGAACTATGCCCGCGTTGTCCTGAAAACTCTTCTTCGCGAGAAACTCTCCCCGCGGTCATAGAGTTGCAATCAGGTCTCGATCGTCGTCGTGCGCTCATCATCATCGTCGCAGTAGCGGCCGGCATCTTTCTCGTACCGTTTGTTCTCGGCTACAGCGTTATAACCAGCGATAACTTCAATCAGAACCTTCCGCTTCGAGAGTTATCCGCAGCCATCACGCTCCATGGTCACCTTCCGCTGTGGAACTCTCTTATCTGGTCCGGTACGCCGCTGCTTGCCGGCTTCAACGCAGGGGTACTCTCACCACTCAGTTGGCTCTTTCTCGTTGCTCACCCCGACCTAGCCTTTGAGATCACCCTCGTGCTGACATTTTCTATCGCCGGCGCTGGGGTCCTCTATCTTGCCGAGGCCCTTGGAGCCTCAACCACCGCTGGCTTCTTCGGCGGCATAATCTTCATTCTCTCCGGGCAGTTTGCCTCCCAGGCAGTC
>JAJYZP010000017.1 GCA_021799875.1 Actinomycetes bacterium | reverse complement strand
ACTCACCAGTATTTCAGCACACATCGTTCTTGACGAGACATGTTTTCAAAGCGGGCACGCCTCTCAAACCCTTGATCTACTTCAGAACTGCCTCTCAGAACACTTCAACCTCAGTCACTCAACCCTGCAACTTGAGACACCGCCTCACGCCGAACACGAAGAGCCCGGGCACGAGTGAGCTCAATCGTTAGCACCGCAAACACGAGCAATCTGGCCACTCCACCAAGCCGCTCGGACGACCACGCTTGTCAATCGAGATGAGCATTCCCTTAGTGGTCTCCCTTTGCAGGGCTCAATCCGCCTTGCTCGCCCATCGGCAAACTAAGGTTGTTTCATTATTCAGCGAGCATATGAAAGTCTCGGAGCACAGTGAGTCCCAAACTACATGAGCTACAAGCACTCATACCCTCGGCCGAGGTTCATGGAGACCGAGACACGGAAGTTGTCGACCTAACTCTTGACTCGAGAAACGTCCAGAAAGGCTGGATGTTTTGCTGCACCAAAGGATCACGGTTCGACGGCCACGACTTTGCCGATCAAGCGGTAGCCCTCGGAGCATCGGCACTCGTTGTAGCGAGACCCTTGCCCCTACCGATACCACAGCTGATCCTGCCCTCGGTGCGGAACGGATTAGGACGAATCTCCGCCTACCTCAACGACTATCCCTCATCAAAGCTCGACCTCATCGGCATAACCGGTACGAACGGCAAGACTACAACATCGTACCTTTTGGAGTCGATCCTTCGAACAACGAAGCGCTCTACCGGGATTATCGGAACCATTGAGGCCCGTTACAACACCTCTCGCCAGCCCTCACTGTACACCACTCCAGAGGCGCCAGAGCTCCATCGCCACCTCCGACAGATGTACGAGGACCATATTGACTCCGTAGTCATGGAAGTCTCGTCACACGGTATCGATCAGCACCGTATCGATGCCACGACCTTTGCTCTGAGCATCTTCACGAACCTTACGCCGGAGCACCTTGATTACCATGGCACGATTGAGCAGTACTATTCGGTCAAGGCTCAGCTTTTCACGCCCGACCGAACCGCTCTCGCACTGATCTGTGTCGACGATGCCTGGGGACGCCGTCTTGCGTCTCAAATCCGTGTTCCGTCCTTTACGTTTGGACAACACCCAAGTGCCGATCTTAGAATCAGCTCGGTCTCGGTCACGACGACAGGTACGTCGCTCACCGTTAGCGGACTTGGTCTCGACACTCGTCTCGAGACTTCCGTTGTCGGAGCCTGCAACGCTGAAAACGCAGCAGCCGCCTATCTCGCAGGTCGACTTCTCGGTGCAACGATCGAAGAGGCGCGTTCAGGAATCGCAACCTGCGAAGCGATCTCTGGTCGCTTCCAACGCATCGAGACCTCCGAGGACCTCCTCGTCGTCGTCGACTACGCACATACACCGGACTCAATCCGTGCGCTCGTCAACACCGCTCGGGATATCATTGGGCCGCATCAACGGGTGATCCTTGTTGCCGGCGCTCGAGGCAAACGCGACCGGTTTAAGCGACCAGAGCTTGGTAGGGCGGCAGCAACTGCAGACTTAGCAGTGCTTACCACCGACAACCCCGGTGACGAGGACCCACAATCAATCGTCGATCAACTCATCGCAGGGACCATCGACATACCAAAGAAGAACTTCATCGTGGAGCTCGATCGAGCCGTAGCGATACGTCGTGCGATACTCGCAGCTGATCCTGGTGACGCTGTTCTGATCGTTGGCCGAGGGCACGAAAACTCGCTTCGTGTCGGATCCACGACCATCAACCTCGACGACCGCGAGGAAGCGCTGCGATCCATTCAGTTGCGTGATCACAAGAACACGTCTAGCCTAGAGCAGCTCATGATCGGTAAATTATGAACGCTCTACCGAACTCAAAATACGACATTTCCGTTGTCATACCGACCTACAACGCCCAAGCCACGATCTCTGAAGCCCTGCACTCGGTTCTCGAACAGTCCTATGAGGTCTCAGAGATCATCGTCGTCGACGACGGATCCACGGACGGAACCATTGATCTCGTTCAGACCTTCGGACCAAAGGTCCGACTCATCGAGGGCCTCCACGGAGGGCCATCAGCATCGCGCAATACCGGCCTACAACACGTGAATGGCAACTGGGTAGCGTTTCTCGACGACGACGACGTCTGGCATCGCGAGAAAATTGAACGTCAACTCAGGGTCCTCGAGTCCGCACCCGATCTCGATCTCATTGCCACCAACTGGACCCGAGGCGAGCTTGCCGAGGATATCGAGCCCACCTCAAGCTTCGCCCAGATACACTACTTCGCGATCCTGGCGCTCAATCGTTTCCAGACCTCCACAGTAGTGGCCAGGACGTCGGCGCTCCTTGAGAGTCGTCCGTTCCAAAGTGAGCTCGATGGGGTCGAAGACTGGGCCTTCTGGCTCCACTTCGCAGAAGAACATACGCTCGGCGTACTTGAGCAACCACTCGTGCGCTACCGAGACTCACCCGATGGCGTTTCTAAGGACCTCCGGCGCTTCTACCGAACTATGCGCACGATGCTGGCGGAGGTAGCGGCCGAAGCGCGTATCGATCCAGTCTTGCTCGAAGAGCTACGAGTTTGGCATCAACTTCGGCTCGCACTCGCCTTCTCCCTCGATCACGACCTTCTAGCCACGGCTACGGCGCTCAACGATCTGCGTACTAGTGGCTCACTTCGAGCTCTACTGCCCGCTACGCAACGATACTTCCTGCCGTTCCTGCTCGAGCGTTACCGAAAGCGTCGCAGAACGTAGCCCAGCTCGAGTCGTCGAGCTCGGCTACGTCCTACTTGACACCACCACTCTCCTCGATAAGCGTTGACGCTTGCAATGGAAGACAGCTACTCCCAACGAGAGATTGCCCTCGCCGTTGGAATATCGCATCAAAGTGTGGGGAGATACCTAAGGAGAATCAATGACGCATCGATCAGTCTTGCTGATGCTCTTGCGCTCGATGATGATGCACTCGAAGAGCTCTTGGAGCGTGGAACACCCGGTCCATCACCGGAGAGCTTTGCTCCCATTGACCTTGCATCGGTCGATCGGGAGTTGAACTCAAAGCACCCACCAACACGAGCTGTGTTGTGGGATGAGTACAAGAGGGACCACCCAGATGAACAGTGCTACTCCTACTCCCAGTTCAACGCTGAGATTCTGGCGATGAACGCTCGAGGCGGTGTCACCGGTGACCTCACTCATCACTCAGATCGTGGGGTACAGTACCTATCGATAGCGTACTGGAAGGCTCTTAGAGATGCAGGATCGCTCCATCTGTCGGGACGGACAATGCCTTCAGTGAGAGCGTGAATGGACTGTACAAGGCAGAAATGGTTCGACCTCACGGAGATTTCACTGGGACCCAAGATCCCAAGTGGGCAACGCTGCTCTGGGTGGACTGGTTCAAGAATCGGAGACTCCATGGTTCAATTGGCATGATTGCACCGACGGAGTTCGAAGCGGCCTACTACGCTCAAGAACAACTTGAGGCCGGATTGGTCCTCAAGTAACTGAGTCTCCACAATTCCCGGAGCGTGTCACAGGGCGCTCTTCTCGTTGTGCCGCCCAAAGGGGGCCTCGAAGAGCAAGGCGACCAAGGAGCCCTGAGCCGACCGTGACGACGGCACGACCCTGGTCACGCTGCACCGAAAGATCTAGGCAGTCTAGGGCAGGTCCATACAACCCACCACGTTCCGCCTCTGGAACCTCTCATCTACCGCCTAAAGCACGTTGTGAGAGGCTCAGGCACGACGGCGTCTGCGGACTCACGCCCGTTCCCTCCGGAACTCTCTCAAGTAGCGATACAGTCCGAAGAGGAGGAGGACGGCAACGATCGCTCCGATCACCACGAGCCCCGCCGTCGATGCCTGCTTTTCCACGCTCGCAAAGGAGTTGCCGGCTACGTAACCGATCGTGGCAAACACGATGCTCCAAGCTATCCCGCCAGATGCATTGAAGGTGAGAAAAGTGCGATATCGCATCTCCGCCATGCCGGCGATACCGGGGACCAGAACACGAAGTGCCGTCGTAAACCTCCCGACAAAGACGCCAGGACCCCCTCGCTTCGCCACAAAACTCACGGCCTTGTCGACCTGGGATCGCTTGATAAATCGTCCGCCCGCCCGTTCTATTAAGCGATGACCCCAACGCCGGCCCACGTAGTAACCCACAGAGTCACCCAAGATTGCTCCGAGACTTGCTGCGACGATCACCACCCAGAGCGCCACCTTATGTTCAAAAGAAAGTACGCCTCCAAGGACAACCGCCGTCTCACCGGGGAAGATGAAGCCAACGAAAACTGAAGATTCAAGAGCCGGGAGGAGGAAAACCACAAGAATAGCAAGCCAGACTGGGACATTGAGAATGTGATGGACCAGAGAAGTCATTAGCATAGAGTAGGAGATTGCGGATGAACTGTTCCTATCGTTAGGAGGAACCAATGTTATTCGGAGAGATTTTTAGCGCACCCGATATCGCTGTAGTACTAATCGTGGTCTTGCTACTCTTTGGCGGGCGAAAACTACCTCAACTTGCACGATCACTTGGCTCAGCCTCGTCAGAGTTCAAGAAAGGGATCGAAGAAGGCGCCGGCACAACCGGCTCTTCAGCTCCGGTCGATGAGGTAAAGTCAGAACAACCGAAAACGACTGACCAACAGCAGTAAGGCGAGTTTTCGCTTCCTACCTCGCCAAATACAAAGAGGTAGAACCTTCACAAGATAACCGCACTCAAAGAGTAACCCCGAGTCCGCTACCTCAAAGAGGATTATCGGCCTCGGGATTACTCGCGAGGCTCTCACGAACTCTCAGAGACGACCCGGTATGCAATCGACGAGCATAACTCGAGCCTGCCGAACCAGTGAGACAGTGAGAGTCACAGGATCCATCTCCATCAGAGGAGCCCCGAAGGGAAAGAGCTCCATGAACGCTAGATTAGTCCTCCACGCCTCGAGGAGAGCGTACCCCACAACGCAGCAGAGAAACAGAAGCTGAGTCCGACGACCGCCGTCCAAATACCGAAGACAAATGCGAGAGCGGTCAAGAATACGCCAACGCCAAGTACAAAGGGCCAGATCGAGTGTGTCGGAAAGGCGCCTAACTGATCCGCAACGCCTCCAGGCTCGACAACCTCTCGATCTTCTGGCCTGGGCTCCATGCGACGCGACCACCAGCCCAGATACGCACCCGGAAGAAGGCCGAGTCCTACCGTAGCGAAGAGCAGGATAGAGTTCCCGCCATCACCGCTCCAGAAAAAGTAGACCAGAAGCATCACCAGGATAAAGATACCAATTCCCGTATAGACACGGAACTCCGTCTTCATCGATCCACCACCGCCTCATCTCGCCGACTGCTAAAGCGAGAAGGCTCCGGTGGGCGTAGATAATCTGCATGCTCCGGATGGTTTGCATCCCATACTGGACGTTGTGAACGGATCGGAGGCAGCGAGTGAAAGTTATGCGACGGGGGTGGTGAGGAAGTGCCCCACTCAAGCGTATGACCATCCCAGGGATTATCTCCCGCTGGGATCGGTCGACGCCATGAGATCCACATATTCCAAATGAAGACCAGGAACCCGATCGCGGTGATATAGGCACCAACGGTAGAGACCCTGTTCAGGAACGTGAAACCATCACTTGCCGCATACTCAGCGATTCTCCGAGGCATACCTCGAAGCCCGACAACATACTGGGGAAGAAACGTAACGTTGAAACCGATAAAGATCAGCCAAAAGTGGAGCTTACCCAACCCTTCTCGGTACATTCTTCCGGTGAGTTTTGGGTACCAGTAGTAGAGCCCAGCGAATCCGGCCAAGACCGCCGAGCCGAAGAGTACCTGATGAAAGTGAGCAACTACAAAGTACGTATCGTGTGTATAGAAATCGATAGGAGGCGCCGCCAACATCACGCCCGTAATGCCACCCATAGTAAAGGCCACGATAAAGCCGATAGAGAATGTTAGCGGAGTCTTAAAGTCGAGGCTACCCTTCCACATCGTTGCGACCCAGGTATAGATCTTGATTCCTGTGGGAACTGCGATCAGAAGACTGAGCGCCGAGAAGAAAGGTAGAAGCACCGTACCAGTCGTGAACATGTGGTGTGCCCAAACTCCAGTAGAGAGGCCTGCGATCGCAAGCGTCGCAAAGACCAACCCCTTGTAGCCAAAGACTGGTTTGCGCGAAAATACCGGAATCACCTCGGTCACCATACCGAAATACGGAAGCGCAAGAATATAGACCTCAGGATGACCGAAGAACCAGAACAGATTCTGCCACAGTACCGGGACACCACCGCCAGCCACCGTGAAGATATGTGTTCCAAAGTGACGATCGGCGTAGAGCAGAATCAACGCCGCTGTCAGCACCGGAAAGGAGATCAGGATCAAGATCCCGGTCACGAGCATATTCCAGGTGAAGATCGGCATCCGAAACATCGTCAGCCCCGGTGCACGCAGATACATAATGGTCGTAACGAGATTCACCGCAGTAAAGATGCCTGAGAACCCAACCAAAGCTACCGACACGATCCAGAGATCGGGACCTGCTCCTGGAGAGTTAGTCGCTTCTGAAAGCGGCGCATAGGCAACCCAACCGAAGGCCGCAGCTCCCGAGGCCGTAAGAAATCCGAGCAACATCGTGATTCCACCGGTCAGAAACAGCCAGTAGGACAGTGAGTTCAACCTCGGAAAGGCCATATCCGGAGCACCAATTTGCAACGGGATGATATAGTTTGCCACCCCACCGAAGGCAAAGGGTCCCGCAAAGAGGTAGAGCATCATCGACCCATGAATAGTAAAGAGCTCGTTGTACGTCTGCGGGGACACAAAATGGTTATTCGGCGAGAAGAGCTGGGTCCGAATGAGCACCGCCATCAAGCCAGCGATGAAAAAGAAGGCCAATGATGTGTAAAGGTAGTTTTTACCGATGACCTTATGGTCCGTAGAGGTGAGCCAGCGGTAAAAACCGCTCGGCTCCTCTGCATGATGTGGCACAACGTGCTCAGTCACTGTATCGTCAATAACGGCCACGGCTACGCTCCTTTCGAATTGGATGAGTGACTCGAGGCCCAGGCGTTGAAGCCGGCCGGAGTATCGACACTTACATGGAACAGCATCTCAGAGTGGTAAAGACCACAGAGCTGCGAGCAACGACCGATGAAACTTCCCACCTGATTCGGAGTGAAGTCGAAGTAGTTCGTAACCCCTGGAAGGGCATAACGAGAGAAGTCGAACGCCGGGATATAGAAGCCATGAACAACATCGGACGATACCAGTCGTACGGTCGTGGTCTCGTTCTCAGGAAGCACCAGATCCGGGTAGTGATTTCCCTCGGTGTACTCCGTGATCCCGAGCGAGGGGTAGTAGAACTTCCAACCCCACTGGTAGGCGGTCACGTCCACTCGCAGATTGGGGTGCGCAGAGACCGCAGTCACCTTGTTCTCCACTCGGACTGTAAAGACAAACAAGACGACGATGATGATGATCGGCACAACGGTATAGACAATCTCAATCGGGATGTGCGAGTGCGTCTGCTTGGGAATCTCATCCCCTCGACGCTTAAAACGCAGTATCGCATAGACCAGAGGCACGAAAACCGACAGTAGAACCGGTATCGAGAGGATAGCGAAAAACTGGAACAGGTGAAACGTAGAATGTCCTTGTGTTGTGGCTCCACGGTCTGCGCCAAAGCCAGGCAGGTTACAAGCTCCAAGCACCAGTCCGCCAAGGACGAGGGCCGATCCGACCCTGACCACCCTGACCACCCTGACGACCGAGAATGACCGAGAAGCTACGTCAATCGTTCTCATAGGGTCTCCAAAGCTTCTTCGCACATCACAATCACTTCTGATCACCATGCCTCTGTCCTCGACCACGTCGACGCGGACCACCTCCGAAAAACCCACCCTGACTTCCAGGAAGGCTTCGCGGGACTCGGAAAACCCCAGATCCACCCGAGCGCTGCGGCGGAAGCTCAGACTCCAAGGAGCGAGTAAACGAGCCGTTCGAATCACCGACCGTCACAAGCTCTTGCTCTTCGCTTCCCACAACCAATCCGTTGTGATGTAGGTATGCAGCCTCTTCTGGAACCGGAACCGGACTCTGCGCCGGATGGATGTCGTCCTCAGCTGGCTCAGCATCGACCGTCGAATAATTTCCGGTCTCATCACGAGAGATAATCATTGCGACCTTACGCTGCCCAGCTGCGGTGTTCTTCTGAGTCTCTTTCGTGATCAAATACGTCACATAGGCCGACGCTGGCGGAAGCACAATGAGGGCTATCCGAAAGAACCACAGAACGAAGTTCAGGGAAGTCTGAAAGGTGTTCGCGAGTACATCGGTCGACGAAGCAAAGAACAAGACTACGTAGAAGGCCAAAATCCCGACGCCAAGCGAGGTTCGCCACGAGTTATCCCGAGGTCTTTCGCAGATGTTGTGAACTCGATCGTCCTTCGTGATCTTTCTCTCTATGAAAGGCCAGAGAGCCAGAGCAGTAAAGGTAATCCCCGGTAGCAGAACCGCAGGGAAGAACACATTCGGAATCATGTGACCGAAGGCGACGATCTCCCAAGACGGCATTAAACGAAGCGCCCCATCGAGCCAACCCATGTACCAGTCTGGCTGCACTGCATAGCTGACTTTGTACGGGATGTACGGTCCGTAGAGCCAGATCGGATTGATCTGCACGAGACCACCGAGAGCCGCAAGAACACCCGCAGTAATGAAGAAGAAGCCACCTGCCTCCAGCGCGTAACCCGGCCACAAAACCGTGCCGACAACATTTCTGTTTGTCCGCTTCGGTCCAGGATATTGCGTGTGCTTCTGATGGTACATGATGCCCAAGTGGGCCGCTAAGAGAGCGACGATTAAGGCAGGTACGAGCAGCACGTGGATCGTGTAGAACCGTGGGATGATGCTGTTCCCAGGGAAGTTTCCTCCAAACAAGAAGAACGCAAGGTAGCTTCCAACAAGCGGAACTGACTCAACGATCGAGAATGCAATACGAATACCAGTGCCTGAGATCAAGTCATCAGGTAGTGAATAACCAATGAACCCGTTGACGATAGCGAGGATCAAAAGCAGCGTACCGATAATCCAGTTGAGCTCTCGAGGCTTACGGAACGAGCCGGTGAAGAAGATTCGGCACACGTGCACAACGATCGCAGCAATGAAGACATTTGCCGCCCAGTGATGCATCTGGCGCATAACGAGCCCCGCCCGCACACTGAAACTTAACCGCAACGTGGAGGCAAATGCCTCAGAGACCTTCTGCCCATCAAGCGGCTTATAGGGGCCATGGTAGGTGATGAGATGCGACGACGGTACGAAAAACAGAGTCAGAAACGTACCGGTGAAAAGAAGAACGATGAAGGAGTACAGCGCAATCTCGCCGAGCATGAAAGACCAGTGGTCCGGAAAGATCTTGTTGAGTGAACTCCGTCCCCCCTTCGCAATACCAAGTCTCTCGTCAACCCAATCGGTAACCTTCTGCGTCATCATGGCCGTTATCTCTCCCAAAACCCAGGGCCGATCGGCTGATCAAAGCCGTTCTGCGCGAGTAAATTGCCTGAAGAATCGATCTTGAGCGGAAGCTGCGGCAGCGGTCGAGGCGCAGGACCAAAGACCGGCGTGGCCCCCGTCAGAACATCGAAAAGACTCTGGTGACAGGGACAGAGAAGCTGCTCAGTTAATTCTTGATAGAGTCCGACGGGACAGCCAGCGTGGGTACAGACCTTCGAGAAGGCGAGATATCCCTGAGGGCCCCAAGTCTCACGACCCGGTCGCGTGACGATCTCAGTAGTGGCTGGACGGATGAGAATCACTTGGTCTAAAGCATTACCCTCGAACCCTCTGGGGAAGACCGTCATCGCTCCCCCAACCTCAAGATCGCTCGCAAGGACAGCAGTTCCGTCGACCTTCACAACCTGCGAATCCTTCTTCCAATGGGTGACGAAGAGGGCCTTACCAGGAACTGGCCCCAAGGAACGAAGAAAGGGGAAGAGTTGGATAATTCCAAACGCACCGAGTGACAATCCAAGCATTCGGCCCAAAAACTTACGACGGCCCAACTGCTTGGAACCTCGCTCGAGCGATGCGTAAAAAGCCGCCCGATCTTCATCTGACGAGCGTAGCTCCTCGCGTTCTTGGACGAATGGACCGTGTGGAACGAGATACTTGCCCCATGAAACGATTCCCGCACCTATCCCTATCAGTGCTACGAAGAGGAAGGCACCCTCGAGCTGGGCCTGTCCTCCAACCCAAAACGTTACCCCGAGACCGATCGTGGCAACGAAGGAGATAAAGAAGGCTAACGCAACAAATCTCTCAGCGGTCTTCGAACCGGTATCGAGAGAGCGATGCTCTTGCGCCACTCCCCTGGGAGAGCCAGCAGTGCCCTGGAGATGTTCATCAACACTCATCGTGCTGCCCGTCCTCCAATCCAGAAACCAAACAACATAAGGCCTCCAAGACCAAGAAGAATTCCGACGAAGCCCTCGGTCACTGGGCCGACATGGCCCAGCGACAACCCGCCCGGATCCTGTGGTTTCTGCAGGTACAGCACGTACTTAGCAATACTCGCCACTTGAAAGTTCGAGAGAGTCCCAGGACCAAAGCGAGGCATATTGCCCGGACCGGTCCTCATTGCCTCAGCAATCTGTGTCGAGCCAACACCGTAGAGCGAGGGGGCATAGACGTTATTGGCCAGGGCATCGCCCACGCCAGTAATGGTGTGACACGCCGCACAGTTGGTGGAAAACAGACTCTGCCCTTCACTCAAGCTCGCCACCCCAAGGTTCACATCGGGAATTGCGGGCCCTCCCGGAGCTCGAGATACGACGTACGCAGCGATCGCTAAGGTCTGCTGACGAGTAAATCTAGGGTGACCCTCGATCGCTTGCACCGTCGGATCAGCAAGAGGCATTCTTCCCGTATAGACCCAAAAGTCGATCGTTGCAGCACCGAGACCCTGAAGATTGGGCGCACGAGATGAGCCAGCCGCATTGACTCCGTGACACGAAGCACAGTTCTCGACGAACAGTGTTCTGCCTTCCGGAACCAAGGTCTTTGAAGGGTTGTGGTAGGTAATTGCCGGGGCAGTCGCGTGCTGCGAGAAGGTGATCGAAGACGGGCCAGTACTCGGTTGCGCTACCGGAACGCTAGCAGTTGGCGCCTGCGAGGGGTAAAAGATCACGAAGCCAAGAACGCCAACGAGCACCGTTACGGCAAGCGCCGCACCTCCCGAGCGAATCGCACGAGGAAACGATTGGAAAAGACTCATTCCTCTCCCGACCCTTCTCTACCTACTTCCACGCCGTCCCCTTCATTTCGTAATCTATCGTCGTGACCATGTATCGATTTAGTCGCACACCCTGGGAGCGACAGAACCGGAGGCTCCTTCGCCCTAGTGCAAGAGAAACAGCACTGAGTACAGCGCTATCCACACCACGTCCACGAAGTGCCAATAGTAGCTAACCGATTGGAGCGCAGACAGTTCTCCAGGATCTCGACCCCTGCCAGCCATTCTGACCAGGAGAAAACCCATAGCCAGAATTCCCAGGATTACGTGCAGACCATGAATCCCGGTCATCATGTAAAAGAGTGATCCGTAAGCATTGGTCTGCGGACCAAAAGCGTTCTTTGACCACTCAACAGCTTGATTGGCAACAAAGGAGAGTCCCATGATCATGGTTAGGATGATCCACCACTTCGCAGCAGTCTTACGACCGTGCTCAGCCTCAAAAACTCCTTTTTGCATCGTCACTGACGACATCACCAAAATCAGGGTGAAAATTCCCGACTGCACTACATCGAGGTGGATCCCTCTCGGGGGCCAAGGAGTACCGTCATGGGCTCGAATCGTAAAATAAGCGGCAAAGAGGCCGCCGAAGAACATGAACTCTGATCCCAACCAAACAATCGTTCCTACACCCAAGATCGAAGGACGATTAAACGTTATCGGCTCTCTCGGGGTCTTCTTGGTTGCTAGAGCTTGAGTCACAAACTCCATTCTTACACGACTCCATCCTTCTTCGGCAAATCCAACCCCGCTCCTTGCCTAAAGATCATATGAATTCTCTCATAGAGAGTACAGGTTCATCACAGACTCATGAGATTTGCCCCCAAACTCTTAGACCTGGCGGTCGTCTGCTTCGACCTCGACCGATGAGCTCGATAGCCACTCTGGACACACAGCGCTCCCGATCATCGTTACCCTCTGCGTAGATCTAGTCAGAGCAACGTAGAGCGCCCTGAGTGCTCGTTGGGCTTCTTCGAGCAGGTGGAACGGCTCCAATATCACAACGTTGTCAAATTCAAGACCCCGCATCGCCATGGCGTCGATAACTTTTGTATCAGTGAGATAAGCATCGCCAGCTGCAACTTGTCGTCGCTCCAGCGCCTTCTGGAGGCCGGCACAGAGAGACTTAGGAGCAACGATGCAGGAGGTGCCCCTGCGAAGTCCCTCCGGAGTCTTCTCGAGTTCACTCAGCACTGCATCAGTGAGAGATTCCGACGGTACTTGCCGGTACCGAATGCTATACCCTCCACTTCTCAACGCTCTCGAGGAGTCATCTCCACGGAGGTAGCGCCCGCGTACAGCATCTGCGACCTCCACGATCTCCGCCGGCGTCCGGTAGTTCACCGTCAGCGTAACCGTCTCGAAGGGACGACCGTTCCGAAAAGGTAGCGTGATCTCGTCCCATGAACGTCCTGCAAAGGGCCCAAACGCCTGCGCTAGATCGCCGAGTACCGTCAGAGAACCTGAAGGGCATCGCTTCGCAAGCATCCTTGCAGCCATCGGCGAAAGATCTTGCGCCTCGTCAATGACCATATGTCCGTAGGTGATAAGGTCATCATCTCCGTCGAGGAGAGTACGAGCCTCATCGAGCAGCGGTACATCCTCGAGAAACCAGCTGAAGCGCTCAAGTGGCTCTGCACCGGTGTCGCTTAAAGCCTCCAGCTCACTCTCTGAAAGCATCGACGAAGCAGCAAGTTTGAGCAGGGGTCGGTGAGTCCAAAGGTCATAGAGAAACTCAAAACTCGTGAGCCTTGGCCAGATTCTCTCAACGACACGCTGGAAGTCATGAGACCTACGCAGGGCCTCCGCCACCTCCGCCTCGACGTCTCGATCACCTTCTCCCGGCAGGACCGTCGCCGCCATCTCTTCTTTAAAGCTTGCTAATCGAACGATATTTGACTCAGGGTCAGCATCTTTAACGAGTTCGCCATCACGGGCGTACGAACGTGCCAAGATCTCAGCGAGCTTCGCCTCCACGAGGCGGCGTTTCGGATTGTGAGGACCCGGCCGACGCTTGGCCGCAGCAACGATCTGAGCGGTAATGTGCGGTGTTACTTCTAGATACCGAGCTCCGAAGGGCACGGAGATCACTTTGCGGAGAGGTCGCTCTCGATCGGAGATCGCCTTCGCCAAGACATCGACCATGACTGCGCTACCTTTCAGGCCCGCGCGGACTGGAGTGTCTGATTCGGTGATTCCCTGGCCCGTCGTAGAGGCGACGCCCTCAACCGTATGGAGCTCAACCCCACTCTCGCCCAGTGAAGGAAGCACCTGAGAGATATAGCGGACAAATGACGGTGACGGCCCGACGACCAGGAGACCTTGACGCTCGAAACGCCATCGATGGGTATAGAGGAGATATGCCGCTCGATGGAGTGCTACCGCTGTCTTCCCCGTTCCTGGGGAACCTTGAACCACCACCACACCAGGCATCTCACGTCGGATAACTCGATCTTGTTCACTTTGGATCGTCGCCACAATGTCGGCCATATGAGCGGACCTGGGTCGTGAAATGGCAGCAAAAAGCGCTCCGGCACCTCGCACCTGGACGATGTCATCTCCTGAATCATCATCCCGACCGTCGAACTCCAGCCCCCGAGGATCGGAGTGCAGCACCTCATCCTCAAGCGAGACCAATCTTGAGCCCTCGCAGAGGAAGTGCCGCCGACGCCACAGCCCCATCGGATCTTTACCTGTTGCGCGATAGAAGGCCTCGGCAACGGGTGCCCTCCAATCAACGACAAGTGGTTCCATGTCCTCACCGGTGATCGATAGTCGACCTATATGGAAGGTCGATCCCCTAAGGTCGGAATCGCCCTCTTCACTGAAATCGATGCGACCAAAGATCAGGGCCTGATCACCAACTTCGAGGGACTCAAGACGGGCCAAAGATGTCCGCACCACAACATCGCGTTCAGCGCGCGATTGCGGAGTGCCACCTCGTCCGAGGTCTAAAACATCTTCCATGGTGGACCGCGTCTGAGCTTTCAACTGCTCTAGACGCCGATACGCACCTTCGATAAAGGCCGCTTCTTGCACTAGGTCTGGATTCGTCACACAACCTCTCAGCCATCAACTGCAAATTCGACCGTAAAGAGCTTAGGCTGATAAGACAACATGACACAGCACCACAGCTCACAAGACTCATCAACTCTGCAGCAATCTCCCGGAATCTCCAACTTCCTCGCTGCAGCGCGCGGAGGATCTCCTTCTGTAACTCCAATTTGGTTCATGCGTCAGGCCGGACGAGCTCTGCCGGAGTATCGGAAAATAAAAGGGGTCGGGAGTCTCTTGGAGATCATCCAAGATCCCGCTCTCGTCGCCGAGATCACGCTACAGCCAGTCCGTCGCTACGGAGTCGATGCTGCCGTTTTCTACTCTGACATCATGGTTCCACTTCTTGGCGCAGGTGTGAGCGTTGAGATCGTTCCCGGCCGAGGTCCCGTCATCGAGAACCCCTTTCGTGAGGAGAGCCAACTCCACGATCTCAACATCGACGACCTCGCAGACAAGATTCCCTTCGTACCCGACGCCATCGCTCTGCTCCGTCGAGAGCTCAAGATCCCCCTCATTGGCTTCACTGGCGCCCCCTTCACGGTGGCCAGCTATCTCATCGAGGGAGGCTCGTCGAAGAACTACGAGAAGACGAAGAGTCTCATGCTCTCGAATCCCCCTCTGTGGAACAAGCTCATGCAGCGCCTCACCGACTTAGCAATTGCACACGTGAAGCTGCAAGCGCAAGCTGGCGCTGAAGCAATCCAAGTCTTCGACTCTTGGGCCGGCTCCCTCGCTCCACGACACTACGACCAGTACGTCAAGCCATTTAGCGCACAGGTATTTGCGGCCATACGATCGCTTGGAATTCCCGGCATTCACTTCGGCGTCGGCACCTACGGCCTCATTGCATCCATGAGCGATATGGATCTTGATGTCATGGGCGTCGACTGGCGAACACCGCTCCACGACGCACGTCAACGACTCTCAAGGCCGGTGGCGCTGCAAGGAAACTTGGATCCCACGGCCTGCCTCAGCAGCGCTGAGGTAGCTCTCGCTGAGGCGCGCAGGGTGCTCGTCGATGCACAGGGTTCAAAGGGGTATATCTTCAACTTAGGTCACGGCGTCTTGCCAGAGACGGATCCAGACATCTTGCTTGCAATCGTTGACTTCGTGCATCAAGAGGGAGCTTCGATCGTCAGTACCTCGAACCTTTCTAGCGACCACCCCGAAACTCCGCCCTTAGGTAGATCATGAACCTTGCTATCGTCGGTGGCGGAATTGCGGGCCTCGCAGCGGCGGTCAAGAGCTATCAAAGCGGAGTCGAAGCCATCACCCTCTTCGAGGGGTCCGACCGAGTTGGTGGAAAGATTCGAACGAGCTGGTTCCTCGGTCACCTCATTGAAGAAGGCCCAGACGCGTTCTTAACCCGAGAGCCCTACGCCCTCGACCTCGCCGCCTTGGTCGCTTCAGACAATGACTTCGTCTCACCGAGTGCGTCAGCTGCGCTCATCGGCCGCTCTCACCGTCTCTATCGTCTCCCTAAGGGACTCGTTCTCGGCGCACCGACGAGTGCCCGCCAAATCATCCAGGCTGACCTACTTACCTCGACGGAACGAGCAAGCGCATTAGCACACTTCTTCCTGAGACCTCACGCCGAGCTATCAACTGACAATCTTGGATTGGCCACACGTCGTCGCTATGGCCGTGCCGTTGAAGATTACCTCATTGATCCGCTCGTCGGAGGCATTAACGCAAGCTCGATCGATCACACCAGCATGGAGATCGTTGCACCAGCGATCGCCAAGATTCTCCAATCGCGCCGCCAATCCAGCTTCTCACGACCGACCCAGCCCGCTCGTCCACCATTCCTCAGCGTACGAGACGGACTCGAGTCCCTCGTTGCGGCGTGCACGGCGTTCCTCATTGATCGTGGCGTTACCGTCAAGGTATCGACACCAGTCAAAGCACTTGAGATTCAAAACCGAGGCTGGGTGGTCAGAACGAGTGACGGAGATCAGCTCTTTGACGCTGTAATTCTCGCCACGCCACCTGCGCAGTCAAGCGATCTCCTCCGAAATCTAGCAGCACCTGCCGCAGAGCTACTCAATGGTATTCCAACCTCTTCGGTTGCCATCATCACCGTCGGACTCGCCCGACCTCCCGTTCGCATCGAAAGCGACATCTCGGGAATCTTGTCACCCGCCCCGGAGAAGAGGCTCATTACAGCGGTAAGCTTCGCACATAATAAGTGGCCTCACTGGTGCGAACCTGGCACCGGGCTCCTACGCATCTCGGTCGGACGACGTTTCGACCTACGCCACACTCAACTCTCCGACGATGCCCTAGTCGCTCGAGTACTAGACGAAGCAAGCGGACTCCTAAATGAAAAACTCGATCCGACCGAGACGCGCGTCACTCGTTGGCCCTCATCATTCCCGCAGTTTCTACCCCATCATCGTAAACGCATAGAGCTCTTGCAAGAAACAGTGACTTCGCTACCCCCTCTTGCATTCGCCGGAGCGTACGTTGGAGGCTCAGGTATTCCAACGTGCATCAAGAGTGCTCATCGAGCGGTCGATCGGATCATCCAGACCACCTCAGACACCTGACTCATCGCGCAGCACTCAGGCCTGTGAAACTCCAGCCCCTTCAAACGTCGCCATCTCTAAGAGAGTTGCACAGGCAGCTTGGACAATTGGAACTGCCAGTGCTGCACCAGTACCCTCCCCCAACCGGAGAGCGAGATCGAGGAGCGGTGACAGCTCTAAAGATCGCAGAGCGATACTGGCCGCGGGTTCCGTTGAACGATGTCCAGCGACGCAGTAGTCACGGACCAGCGGCTGCAACCCAACGGCGACCAGCGCACCGGCAAGTGCGATTACGCCATCTATCACCACCGGGACATGGGAACTCGAAGCGGCGAGGATCGCCCCGGCAATCGCACCGATCTCAAACCCTCCCAAAGAGGCCAAAGTCCGAAGGGCGTCACCCTCTGACCCCTGTTCAGTGACGGACAGACGAGCTAGAGCGTCTTCGATAACTGAAACCTTTCGGGCAAAGTGCTCGTCATCGATTCCGGTCCCCCTGCCTGTTACGAGCTGAGCAGAGCTCTGCGTCAGCGAGGCTATGGTCGCTGCCGACGCAGTCGTATTCCCAATGCCCATATCTCCGGGCACAATCAGGTCAGCCCCTGCTTGACAACGATCTTTCGTAAACTCGAAGCCCACCTCGATACTACGTCGAGCCTCGTCAAGGGTCATCGCCGGACCTTGCGCCAAAGAGCTCGTACCACGACGGACCTTGCGGTCCACCACCGCATTTGTACCATCGAAATCCGTCGCCACCCCTACATCAATGACGTGCAGAGATGCGCCTACCACACGTGCTATCGCATTGATCGCCGCTCCACCGCGAGCAATATTGAGGACCATCTGCGCTGTCACTGACTGAGGCCAAGGAGTGACGCCATCGAGAGCAACACCGTGATCGCTAGCGAACAGGAGAATCTCCGGCCTTCGCGGTATCAGCGGTGGACACCGACGCGTGACCGCTGCGACCTGAGCAGCTACGGCCTCAAGTTCACCAAGAGAGCCGGGGGGTTTCGTCAGCGTTTGTTGTCGTTCACGTGCCTCCTTGGCCATCGACCAATCAGGCTCAACCACACAATTGACCATCTCTTCAAGATTCATTGAGTCACTCATCTCCCGAGCCCCGGCTACCATCGGCCGCGACGCTACGACCCGAACCGGTAAAGACAAACTTGTTGAAGACCACAAACTTACCGACCCACAGGACACCGAAGGCCAAAAGCGCAGCTGCATTGACGAAGAGGGCATCCCGCAAGTGAGAGAGGTCCATGCGCACGGCTAGATGATGAGCGAGTGCGACCGCCCAGAGCGAGAGCGCGAGTCCAAGAAAAGTGAGGGCCCAAAACGGTGCCACCTCTTTCATCAAATGTGATCGACCGGTCTTACCCCAAGCCCAACTCCGATTCAAGTAGTAGGCCGGAACGGATGTTACGCCAGTTGCAATGACGTTACTCGTCGTAGCCGAGGAGAGTCGAATCACACCGTAGAGCAAGAAAAGTATGATCTGCGAGAGCACGACCGAGATGGCTGAAATAGCAGTATAGCGAAGGGCGGTTACCCCAACACGATCAACCATGAGCCCCCAGAGGCGAAGTAAGAAATCACGCACTCTGATCAAGCTAACCGACCGAGAGACCCAAAACAGTGCCAACAAGCAAGAAACGCGTAGCTGCTCCAGACTAGATTCTTAGCACACCCTAGGAAAGAGAGACGGAGCGACGACGTGAGTGAAGCGCTCGATGAACTTCTCGATATTCTCGACCTTGAGAATATCGAGATGAACATCTTTCGAGGACGAAGTCCTCGAGAAAATAGACAGCGAGTCTTTGGCGGTCAGGTTGCCGGTCAAGCGCTCGTCGCTGCAGGAAGAACCGTCACAAAAGGTACCGTGCACTCTCTCCACGCTTACTTCTTACGACCAGGCGATCCACTGGTACCAATTCTCTACGAGGTGGACCGAATCCGAGACGGTTCTTCATTCACAACGCGACGAGTCGTCGCGATCCAACACGGAAAAGCCATTTTCAACCTCTCGGCATCGTTTCACATCGAAGAGCGCGGCGTTACGCATCAGGCTCAAATGCCTACAGTTCCTCCACCAACCGAGCTTCAGACCTTTCAAGAACGCATGGCACCGTGGGCTTCACGCCATCCAGACGAGCGCAACGACTGGTTCCAACGCCCTCGACCGATCGATCAGCGATACGTTGATCCGCTCGGCAAAGGTTTCGGTAAGTCAGACGAGCTTCATCCTCAACGGGTATGGATGCGAGCCGACGGTGAGCTACCGAACGATCCGCTGCTCCACGCCTGCATCGTTGCCTACGCGTCCGATATGTCGCTCCTCAGCACCGCCATGATACCCCACGGGATCTCCTGGGACGACGCTCACGTCATGTCGGCCAGTCTCGATCACGCCATGTGGTTTCATCGCCCATTCAGGGCCGACGAATGGTTCCTGTACGACCAGGAAAGTCCCTGGGCCGGCGGGGCCCGAGGACTCTCCCGTGGCCAAATCTACTCACACGATGGTCAACTGAGCGCCAGTGTCGTGCAAGAGGGCCTCATTCGCGTCTTAGACCGACACTAAAGAGACCCGCGAGAGGCGCCAAGCTCCCTCGTCGCCAACTATCGGCGATGAGGGAGCAACGCAAGCTCGACGTTCGTCGTCTTAGCTACCTCGACTCCATTGGGGTGTACTTCCGCTCCTCAGCACCGATGTAGGCCTGCCGCGGTCTAATAATCTTTGCATCTTGATCGATCAATTCAGCCCAATGCGCAAGCCAACCCGAGGTTCGAGGTATCGCAAAGAGGACTGGGAACATATCTACCGGAAATCCCATGGCCTGATAGATAAGACCAGAGTAAAAGTCAACGTTGGGATAGAGTCTCCTCGAGATGAAGTAGTCGTCAGAGAGAGCCACCTCCTCTAGCTTCAGAGCGATGTCAAGCAGTGGGTTTTTACCCGTAACCTGAAAGACTTCATCCGCCACCTTCTTGATAATCTTGGCACGGGGGTCGTAGTTCTTATACACCCGATGACCGAAGCCCTGAAGGAGAGTCTCTCCTCGCTTCACGCTCTCGATGTAGGCCGGAACATTGTCATAGGTCCCAATCTCTCCGAGCATTCGCACCACTGCTTCATTTGCACCACCGTGACGGGGGCCGTAGAGCGCCGCCGTAGCAGCTGCAGTAGCAGAATACGGATCCGCGTGGGCCGAACCGATGACACGCATTGCGGTCGTGGAACAGTTCTGCTCATGGTCCGCGTGGAGAATAAAGAGGACATCCATCGCTCGAACGAGAGCAGGGTCAGGCTCGTAGCGAGGTTCGGCGATCTTCCACATCATGGAAAGGAAGTTGGCCGGGAAAGATAGTGAGTTATCGGGATAAACGAACGGCTGTCCAACCGAGAACCGATACGCAGCGGCCGCAAGCGTCGGCATCTTCGCTATCAACCGCACAATCTGCCGATCGCGGGCCTTTGGATCGTAGATATCCTTAGCGTCGAGGTAGAAGGTGGACAGGGCAGCTACGGCCGAGACCAAGATTCCCATTGGATGAGCATCGTAGTGAAAGCCCTCCAAGAATCGCTTCCGAACATTTTCATGAATGAAGGTGTGGTGAGTGACATCCGCTACCCAGGTATCGAACTGTTCTTTCGTCGGCAGCTCTCCGTGGAGCAGAAGATACGAAACCTCTAGGTACGTGGAGTCTTCGGCGAGCTGTTCGATCGGATAGCCACGATAGCGCAGCACTCCAGCATCCCCGTCAAGATAGGTTATCGATGACTCTGCCATAGCTGTAGTGATCAAGCCCGGATCGTAGAACCACAGACCAGGTAGATTCTTCTGCCATGGAGTCGACGAGACAACTCCGTTGACAATGGGGACTTCAAAGGATTGCCCTGTTCTGTTGTCGGTTATCGTGAGACTCTCAGTCACGGCTACACCTACCTCCTCTTTGCACGTACTACTCCTCTGGAATACTACGCCCTCCATCGGTTAATTTCTAAACCAGTCATTCGAAGCGGTGCGGTCCTGCAATCCTCACCCATTCGCAACGATATGACGTGCACCTACCCCAACCTTCGTCACTCAAAACGATAAACATTCGTCGACCGTGGTGAGAAGCCAATTCTTTGATACAGGCGGTTCGCAGCGACCCTGGATGGACGCGACGTCAGATCAATCGAGCGAGCTCCACGTTGCTGAGCGAACTCCACTGCAGCACGGGTCAATGCTTCGCCCGCTCCACGGCCACGAGCGCTCTCGTCGACAACCACGTCTTCGATCCAAGCACGCACGCCCGTTGGGATCGTAAACATGACGAGCGTAAGCGCCCCATCGATCCTGCCCCGATCATCATCTTCGTGGTAAACGAAGAGCGTTACCGAACTCTGGTCAACCACAGACTGATACTCAGCTACTCCTAAAGGGACGAACGACGAAGATAGCTGTGGGAAAAGCCTATTGAGATCACGAGCGATCGACGAACTCACCTCTGTGACGGTCCCAACCACAAGGACCTCCTCTCTATCAAATTTCAGCGACGCTCTCGACAACTGCATGGAGTGGGCCGACACCGACACCGACACCGACACCGACACCGACACCGACACCTCGGACACTACCAGATTCGGGGCAGCTGACTTCCAAGGTTCACTCCACCTCTTTCTCATTCGGCACGCAACGTCGAAGGGGACCAACTTGTACAGGCTCAAGCAAGCGACTATTGAACCGACTCGACAAGCAGGAGGAGGTAACGCTATGCCTTCGATCTGTTCTACAGCTACCTCGGCAGAGCGAGTTCCGACCGATAGCTCGAAGCTCATCGAAGAAAAATACCGAGTATCGCGATAGCAAGCTTCCTCCTCATGTCACGACGTCTTGCTTGTCAAACGCCCCCCCCGCCGTTTCGCTAACACGCTTCTGTGGGTGTTAGCACCGACATGCAAACAGCACGATCCACCTCAAGTGTCTACTCACGACAGCCACACTGAGACTGCTTTCAAATCGGAGTTAGCAGCCTGCTCGAGTTTGACGCAACTCGACAGCATCTCTCGAGACGTTCGTTCACCTTCGTCATCATCTCTGAACACGGATCCCGTCCGTTAGACAGCTCGGGAGGCAGGGTGCTCGGAGACCTAACACTTTTGGAACGAGAAATACTAGGACTACGCCGACGTTGCCATCGCAGGCAAGTAAACACGCACGTAGAGCTTTGTTCGGTAGGATGGAACTATGGCGGAAGAACGTAGTGCAGACCCAGAGGAGCACCCGGTTAGGAACACGACCCTCATCATGGCCTTCCAGGGCTGGAGTGATGCCGGAGATGCAGCATCCATGGCAGTGAACCACATTCGCCGCCAAACGAGAGCCAAGCGCGTCGAAACCATCGACTCCGACGACTACTTCGACTTCACGGTTGTTCGGCCCGTTGTCCACATCGACGAGACCGGCGTGCGCCGATTAACTTGGCCCGAGACTCGCTTCTACCTCACTCCCTCTGAAGACGAAGGGAGTGATCTGCTCTACTGCGTTGGAATTGAACCTCAACTTCGCTGGAAGAGTTTTGCTCGAACCATCCTTGATACCGCTGAGTCCTACGGCGTCAGCAAAGTCGTATCGCTCGGTGCGCTAGCCTCGGAGGTCTCTCACAACCGTCACGTTCGGGTCATTGGCACCACCTCTGATACGGCTCTCGGTGGTTCACTGAATATGCAACCGTCGCGCTACGAAGGTCCGACTGGAATCTTGGGAGTACTGCAAGGTGCCTTTCAAAATCAGCAGATCCCATCGGTTTCACTCTGGGCCAACGTACCTCACTACGTTGCTCAGACGCCATCACCGAAGGCCGCATTAGCCCTCGTACGACGGGTCTCGCTCCTCCTAGAACGAACCTTCGATACTACTACACTCGAGAACGCAGCGAAGGACTACGTCCATCAGATCGATGAGCTCGTCTCTGCCGATGATGAGATCAGAAGTTACATCGAGCAGATCGAGAGCCAAGAGGACGATGACGAGGTCACCTTTCCACCAGAGGATGAGATCAGTAGCGCCGAACCTCTCACGATGACAAGTGGGGATGAGCTAGCCTCGGAAGCAGAGTTTTTTCTCAGGCAACAGGGAAGACTGGAGTAAGCACCACGCTCCGCAGGAGAGCGTGGTGTAGCAAGAAGTACCACCTCTCCTTGGTTCGCCCTCGACGGTCTACGACACCAGGACCAGCGGCAACCAGAGATACGAAGGATGCTCCTCCCCGATCATGAGCCGCCTTCTCGGCCGATTGTACTCCGAGCAAAAGAGCTCTCCCCAACGGCGGCGCGAGATCCGCAGGTTGGCTCCGATGCGACGGACAGCGCCTAATGGTTACTGCGAGCTGCCAAATGTCGCGCAGCATCAAAACAGAGCGACGTAAGGTCTACCTTAACGACCACCTCGCACGAGAAATTGGAGCGTATGGTCGCCCTCTTCCAGACAAGAGCCTGCTCAACGAGCGCAATCGTCCTCCAGCTGACGCTACCGAGCGGTGGCGCGGATAGTGCAACCATCCCACCCATGATTCCACAACACCTTGGAGGCGAGACTCGCGATCTAGTTCCCTACCGGGGAAGATCAAAGAAGGCCGATTTATCGCCCTTCTCCTCCTCAAAGAGATCTGAGAGATAAGGCACGCGCTCAACGAGGCGGGCCATTGAGGCAGGGAGGTTACTCAACGAGAACCAACCAACATCGAGTGTTTCCAAGGGATGCCGCCGCAACTCACCACCAAGCGCTCGACAGAGAAAAACGATTGAATACATCGGAATAGCGGTAAAGCCGGTTCTCATGGAGTCGACCACGGCGAGGATGCGTTCGGGAAAAACTTCGATCCCGGTCTCTTCCCGAACCTCTTTCACAACCACTTCTGCCGGGGAGTAACCAACATCGGCCCAGCCAGTGGGGTAAAGCCACACGCCCGAATCACTGCGCTGAATCAACAGGATCTCAGCATCCTGATTGAGAACGATTGCAGCTACTGAGACCTTCGGGGTGACGTAACCACTCACTCCAACACCGACTCTTGAGCGCCAGAGTTCGACCAGCTCTTCATCATCGGTCTCTTGAACGCTGAAACCTTCTCCATCGAAACCTGAAGCTAGGCGCATCTCTGCCGCTATCTTGAGGATTTCCTCATAGCGCTCCCGCTCGTACAAACTCTCAGAGAACCCCAACCCCGTACGCGCAGTGGCCGCAATCTGCTCGGACCACCTCAAAAGATCACTCGGAGACACTGACATCACTCACCATGGTAGTTACTCATCGACCAGAGTCTCCAACCCGACTTTAAACGACTATCCTCATAACGTGAGCGTCCGAGATAACTGCAAACACTACGTCCTCCAAAGCGTTTCCCTCTCTGACAAGCTCGAGCGCTGTAAACTCAAGGTCAATACTGACCTTCCCTTTGCCTGTCCTAGCGACTGTCTCTTCTTCGAGGCCCGAGCCGGAATTTCGAAGCTTGGCTGGAAGATGCCGGATAAGAGGAAGAAGGATACCCCACCGTCCTAAGGCGGACAGGCTGCAGACGAGCTACTACCTCTAGCTCTCGACGACGTCACCAAGATTATCAACTTCGACCCCTAGGCTAACGAGCCAAGCCACAGCATCTTGACGAGCCTTTGCTTCGCCCTCCAGTTCACAGATAATCCAGCCGGTCCCAGCATCTACCGCGGCTCGCCGGATATTTGCCAGAACATCAAAATCCCTTGCGAGCTGGGCGATCACGGGGACAGTGACCAGCTGATCAGGATAGATTAACTTCACCCTCTGTGTCATTGCTCGACTACCTCCTGAATGAACTCCACCGAATCGTTCTCAGCGAGTCCAGCCTCGTGCAGTGAACCGGACCGAAACCCTTCGAGGTCAAGACTGACAAAGCGATATCCAGCCCGTTTGACGCGCTCGATAATCTCCACTCGCTGCTCCAAAACGCTCGTCAAATCATCAACTCCGACCTCCAGGCGTGCCACACTGTCGTGATGCCGCACCCGAAGCTCTCGAATTCCCAACCGACGCAGTGAGCGTTCGGCCCGAGCAACTTTCGAAAGAGCAGAGAGGGTAACCGGAGTACCATGGGGAATGCGTGACGATAGGCAAGCCGCCTGGGGCCTATCCCATGTTGGCAGTTGGAGAGCCCTTGAGAGATCTCGAATTTGTGCTTTATCGATGCCGGCATCGACAAAAGGGAAGACCGCTCCCGCCTCACGAGCGGCATCTTGACCCGGCCGATGGTCTGAGAGGTCATCGAGATTGACCCCAAGCACAGCAACCGCACCTCGCTGGTTTGCCAAAGGCCCAAGCTGGTCCATTAAGGCTGACTTGCAGTAGTAGCACCGCATCGTATCGTTCCTGATATAGCGCGGGTCTTCAAACTCATTCGTCACAACCTCAAGAAACTCGATGTCGAACTCTTGAGCAAAGCTACGGCAGTGGATTCGATCTTCAGAAGGCAAGGATGCTGAAATCGCCGTTGCGGCGAGAGTCCGAAACCGACCCAAGGCGGACCGGGCAGCATACGCCAGGAGAGCCGAGTCGACTCCCCCGGAGAAGCCGACCACAACACTGCCTAATCGGGATAGCACCTCGCAGAGCGTGACCCAGGATCTCTCTATATCGGATCCAGGTGGGATAAAGTCGCGATGGTTCCCCGTAGCCGTAAAATTCACAGCAGTCAGTCTAGGTGTCACCAGCCTTTGCCCGAACTGAGCAAGGTCCGATCCCTACGCATGAAAGAGAGCAAGCACTTCATCTACGTCCGCGACTAGACCGGCATAGAACGGACCAAAGTCTGCGTACAGAGTCGAAGCCTCGTCGAACCGCATCGTATACACGACCTCTTTCAGATCGTCCGGACGCTCAGCAAAGAGGGTAACACCCCACTCATAGTCATCGAGTCCGGTGGACCCAGTGATCAGCTGGAGCACTCTTCCTGCGAACTTTCTGCCGCTCGCACCATGCTCGTACATCAACCGCTCGCGCTCCTCATAAGGAAGTGCATACCAATTGTTTGACTCTTCTCGACGTTTCGACATCGGATAAAAGCAGATCGCACGCTTACCGGCAGGCGGCAGTGTCGGATACAGGCGAGGAGCCTTTCGGTCCATCGGCATACCCTTTGCGTACTCGGAGACCTCAGTGAGAGAGAAGTACGAGTAGGCAATCTCGACAGAGCTCGCCTCAATATCACTCTGGAACCGCCTCAAACGCCACAGATCTGGCCCCAAGGCCATGAAGCCGATATCCGCCTTATGCCCCAGTACTGCATAGGTAACAAGCTGATACCCATCGTCAATCAGCGCCTTGCACGCCGATTCAACTCGCTGCGGATCAAAACCTCGTCCTACTCGGCAGAAAAGATGTAAAACACCCCACCCTTCGCGCGGTGAACCCTCCGAGCCGATCTCTACTGTCTCCACCGCATCACTCATGTTCTCCACCAAACTCATCTCCCTGATTCCATGCCACTGAGATTTGTGTATCAATCTCGCTCACTCTGGAAGGATCAACGATCTGACCCTTGCCAACGATCGGCAGCACAAACGATACATTCGTATGGTTGCGATGAGCCTCGACCGCTGCGAGATGATACTCTTCGAGTTCACGCTGAACCGACGGATCACCGTACGGCGTGCCATCGATAATCGGCCCTTTACGGAACTCAACTATCGCTTCAATGTCCTCGCCCGTCACCGTCTTATGGGCTTCTAACGCATGTGCCACGGCCAGGACTTGAGCTCGATTCTCCTCGAGAAGCCGGGTGACGTCGTTATAGAGCTCTTCTAGCTTCGCTTCGACTCGATCGTCGAGCCCACGAGGACGAGGTTGATTACCTTCCTTTCCTCCCGGGCTCCTCCTCTGATTGGAACCTCCACCACCGAACCCAAGAACCTGTGATGCACGCTGAGAGCTGATCGTCGAACCCATGCCCCAATGGGCCTCCATCAAGGACGCTATGACCGTCGCAGCCTCGAGGTCACCGGATACCCCAGAAGAGTTATCCCCCTGGAAGAACAATCTCTCGCCAGCCAAGGAAGCCAAGGAGACCATAATGTCGGCCTCGAACTCACTTCTCCAGTTCGTGAACTGATCTTCTGGTTTGATCGAAGAGACCATCCCCAGATAGGTCCCTCCTTTTTCAATCGTGGCCATGTCGATGGCGAGGTGATGACGAACTCTAGCTGCAGTCACTGCGTGGCAGGCCTCATGAACCGCCACTGCATGGCGCTCTCGATGGATATATTCCACATCCTCTGGAGGGCCGAGCTCTTTGAGCTGCTTTGCCTTTACAACATCGGGCCAGGTGATGACCTCTCGACCATCGCGAATCGTGTTGATAAGCGCCTCATTCACAAGATCTTTGATAGTCGCACCAGTTGCGTAAGGAGTAATCGTAGCCAGACGATCGATTTCAGCATCGGTCAAATTGTGCTGAACCTTGGAAAGATACCCCATGTAGGTGCGCACCCGCCCCTCTTTCGAGGGATATCCGACCTTGTAGATTCGATCCAATCGACCAGGCCGCAGAAGAGCTTGATCCAAGGACTCCGGCATATTGGAAGCCATCATGATCAGCATTCGATACTTCGGCGGACTCTTCGGCGGAAGTCCAAGCGACCGACGAACGACGCGGTTGAAGAATCCACGCGGCTTCTTCAAACCCGACAACTCGGTGAGCAGTGCCTGAAGGGTTCCATCGAAACTCGACGAACCACTGCCACCTCCCATCCCACCACCTGGGAAGACGTATCGACTCCGACGACGGGGGGCAGGCTCGTCGGCGTTTCCACCACCAAAGAGCAACTCCCGTGTAACGATCTCCGAGCTCGAAGCGCTGAGGTAGTTCGGTCCGTGACAGAGGTCTCCAAAAACGCCACTATGCGAAGGACTGCGAAACTGAGACTGCACTCCCGCCATGTTGCCTCGACTCCCTAGGGTGTCGGCCTCGTCCATGAACACGACAACCCCACCATAGCGGAGGGCAAGCTTGCGAAGCTTACGGAAGAGACCTTTGACCTTCAGGACCCCAATACCGAAAAACATTGAGGTAAAAGCACCTGGATCGACAAACACGAAGGGGTTTTCTGTCTCTCCCGCTACGGCCTCGGCCATCAGCGTCTTACCAGTTCCTGGAGGACCCCACAGAAGAATGCCGCCTGGAACGTACCCTCCCCGTTCTTCAATAATCTCAGGGTCTTTCAAGAAGATGATGTTCTCTTTAATTTTCTCGAGGACACTGTCTTGTCCCCAAACGTCAGAGAAGCGCGTCTTGATATCACCGGGGAAATAGGTCTCTACCCCACCCCGAGCCATAAACCAAAAAAGAGCCGCGAACTGTGCAATGATCAGCACCATGTACAAGGCAAATTGAAGAATCGTAGGAAGATTGTTTATCAAAGCAGCAGGTGCCAAGAAAAGTGCCACAAACGGCGATTGGTGATAGTGGGCTGCGAGCACTACCGAGAGCAAGGCCAGCACAAGCACGACCTTGGCAACTCGGGTAACCCGAAATCGCGTCCAGTCGTCCCAGTCCTTCCCAATACCAGAGAAGCGCGACACTACGGAGGAGTTCCAGTATGCAAACCAACCTGGGCTGTGCTCGAGCACAAGATAGTTGAGCTGCCGAAGAAGCTCAATCGCCATCAAGATGATGAGCCACCATTCATTCTGCGACACCAACCTTGCCGCAGTCGACAGTGACTCCAGGGGATTGTTATTCGAAGAGACCGCTACAAACGCGACCCAAACAACCACAAAGAGGGCTAGAAATTTGAGCCGATCCCATGCTTCAAGCGGTTTTCGGACAAACCGAACTCCCAACTCTTCCTCTGATGGAGTTCCGTGCGACTCGAGATCCTGCATTACTTCTCCGCCTTCACATTCCAAGAATTAACGATTGTAGAAATTGACGATTGATATGAGCTGAAACACTTTGCTGAACACCCGACTCCCACGAAGTAGACCCAGTTAGTCCCGGCATCCACGACCGCATCCTGTGTCAACACCGAAACTGGACCGCTCGGCGGAGTGATTCGAACGGTCATGGAACTCCCCCGAAAGCCACTTGCTCGCGTAAACTCCTTGTACGCAGTCACCTTGTAGTGATAACCTCCGCTCGACGCCCCGAGAGGATCGGTTGGGAGAATCAGCGTTCTCAGAGAGGCGAGAGAGAAGTTCTGCCTCGTCGAACCCGTGAGTTCGACAGCATCAACAACTCCAACAGGAACATTTGAACCAAAACCTAACTTCGGATTGAAGACTCGTGACCCATTTGGAGTAAAGATGTCTGTCCAGCTCACCGACTCGATCTGACTGAGCTGCGCCCTGGAGACCCGAGACTGCTTGCCGCCGTAAATCTGAGACTGATCGTAGACCGTCCATCCTTGAGGGATCTTGAGATACGTGTCTCCTCCTCCAGCGGTCGTGTGAGAGATGTAGTCATATCGGACGCCAAGGCAAGACGACAACAGCACTGCTAGGACTGGAATCCCCACCGCTCCCTTCGCAAGATGGCGCACACGAGCCACTCTGTGCTCCTTGTCTCTTGACAAAAAACGAATCCCAAGCAACCGATCTCTCATCCTACGAAAGGTTCCCTAGATTGCATGAAAAACAACTCTTGCACATGAAGCTGTGAGGACGGTGTGATGAAGCTGGAAATCGATCTTTTCGATCTCCATTACGATCTGCACGAGTCATCAACTCAGTTTAGTACATTGCGAACCTTACGCGAAGAAGGGGCCGCCCAACGGGCGGCCCCTTGATGACCGTGATCCGCATGCTCACTGATTGAGCGATGCAGTACCCCGATCGTTTAGTAGTCCTCCATGCCTCCACCTGGCATCGCTGGAGCAGCTGGTTCGGGCTTATCGACCACGAGCGCTTCCGTCGTCAGGAAGAGAGCCGCAATCGAGGCAGCGTTCTGCAGCGCAGACCTGGTCACCTTGACCGCATCGATAACACCGGCTTCAAGCAGGTTCTCGTACTCGCCAGTGGCAGCATTGAGGCCCTCCGATGGGTTCGGGAGAGCCTTGACCCTCTCGAGCGCAACTCCACCTTCGAGCCCAGCATTAATTGCAATCTGCTTGAGCGGTTCCTCAACGGCACGAGCAATGATCCTCGCACCAGTAGCCTCGTCACCCTCTAACTTGGCCGCTACTTCGAGCACGGCGCGCTGAGAACGAAGCAGTGCAACTCCTCCACCTGGGACCACACCCTCCTCAATGGCGGCCTTGGTCGTTGAGACAGCGTCCTCGATACGGTGCTTCTTTTCCTTCAGTTCGACCTCGGTGGCGGCCCCGACCTTTAGGATTGCAACACCACCAGAGAGCTTTGCAAGCCGCTCTTGGAGCTTCTCTCGATCGTAATCAGAGTCGGTATTTTCAATCTCCGAACGGATTTGACTGATCCGACCCTTGATATCCGCGTCGTCTCCCGCACCTTCAATGATCGTCGTTTCATCCTTGGAGACTTCGACTCGACGTGCCCTACCCAATAGATCCAACGTCACGTTCTCGAGCTTCAAGCCAACTTCTTCAGTAATGACCTGTCCACCGGTGAGGATAGCAATGTCTTGAAGCATCGCCTTGCGACGCTCACCAAAGCCTGGCGCCTTCACTGAAACGGACTTAAAGGTTCCTCGAATCTTGTTGACGACCAGAGTCGCAAGCGCTTCACCCTCGATATCTTCAGCGATGATTAAGAGTGGACGACCTGACTGCATTACCTTTTCGAGAACTGGCAGGAGGTCACGGACGGCGGTAATCTTCGAGCTGACCAACAAAACATAAGGATCGTCGAGAACCGCCTCCATCGCCTCAGGATCGGTTACAAAATATGGTGAGATGTAGCCTTTGTCGAAACGCATGCCCTCAACGAGATCCATCTCCATACCAAAGGTCTGTGACTCTTCAACAGTGATCACTCCGTCCTTGCCGACCTTACCGATAGCCTCGGAGATGAGCGAGCCGATCTCCGTGTCGGCCGCAGAGATCGAGGCAACCTGAGCGATCTGCTCTTCAGAGTCAATCTCTTTCGAGATCTCGCGTAGTGCACCAACGGCGGCATCGAGACCCGCCTCGATACCTCGTTTGAGAGACATTGGATTCGCCCCTGCCGCAACGTTGCGGAGACCCTCTCGAACCATGGCCCAAGCCAAAACGGTCGCCGTAGTCGTACCGTCGCCGGCTACGTCATCGGTCTTCTTGGCTACCTCTTTGACCAGCTCGGCTCCGACCCTTTCGTAAGGATCCTCGAGCTCAATATCTTTCGCAATAGAAACGCCATCGTTGGTTATGGTGGGAGCACCCCACTTCTTGTCCAAGACGACGTTTCGACCCTTAGGTCCGAGAGTCACCCTCACGGCATCTGCGAGCTGGTTCATACCAGACTCGAGCGCTCGTCGAGCCTCATCGTTAAATACAATCAACTTTGCCATCTTTTCAGTTCCCTCCGTTGGGTTCTGTTAGCACTCTCAATACCTGAGTGCTAACCACACTACCACCTCAACCAACAGTTGCATCCATTGAGGAACGAGATAGAAGACGGCACATAGGGGCCTTAAGACGCAGATTCCATCACGACATAGGTCGAAGCAAGCAGCGATCGTTGACACCAAACAAGCTGGGCGTTCTCGACTCGCTCGTCGGCGCATCTATCGGCAGTGTGAAACCGTCTTCACGGTGTGTCTCCCTTTCCACCATCACTACTTGGAAGCTTCGGCCAAGACTCCAATCGAGGAGAGTACCCACGCGACCTGGTGGTCTCGAGCTAGTAACAACACCAAAAGTCGCCCCCGCATGAAGAGTTCCGAGTGCTCCAACGCCACAGCACCGTTGGTGCACTGGGTCTTCCCAAGTCTCAACATCGTACTGACCCACCGGACCGCCTGAACTCTCGGAATCGTTTCATAGACATCTGTCAGCTGTGAGTTCCAAAAAACTCGGCCAGTAGAGCTAGGTCGTGACAGCAAGGGCTCTTGCTCACGGCCGGCACCGAACAACGACCCTATCAGGGAGGGTCGGCCCGTACTTTACGGATTCAATGGGTCTTGTGGCACAGATAGTCGAAGGTATTCGATATCAAATGCGGCTGGGAAACAGGTCTTTAAGCAAAACTTGGCTGAGACGAGTGCTCATGAACAAAGCCAAAAACCAGTCCGCCAACGCATCGATGCAGGACGCGAGCGACTCGCATGACTAGATGCTTAAATCAAGACCTGATTACCTCAGAGACCTCCACGCCATACGTTGCTCAACAACGGCCAAACACCGTCTCCCCTCGTCATCGCAGCGAGCGATGAACTACCGTTCAGCTACCACGACGCTTGCCCAGCGTTTCCGACCGCTGAGCAAGCGTTCGTAATCTTCCATGGCCCGACACCTCATCAAGCTGCGGGTCGACGGGGAGCCTACAAGCTGTGCCCGTCGACCGAAGATACCGTCGCTCGAATCCCGGTCTTGCCACGAGATCTCCTGCGAGAACGACCTCCTCGATGAACTCTCAAAATCTACAGAGCAGCTCCGCAGATCGTCTCGATCATGAGCCGAGCAACAACATACGGGTCTGCATTAGCATTCGGTCGCCGATCTTCGATCCAACCTTTTTGAGCCTTCTCAACACCCCAAGGTATCCGAATTGAGGCGCCACGATCGGACACGCCATAGCTAAACCGATCATACCTTGCCGTTTCGTGAGCCCCAGTGAGCCGATCCTCGATTCCTGCACCGTAGTTTGCAATGTGCTCTTCTACTCTGCCTCCGAGTGCTTCGCAGCCCGAGATGATCGCATCCCAGCCTTCCCTCATTGCCTTGGTCGAGAAGTTTGTGTGCGCACCAGCACCGTTCCAATCTCCCATTACCGGCTTGGCGTCTAGGGAGACGGATACACCAAAATCCTCTGCGATTCGGTTGAGCAGCCACCGAGCCACCCAGATTTGGTCACCGATCGCCGGAGCGCCCAGCACTCCGATTTGAAACTCCCACTGCCCTAGTAAGACCTCCGCATTAGTTCCCTCTATCGCTAAACCAGCATCGATGCACGCCTGCGTGTGGGCCTCAATAATTGGACGGCCATCAACGCGACCATCTCCTACACCGCAATAGTACGGACCCTGTGCCCCGGGATACCCTTGCTCCGGAAAGCCCAGTGGACGTCCATCACGCATCAACGTATATTCCTGCTCAATTCCGAATAGCGGTTCCTGATCTCGATACTTCTCCGCAGCAGCCACACAAGCGTTGCGCGTGTTTGAAGGGTGCGGACTAAAGTCTGGGAGCTCTACCTCGCAAAGAACGAGCACATTCGAACCGCCACGCAAAGGATCCTTGCAAGAGAACACTGGGCGCAAAACACAATCGGAGTGGTCGCCCGGCGCCTGATTAGTACTTGAACCATCAAATCCCCAGATCGGAAGTGCTTCGCCATCAGGGAGGATCTTTGTCTTGCTTCTCAGCATCGCCGTGGGTTTGGTCCCGTCAATCCAGATGTACTCGGCTTGGTAACTCATAAACAGCACTCCTCTCGCACTACTCCCAGCATCTCTCCGGAAATGATCCGTGCACACGTACCTACTCTTGTGCACCTGCCGCAAACTTATTAACTGCCCACAGCGGACCATTGCCAAACCGTGCTTCGAAGAACCACGGGAGATACATATCAGCTCACCAGTTTCATGCGAACTAGCCATTACAGCACTGTTACAATTTGGTGAAGTATGGAGATCGTTCTCCTCAACGAGGTTACTTCCCCACTCCCGAGCGCGTCACAACCACTTCTTCACGACACTACAAAGGACACTGAGGTCCAGATGGAGTTTGGGTTTCACAATGAGCATGGTCGGCGGGGCGGGTAAGAACCACGCCTCTCCTTAAAACCTAGGAGAACCCTCAGGACAGTTATTCGACTTAATCGGTAAACATGGAGGTCGTCTCCATCATCACCTCAAGCCGCTACGATCTTGCGACGACCGAGAGACTCAGCCTCCAGCGACAGCAGGAACGATCGACACAGTTTGACCAGGCTTGATGGCACATCGGAGCCCACCTGAGAAACGAATATCTTCATCTGCGACGAAGATATTGACGAATCGCCGAACTTCTCCGCTCTCATCGAAAATCCTCGAACCAAGCTCTGGAAACTGAGCCGTCAACTCTTCAAGGACCTGCCCAACGTCATCGTGGTCTGCGAAGGAGAGCTCCCCTTCACCGCCGGTCAGACTCCTCAACTGGGCTGGAATACGTATAACTACTGCCATGAATCAACGCTCTCCTTGTGTCTTCTCTCGAGCGTTACGAAATTCAGCGAACGCCTCAAGAGATGGTGGTATTGTTGCCGAAACCTCAGAGTCGGGAGCTAACGCCTCTACGGTCTTGAGACCGTTTCCGGTGACATAAGCGACCACCCTCTCATCGGGTTCAATGACGCCACTCTTGGCGAGTTTCTGGAGCGTCGCAATAGTGACGCCGCCAGCCGTCTCAGCAAAAATCCCCTCGCTAGACGCCAGGAGTCGGATCGCCGCTTTGATCTCCTCGTCAGTGGCCGACTCGAAGGAACCACCCGTGGACCGGACCACATCAAGGGCGTAGTGGCCATCGGCAGGATTACCTATGGCGAGCGACTTGGCAATCGTATGAGGACGGACAGGCTTCACGAACTCGTGACCCTCCCGAAAGGCGGTGGCAACCGGTGAACACCCATCAGGCTGCGCACCAGATATCCGGACGTGGGGCTCCTCGTCCAACAGCCCGACCCGATAGAGTTCCTGGAAGCCCTTGTAAATCTTGGTCAGCTGTGAACCAGAGCCGACCGGTACCACAATATGGTCGGGCGCTTTCCAGCCCAGCTGCTCTGCAACCTCAAAGGCTAAGGTCTTTGAGCCTTCAGAGTAGTAAGATCGCACGTTGACGTTCACAAAGGCCCACGTTGGCTCATCTGAGGTAATCTCAGCACAGAGTCGATTGACGTCGTCATAGTTACCGTCGATCGCCACGACCGTTCCTCCGTAGACCGTTGTGGTAATCACCTTCGCCCGCTCTAGGTCGGCCGGGATAAAGACGTACGAGTCCATATTTGCCCAAGCTGCGTGAGCCGCAACCGAGTTCGCCAAGTTACCAGTCGAGGCACAAGCAGCAACTTTAAACCCCAACTCGCGTGCTTTAGAGAGAGCAACAGATACGACACGATCCTTGAACGAACCCGTTGGGTTCAACGTATCGTTTTTGATCCAGAGGTCACGCAAACCGAGTGCAGCCCCTAGTCGCTCAGCTCGCACCAGCGGAGTAAATCCAGCACCTAGGTCAACTCGATTCGTAGAGTCCACTGGGAGAAGGTCAGCGTATCGCCATATCGACAACGGGCCCCGTGCGATTGATGCCCGCGAGATAGAGGCACGAATTCCCTCGTAGTCGTAGTCAACCTCCAGAGGGCCAAAGCACATCTCACACACATGATTGGCTTCAACCGGGTAGGTCTTCCCACACTCTTTACAACGCAGCGCCTTAGCAAAAGACACTTTTACCTCCTCAGATATCATCGTTCGGGCCTTGGCACCTGGTGACAGTTGACACTGGTTGCCGCGGAATCACTGGGCCCGTCCCTCATCCGCTCTTGATGACACAAAAATCTGTGCGTTACTACTGTACATCCCAGTTCAAATCTTGGATCCCTATCCGGGGAGCCAAACGACAAAAGGTCGCAGTTCTGACGAGAATCTCCATAGACTGCTCTGTAGGTATCGTCCACTCCAAGACCCGACTGAAGTTTCCACTATCGCTGAGTGTCACGCACCCGAAAGGATTCATCGCCATTCAAAATCTGCGAGTCTCAAACTTTGCTCGAGCATGGTAAGGGTCGACCCAAGCGTTGACCTTGTCATTCCGGCACACAATGAAGAGTCGACGATCGCAGGGATCCTACACCATGTTCTTACCGATCCCGAAACTACAAAGCTTCTCAGTCAGATTATCGTCGTCAACGACTTCTCGACCGATCGAACGGCAGAAGTAGCCCTCGACTTTGGCGCCACCGTGGTCCACACAGAAGAGGTCGGGCTGAACGGACCAGGCAAGGGAGAAGCACTCTGGCTTGGATTTCAGCACTGCAATGCAGATATCATCGTCACCTGTGATGCAGACCTAGAGAACTTTCAACCCAGGTCCCTACGACTCCTTGTCGAACCGCTCCTGGACTCTGAATCCACCTTGTTTGCAAAAGCCGCCTACCAGAGCGACCCAAGCCACGAAAGTCAGCGAGTCACGACCCTCACTGCCCGACCCCTTCTCGCGATCTACTATCCCGAACTCGCCACCCTCGCCTCGCCGCTCGCCGGCGAAATCGCAGTGCGGGCCAGCGTCCTCGAGCAGGCGAGGCTTGTCTCAGGTTTTGGCGTTGATGTCGCCCTCTTGGTCGACGCATATCTTCAAGGAGGTCGTTCATCGATTGTAGAGGTAGACCTCGGCGTAAAAAGGCACCGACACCACTCCCTCGCCGAGCTCGGCCACCAGGCAGAAGAGGTCACACGAGCGATTCTCGATTGCGCAAATGTACTCCCCCGCAATCAGATCAGCGGTTCATCTACATCGACTCCGACTCGACTGCCACCGATCAATCGCCAGGATTCGAACTCATAAGTTGGCCGAGCAGCTCGCTCTCGAGCACACGATCCCCGACCCGTCGCACCGCATGCGCAAACGCTTCCTCCTCTCCATAGCGCTCCACCAGTGCAAGCAGTTCAATGTGGGGATAAAGAGCAAGAGCCGGCGGAACTGCTTCAATCGTTCCAGCAACTACGAGAACGGGTAGAGCCATCCGACCTGCCAGGTCGACGAGTGCACCGACCACCTTCCCCTCCC
>JAJYZP010000016.1 GCA_021799875.1 Actinomycetes bacterium | reverse complement strand
AGAACACTCCACAGTCGATACACTGATAGCTATGAGCGATGCAGTGCCATCAGGGTCAAATCCCTTTGAATTTCTCTTAGGGGACATGATGAAGGCGATGTCAGGACAGGGTCAAGATCCAATGGCTATGGTAACGCAGTTCGTTCAGGTAGCAAACGCAGACGAGACCTCGGCAGCAAATGTCGAACCATCACTGCGAATTCGGGTAGAAGAGCTTTTCCGCCTTGCACAGCTTCACGTCGACACACTTCGTTATCTCCCACCGAGCTCGGCACCGACTAGTCAATCTCTAATCGTCACCAATCCACTGGCCTTCTCAAACCTGATGCTTACCGCTTGGCGACCGTACATCGAGCTCCTGTTACAGTCAATGGCTCCGCAAGGAGTGATCTCCTCATCCTTAGATCTGCAGAGCAGCGATGCTACCGCTAACCCCTTGATGGCGATGCTTGGGCAGTTCGGCGCGACGCTCACCCCAATGCTCTCAGGTGCGCAGATCGGGTCACTGATCGGTCACTTCGCCAAAGAGGCACACGCAGCGTACGACTTACTCATGCCCTCAACGGACCCGTCTTCGATCGTACTTGTGCCACAGACCATCGAACGATTTGCGCAAGATTGGCAGCTCGATCGAGACTCCCTTTTCATCTGGACCCTAACTCAGCAACTCGTGACGGCAAGCCTCCTCACGAACGACACGCTGCGAGATCGCCTCGACACGGAGATACGACTCCACCTCGTTGACATGCGTGCCGATGTCACCGCCGCAATGAACCAGCTCTCGACGCTCAACTTTACCGATCCAGAAGCTATTCAAGGATTTCTTGGAGACCCATCGGCTCTCGTTAGCGGAGAGTTCACAGAGGCCCAACGTATTAACTACGAGGAGATCGAGGCAACGGTTGCAGTGTTGTCAGGGATCTCGAACCTTGCGTGCCGTCAAATCGGATCGACTGTCTTAGGCGCGACCGGCGCCATCGAGGAGGCCCTTCGCAGACGCAGCATCGAAGGGACCGAGGCGCATCGACTACTAGCCCATCTCTTCGGAATCGAGATAAGCGAACGAGCGATCGACCTGAGCAGCAGCTTCACCGAATTTCTTGCAGACGCCGAGCACACAGATGCGCTCAGCGCCATCTATCGAGATAGTGAGAGCTTCCCAACCATCTTCGATCTGGAGCATCCAGATCTCTGGCTCGCCAGAGTCATGAGATAGCTCCCAACAAAGTTTGACGCTCTTAAAGTCACTTAAAGTGGTTATGTTGCGAGAATATCCGAGAAACTAGTTAATAAATACCACGAATTGTCGATATAAGATTATGGCAGACGAACGATCAGATACTGAACATCTTGATGACTTCTCCTGGGAGGACCGCTCCGACTATCGCGACGTCGGCCAGCGACCGTTTGCTGATGCAGAGTATCGCTACTCCTGGCTTGAAGTTGAAGAGGAATCTCCCGCAGTTTCATCCCCGACCTACCACAACAACGAATTCTTAGAAGATAGACCGTCAGATACTTTTCTGAATTCACCACATGAGTCTTCAACTTCGACGCTTTCATGGATTACACCAGAGGGGGACCCATGGGCTGCTGGGGAGTACGAGCCTTGGCAACCGACGGAGCGACGCCTGTCGCTCTACGAAGAACCTCAGTCTGCCTTCGACGCTCAGTTCACCACGACCACCAAGTTTGAGCTAGAGCAAAAAGTAGATGAACACTCATCTGGCTTAACTTCAGCTTCGGCCTACGAGACAAGCCCCGACCCCTATTCATCACCGGTCTTTCCGTCCGGGATCGACGAAGACGCTCTTCGCCGATTTTCTCCCCAAATCAACGCAGATACTCCCGGACGCGCCATTGGGATCGAGGAGGGGATCTGGCACTTCGCAGATGAAGAGGCACTCGATACGCCCGGAACGATCGAGGAAAATACCACGAATACCGATCTCGTCTCGCCTCAAGAAAACGTCCATTCAACGTGGGAGACTCTGCGTAGAGTGGCGATACTCGGGCTACGACCGGGAGAGTACCTCGTGGATCTTCCCCCACTCGTAGAGTTGGAGAGCAACGGTTCAGCGATCGGTTCTGCTCGGACTCCACTTGTCAGCACCTTCGAAGAGGTCCGCCAAGTCCTTGCGACCATGGATACCCTCACGGAAACACCGCCGTGGGACGACACGACTCACAGTAGCGTCGCTTTCAGCGAGATCGTGGAGACCTCGCATCCCTATGATGCTTTCTCACCGAGCGAAGATGTCGTCGAACCAAAGGATTCTTACCTTGCCAACGAGGAAGCATCCACCTCTGACGAGAACATACTCGCATTTCCTCGCAGGGCGACGCCTCAAGACGATGCGATCGACCAGCATCCCTTCTTTACCACGATGGAGCTTAAGAATCTAGCTTTTGACAAGGCGGGAACACTCGATACCGACCTGGACAAGGTCTCGCGTCGACTCCAGAAGAAAGCGTGGTCCCGGGGGCAAGATGACGTCGTTGTCAAAGGGCGCTTTGGCCGTCAACGAGGTTCCCACCGTCCAAAGTAACCCTACTGCGGGTCGTCGATATCCCACGTACACGTAATGCCTTCTCGCTCGGCGTCGCGCATGACACGCTCTCGATTACGCCGAAACTGAGGATCGTGCGCCGGTATCATCAAGAGTCGAGCGAGTAATCGCTGTCGAAAATCATCGACGACCTTCGTGTCTCCCCCGACCCAAACCACATCCCAATGAGGCGCTACCGGACCAAGGTAGAGGATCCTGGCCTTCGCCCGAGGGGCCTGATACTCTTCATTGTCCACGCTCTCTCCTTCATCGAACATTCCGAGCTCACACGCCGTGACTTCATCGCCTTCAAGCTCAATCAGACAACAGCCTAGAGCAGGTTAGACCCTACGTAGACCGCGCACCGCTATCGACAAAACTAAGAGAACAAGAGGAGCAATTCGATGGCAAATCGAATGTCCCGTAATAGAGTTACTCTGAAGTAATATCAGCAAGTTTCTACTACGCCGGGGGGAATCGGCAGAAGGAGCGGGGGTGCTGACCAAATCGTGGATGGCTCAAGGGAGCTGTCGAGCTATCGATCCAGATATTTTCTTTCCGAGTGACGGTGTAGGCGTCGAAAAAGCACGGCAGATCTGCACGAAGTGTCCTGTCCAAGGTCCATGCCTCGAGTATGCGCTCGCGCTCAAGATCGAACATGGTGTCTGGGGAGGTGCCTCAGAGAGACAGCGGCGCAGGATAGCGCGAGCTCGTCGAGTGGAGGTCTCTTCCAAATCGGCCTAGTATCGTACGCTACAACCGCAGCAGCGCTAGGTGGCAGCACGTCTCACCGACAACTCCCATGAGCGTCGTCTGTGTACCAAACATCTCTGAAGGTCGAGACCGAAGGCAGCTGCAGCGCCTCGTTACAGCTGCGGGCCCCTCCCTGCTTGACCTGCACTTTGACCCAGATCACAACAGAAGCGTCTTCAGTCTCGGGGGTACGTCACTGTACGAGGATCTCTGCGGACTTGCATGGGTCGTTGCCCGAGATCTCGATATCTCTCGCCACAGCGGGGTTCATCCTCGCCTTGGCGCTCTCGACGTCGTTCCATTCGTACCGCTGCTTCCAAGCGACTCAGACGAGGCCGAGCGACTGACGGCACAGTTCGAGGAGTTTCTCGACAAGGAACTCTCAGTTCCGGTCTTCCGCTACGACCAAGGAGTCAGCCTCCCTGAGGTGAGGCGTCGAGCCTTCAAGAGCCTCGCTCCAACGGCAGGCCCATCCACGCCCCATCCACACCTCGGCGCGACCGCCCTAGCTTGTCGACCCCCCTTAGTCGCCTACAACATCCTCGTGGATGCCCCAACGTCGCTAGAGCTTCGCTCGCTCGTGTTGGCACTTCGATCACCGATCGTCCGCACGCTGGGATTCCACGTTGCAAAGGGATACCAACTCTCAGCCAACCTCATCTCCCCTACGCTTTACGGTCCCTGCCAGCTCTTTCAAGACGTCATAGCGTATGGTCTTCGTCCACTGGAATGTGAACTCGTGGGCCTTCTGCCCAGCCAGGTCCTTGCAACGATCCCACTCGAGCTCTACGAGGTTCTCAACGTCAACTCTTGGTCGACTTTTGAAGCCCGGCTCTCACTGACACCCAGCCACAACTACGAGCACGATCTTCCCAGCTAACTTCGACCGGACTCATAGTACACGCAGTTAGCTCGCTTCGAAGAGCCGCCGTTCGCCGGCACTTCTGAGACGCGCCTGAGCCCGAATCAACTTGCGACGCTCACGCTCCGAGAGCCCTCCCCAGATGCCGAACTCCTCTTCATGCTCTAGGGCGTACGAGAGACAGTCGGGCTTGACCGGGCAGTCCTTGCAGAGAGCCCGTGCCGATGCAGTCGGAACGCCACGCAACGGGTAGAAAACCGATGCACTCGCACCCTTGCACTTTGCGCGATCTTGCCAAGTCTCAGCGCGATTGCTCGCGTTGACCGAACCGTCGAGCATCTCACCCCAAGCAGCGCCCGAACCGCAACTTTTCATGATCTCCCCCATTTCGTTATCCTGCGCCCAGTAGTTAGAAGAGCACCCCCAGCGCGATTAGCTAATTCTAACCATGAAATTACACGAGTTGTCAAGCCGGGAAGGAAGCTTATGATGAGTCCGTCAAACGGCGAGGAGCACAGCCTCTCGGTATCCCTCCTACCCCTCTTCGACCATGGAAGCTCGAGAACGGAGAAAATCGACCAGCACGTAGTCGCCGAGGTTCGATGGATCGGCATAGAAGACTCTCCCGCGGTTGATCGAGGTGAGATGTTCAATAAAACTCCGAAGCTCGTCGTTCGCGTCAAGCACGAAGGAGTTGATCACGATATTGGCGCGAGTACAGCGTCGCACCTCTGCAAGTGTCGCTCGGATCGTCTCTGGCGCAGGTGGGTAGGAAAAGAAGACCTCGCCGGAAGGAAGAATATGGGCCGTCGGTTCCCCATCCGTTACGAGCAAGATCTGCTTCGTGCCGTTTCGACTCGATAGCATCGAACGGGCGAGCATCAGTGCGTGCTCGATATTCGTGCCATAGACGTAGTCCCACGTTGCTTGTGGAAGCGTAGCCGGGGTTAACTCGTGGGCAATTTCGGAGAACCCGACGATCCCAAAGTAGTCTCTTGGAAATCTCGACGATATGAGCGAATGAAGAGCCATCGCCATTTTTTTTGCTGGAAGGAAGTTCTCCCGAAGAGGCATCGAGAGGGACAGGTCCAAGAGCAGAACGGTAGAACACGATACCTGATTCTCGGTGAGTTCGATCTCAAAATCCGAAGGATCGAGTCGCAGCGGAAGACCTCCACCTTGTCGCAGGAGTGCATTTCGGAGCGTGCCTTGGAGCGAAAGGTTGAAGGGGTCACCAACCTCGTACGGCCTGCTCTGATACTCAAGGTCGCCGCCTCGGCCCGATCGAGCATTGATGTGCTGGCCGAGACCGACTCCATCGACCTTCCGAAAGACCTCTTCGAGTGCCTTAGCACCGATCCGCCGCAGTCCCTTTGGGGACATCTTCAAGTACCCGTCGGTCCGCTCGATCAGACCGGCTTCCTGCAGCTGTTGTGCGACGCTTCTCAGCTGCTCCAAGGCGTGCCGAGCATCTGCACCGAGCGCCTCTTCGACCTCGCCGAGATCAATGTCAGAGAGTCCAAAAGGCGATGCCATGTTCTTGAGAGACGACTCCAAGTCATCGAGGCGACCCAAGGTGGCGAAGTTATCGCCGACTTCACCGAGACCAAAGGGTTGCTCACCTCGGAAACCGAATCGACCATCTCCTCGGAAACCTGGCATCGATGAGATATTCTCCGAGAAACGTTCCATCTGCCAGCGCAGGTCGAGATCACCAAAGAGTTCCGAAAAGAGGTCCCCGAGTTCTCGCCTCTGAGCAGGATCGAGCGAGTTCATAAAGCTCGTCATCGCTTCGGCCTGCGACTGCAGTATCGCCATGAGCTCTTCGAGGGAGTTCACAGGCGGAAGAATGTCACCATACCGAGACATAAAATCTCGAAATGCATCTCCGACGTCTTCGCCTTCGCGAGATCGCTCCATCAACTCGTTGAGCTCAGAGAGGAGATCTCTGAGCCGAGCAAGGTCCTCTGGAGTCTGTCGTCCAAGCGCCTCTTTCATCTGGGAAAACGTCGACTGCAAAAGCTGCTCTCGAAGATCGCTAAGGAGCCGCTCAAAACGCTGTTCCGCTTCAACGGATGAGAACTCATACTCCCTAAGAGAGCGGATCTTGCCGGGTAGATCCGGTGGAAGCGCCGCTAGCTCTAGCTCCTTGAACGATGCATCCGCATCGCCAGCTTGTCGCGCAGCATCGAGAGACCGACCCTCTTCATCGAGAATCTCTTCAACGGCTTCACGTAGCTGCTCATACGTCTGAGACATGCCGAACTCAGACAAGAGAGCATCTCGCCGCTCCCGTAAGCGTTGCAGTAGATCTGTCAGTCCAGGCACGTCCCTACCTGAGGGTGATCGATAGCCCCGAGACATGAGGTCTCGGAGCGCAGCCGCCAGATCACCGTGATAGAGCAGCTGCTCGCTCAGCTCATCAAAGAGACCAAGCGCGTCTAGGTCATCAACCTCTTGAGAGCCATCCCACTGCGAATAGCGGCGTCGTCTCATGCCTACCTCCCTGAGTACGCTCGACCATCATCAAGCTCGACGCGATTGAGGCGCTTCGCTAGATGGAGGCCTTCGAGTATGAGTTCACTTGCGGCTACCACAACGCCGCGATTCTCAGAGCCCGCTACCTTCGACGAAGCAGCAAGCAGACAAGGAAAACCAAGCAAGACGTCGTAAGACTCTTGAGTAGAGCGCTCCGCAGAGACCACAAATCCCTCCGCTTCAACCTCTTTCTGAGCATCGAGAACCTCCGAGCCTTCCACAAACTGTCGATACGTTGCTTGAGTAGCACCCGAGATCAGGCGACCGATCACCTTGATCTCATCGGAGTCATCGAGACCCTCTATCTCTATCTTGCCCGAAATGCCAGGAACGATCGCATCAAGATCACTCGGACGGGGGACCGCTTCGCTTTCTCCGCACCGCAGCGCACGAGAAAACGCCGATGCGACCAGGAGCTCGTAACACGCTACCGACATTCTTACCGACACGCCCGAACGCTGGTTGATGCTGGATGACTTCCTTGCGAGCTGCGAAATGGTCGCAAGAAGCGAACTCATGAACTCCGGAACAATAAGATCCAAGCCCTCCGGTTTGCGAATGTCGGACTCTTGATGCATGACCTCAACCTCAGAGGAGATCTTGAGCGGGTAGTGGGTCCGAATCTGAGTACCGAACCGATCCTTTAGAGGCGTAATCAATCGCCCTCGATTTGTATAGTCCTCCGGGTTCGCCGAGGCAACAAACATCAGATCAAGCGGCAAGCGAATCTTGTAGCCACGAATCTGAACATCTCGCTCTTCGAGCAGGTTCAAGAGACCGACCTGAATGCGTTCGGGGAGATCGGGGAGTTCATTGATAGCGAAGATCCCTCGATTCGTTCGGGGCACCAGACCAAAGTGCAAGGTTCTCTCGTCCGCCAGGTAGCGGCCTTCCGCCACTTTTACTGGGTCGACCTCACCGATTAGGTCCGCTATCGAAGTATCTGGGGTGGCAAGCTTCTCGGAGTACCGCTCACTTCGATGGATCCATCGAAGAGCAGTTTCGTCTCCGAACTCCTGGACGATCTCGATTCCTCGCGACGACGTTGGATTCAGCGGGTCATCGTTGAGCTCGGAGCCGTCGATCACTGGCGTCCATTCATCGAGAAGCTCGACGAGTGAGCGGATCAACCTGGTTTTTCCCTGCCCACGCTCACCGAGGAAGATCACATCGTGAAGGGCTAAGATTGCACGCTCGAGTTCGGGGAGAACCGTGTCGTCGTAGTCGACCATCCCGCTCACGAGCGGAAGTCCCGATCGCATTCGCGCAACCGCATTATCTCGTATCTCAATTTTGACCGGGCGAGTTCGATATTCGGTCAGACGAAGTTCACCGATGGTCTTTGGAAGTCCTGTCATAGTCTCCACCCTACGCCTAGAATGAGTTCTAATTTCACATCAGCCAGAAAGCGTGCAAAACTTTGAGTGTGAACGTTCATTATCACAGCTACGACGCAGTCATTGTCGGTGCAGGCGGAGCCGGGCTCCGTGCGGCTATCGAGACGGCTGGCAAGTGCCGCACCGCAGTGCTCACCAAACTCTATCCGACCCGCTCTCACACCGGAGCCGCTCAAGGTGGCATGTGCGCTGCTTTGGCCAACGTCGAAGAAGACTCTTGGGAGTGGCACGCCTTCGATACGGTGAAGGGTTCCGACTATCTCGGAGACCAACCCGCAATCGACGTGATGTGCAAAGAGGCGATCGACGCAGTGATCGATCTCGAGCATTTTGGTCTTGCATTCTCACGAACTCCGGAAGGTCGGATCGATCAGCGACGCTTTGGTGGGCACACGAGAAACCACGGCGAGGCCCCTGTGCGTCGTTCGTGCTACGCAGCCGACAGAACCGGTCATATGATCCTTCAAACCCTCTATCAGCAGTGCGTAGCGAGAGACGTCAACTTCTTTAACGAGTTTCAAGTCTTCGACGTCCTCTACAGCGGAGAAGGTAGCGACCGAAGAATGGCGGGTGTCGTGGCGTACGAGCTTGCAACGGGAGATCTCCACGTATTTGCTTCGAAGGGTGTCCTGTTTGCGACTGGGGGCTTCGGAAAAATGTTCCGGATCTCCTCTAACGCACATACGCTAACGGGCGACGGTCCCGGTGTACTATTCCGCTCCGGAATACCGATGGAAGACCTTGAGTTCTACCAGTTCCACCCAACAGGAATCTACGGGCTCGGTATCTTACTCACAGAAGGGGCGCGCGGCGAGGGAGGTATCCTCAGAAACGGTCTCGGGGAACGATTCATGGAACGCGTCGCCCCAACCGTGAAAGATTTAGCCCCTCGCGACATGGTCTCACGCGCCATTCACGCAGAGATTAAAGCTGGAAGAGGTGCTGGCCCAGACAAAGACTACGTCTACCTCGATCTCACCCACCTACCGCCGGAGCAGATCGACGCGAAGCTCCCCGACATCACTGGTTTCGTCCGAACCTACCTAGGGATCGAACCGAAGAAAGAGCCTATTCCGATCCAACCGACAGCTCACTATGCAATGGGAGGCATCCCTACCAACATCGACGGCGAGGTTCTCGTCGACGCCAACAATACCGTACTTCCAGGTCTCTACGCTGCTGGAGAGTGCGCCTGCGTGTCGGTACATGGCGCCAACCGCCTCGGCACCAACTCGCTCCTCGACATCGTCGTCTTCGGACGCAGGGGTGGGAAGGCGATGCTCGAATACATCCAAGACGTTCCTCATCCCGACATCCCTCGTGGCGCTGAGGGTCCGGTCAGGGAGCGGATCGAATCCATGAAGGCCGGAAGTGGGGGTGAGAAGGTAGCTGAGATTCGAACCGAGCTGCAAGCCACCATGACGGCCGATGCATCGGTGGTGCGCACCGACGAGTCACTCCAGCGAGCCCGTGACGTCATCGCCGGCCTCAAGGAACGCTACAAAGAGGTCAAAATCGATGACAAAGGCGTCGTATTCAACTACGACCTCACCGAGGCGATGGAGCTCGGCCACCTCTTGGACCTCGCACAAGGACTGGTAGTCGGCGCTCAGGCCAGAACCGAGAGTCGAGGAGCTCATTGGCGCGATGACCACCCAACTCGCGACGATGTGAACTGGATGAAACATACCTTTGCACACCTCGGCGAGGACGGCACCATAACGCTCGACTTCAAGCCGGTCGTGCTCGGCAAATATGAACCGATGGAGAGGAAGTACTAACCGAGATGACGACAACGATGAACCCTGTTTCGGTAAGCCCAGCGGTCCCTGCAGAGGTCTCCGTCCACCTACGTGTCAAACGATACAACCCCGAGGCCGATACGCGACCTCATTGGCAGGACTTCACGGTTCAAGCCCTACCGTCAGACACCGTGCTCAACGTTCTCCACAAGGTAAAGTGGACTCAAGACGGTACCCTCTCGTTCCGTCGCAGCTGCGCTCATGGCGTCTGTGGCTCTGATGCGATGGTCATCAACGGAGAGAACAAGCTCGGCTGTATCAACCTCATCTCTACCGTGGGGACCGATCTCACCATTGAACCGATTCGAGGCCTTCCGGTCATCAAGGACCTCATCGTCGACATGGAACCATTTTTTGCCCAATACCGCTCGGTGCTTCCGTATCTCATTACCGATGATGATCCTGGTTACAAAGAGCGGCTTCAGTCACAGGAGGAGCGCGAGCGCTTCGACGATACGACAAAGTGCATACTCTGCGCCTGCTGTACCACCTCATGTCCGGTCTACTGGGCGAATGGCTCCTACGTAGGTCCTGCGGCAATCGTCAATGCCCATCGCTTCATCTTTGACTCTCGGGATCAAGCCGCAAGCGAACGACTCGACATTTTGAATCAAAAATCTGGCGTATGGAGATGTAGAACGTCGTTCAACTGCACCGAAGCGTGTCCTCGAGGCATCTCGGTAACGAAGGCGGTGGAGGAAGTCAAACGAGCGATCCTCTACGATAGAGTGTGATGGACCAGGAGTTACACGCTATAGTCGAGTTCCTCAACTCGACGTATGACTCCCTAGGTCCTCTCCCCAGCACTGCGGAGTACATCTTGAACGTCGAAGTCAGCGACGGCCCCCTCTCCCCCGGTTGGTCGCTACGCGTAAACGAAGATGGACTTAAGGCGGTCGCAACGATGGCGAGCGATCCCGATCTCAGCGTAAGCCTCAGCTCTGAGATGGCGACACGGCTTACGACCGGTGAGCTCAGTGTTGACGCCGCTCTCCGTAACGGTGCAATCAAATTTCGTGGAGCTCTCGGAGCTCTGAAATACTTCGAGTCGCTCGCTCCCCTGATTGACTCAACGAACGTTGAGCGAGAACCTCAATGAGGGTAGACCGAAGACCAAAGGATCCGCGCACGCCATCGGTACCAGGATGGTACCCCGACGGCAGCGGACACCTGCGCTACTTCACTGGCGAACACTGGACAGAACGTCAACGACCCCTTCCAAGCTATTCAACGCTACCGGAGTTCGCAGACCTTCCGCCCTATCAGTCCTTCTATCCTCCGACCCCCAAAAAGTCACGACTACTGCGCAAAGTCATCGGATCGTTCGCTGCATTAGCCCTCATCTTGACGGCAGTCTCGCAGCTCGGGAGTATCTGGTCACCCGCAACACAGACCACCACCACCCCGTCAAACTTCGTGCCGCTCATCACCAACCAGGGCTTTATCACGAAGGCGAACACTATCTGCGCAGCGACTCTTTCGCCCTCGGAAACGATCGCTGTGACCGGGGCCCAAGTAGCACCAAATGGTCGAAGCATCCGTTACCTTGCAAACCCGTTCACCAAGCTCACGGCTCACGAGCTTCGCAGCGCTATCAGCCATAACGCTCGCCTGCTGATGAGCATCACTCACGCAGCGCAACAGTTCGCTTCGTCGACTAACTTCGCCTCCTCAGACTCCGCCGTGACCGAGTGGCGAACGGCATGGTCCAGCGCGGAGACAGATTTACAGACCTACAATACCGATCTCTCACAACACTCTCCGGCAACACGTGAATCCTTTCACAGCACCGAACGACAACTAGAGTGGATTAACGTCTTTGCAACGGCGAACAACCTCACTAGCTGCTCGCCCTTCTCGATACAGGTCTTCGCCTAAAGGACACCCCGCTATCGGTAGCGGCTCGCAGGTCTTTGACCGTCAGAGTATCGTTCACTATTATGACCTGTCCCCCATATGGCGATATTTGATAGGGTTACCGATGCTGTCGTGAGCGCCGCTCATAGCCAGAGTGCTCGAAGCGTAGTCATCGTTCGAATAGCCTGCGGACACAAGGTGCTATCCTCCAGTCTCAGCCGAGCGTGAGCCCACCTGCAGCGGCGGTATCTTTCGCCACTTCGGCTCCGGTTCAGCGTTGTGCCGAGAAGAGCTTCGCCATATCAGCCGCCGCGCAATCTTCCAACGGCCACCCATAGACCTGGCTCACCAACATCTCGCCCGGAGGGATCACGACCAGCGACGTTCTCTTGCGGCCGGGCGCGAGGAGAGTTCGTTCTCATTCTCTGAGAGATCTACCTTCTCAAAGACCACATCGAGACCTGAGACCGACCCTCTGATCTGCACTACAACTGTCGCTTCTGCAAAGCGACACCGATCGAGACGGTTAGCCGAAGCTCAACGCAGAGAGTCATCACACCCACAACGTAGAGAGTCGCTGCATCGTCCCTCGAGATCACTCTCACGGGCTCACTCGCCTCAACGGCAGCGTCACAAGGTCAACTCTCGATTCGCACGACATGAGGCTCGTTCTGCGACGCATGAGTAGGTCTCCCACGCTCGCATCGGACCCGAAGGGGACTCGTCATGGGGCCCGGACGAGAAGAGACACCGGTTAGAGATACCTCGGTTCTTTCTCTCCGAAGATCACTTCAGAACCACCGTCAGATGCCACCAGTTTCGCTGTCCGCCAAAGGAGCCGAGGCAAACCGGAGCGGCCCTCACTCCACTACGCAATCTCGACGACCACGAGTCAAAGCGGAACCTCGCGTCAACCAAGGTCAGCTCCCCAGCAGATCCACGACGTCGTTTCGCTCGCCTTCAAGCTCGGCAATGGTCGCAGCGATCTTATCTCGGGCAAACGAATCGTGTTCGATACCCTCGACCACCGACCACGTCGTACCGTTCGAGACGATTGGAAAACCAAACTGCAAGCCCTCCGGCACTCCGTACTCGCCATGAGAGACTACGGCAAGCGAGACCCAATCTCCCTCCGGCGTTGGCGTGGCGATCGAACGAATCGTGTCGAGCACGCCGTTCGCCGCAGACGCGGCAGACGACGCACCACGGGCATCGATGATTGCCGCTCCCCGTTTCTGAACCGTCGTGATGAACTCTTGCTCCAGCCACTCGCGATCAGCGATCACCTCTGTCACGGGTTGACCATCGATTTTCGCATGGAAGAAATCCGGGAACTGCGTCGAGGAGTGGTTACCCCAGATCGCAACGTTCGAGACCGACCGTACATCCACGCCCGCCTTTTTAGCGAGCTGCGTCATAGCCCTATTCTGATCGAGCCGCGTCATAGCAAAGAATCGCTCGGGTGGAATCTCGGTGGCATTGGCTCGCGCAATGAGAGCATTGGTGTTGCACGGGTTCCCGACGACAACGATACGCACATCGGAATCGGCGTGAGCGGCGATCGCTCGACCCTGTGGTTTGAAGATGCCACCATTGATAGAGAGCAGATCGCTCCGCTCCATTCCGGCCTTCCGCGGTACAGAGCCAATGAGTAACGCCCAGTTAACCCCACTGAAACCCGTTGCAAGATCTGACGTGAGCTCAATCGATTGAAGGAGTGGAAAGGCACAGTCATCGAGTTCCATCGCAATGCCCTCGAGTGCCTTCATGGCCGGCTCGATCTCAATCAGACGAAGTGAGACCGCCACATCCGGCCCAAAGACCTCTCCGCTCGCAAGCCGAAACAATAGCGAATAGCTGATCTGTCCAGCTGCTCCTGTCACTGCCACCTGCACTGCTTCTGATTTCACCCTATCCACTCCTTCGCTCAACTCTCTCAACACCTACCCAAACGGTTCTGACTGCTACCGCTTGGCCGCTCTGGTCCCCGTACTTGCATCGTCCGACCAGAATCTCTTCGTCGTCTCATCTGCCACCATAGGACGAGCTCGCAGCCTCACCTTCATGCGCAAGCAGAGAGCCCAGATCGAAGGACCTATGGGGCCTTCACACTCTCACCACTGACTCATCCGACGCACACGTCGGGTCACGAAGGTAGCTAGTTTTCACCCACACCACTCCGACTTCACTCAGCTTCAAGATGAGCGCTCCGTTCGACAGGCCCAATTCCGGTCCGCGAGATGCCGTCTCATAAGCATCTCCTCTCCGCAGCACCACCGACCTCAGCATATCGAAGTTCAGTCGACGCTGCATAATCGGTCACAAACGGTTCGCTACTCACACATCATCACGCCCAAGCTCTTTGGCTAGAGCCTCAAAGATCACAGCGGTCGAGAGGGCCGAGTTCATGGTGTAGAGATGGATGCCGGGAGCACCATCGCTCAGGGCAGATTGAGCAAGTGCAATCGCAACCTCAATACCGAGTGCCTCAAAGTCAGAGGTAGTGGCGAAACGTTCCGCCAAATCTTCGGGCAGGTGCGTTCCCGACAACAGCGCCATCTTCGAAAGTGAGTTCCACGACTTCGGTGCCATAACACCCGCTACAATCGGCTTCTCGCTACCGAGTCGAGCAAGATCATCAACGAGCCGTGGGTAGGCATCGGCATCGAAGTAAAACTGGGTCAGGGCGTAGTCGGCAATCTCCAACTTGCGTGCTAAAAACTCGCGATCACGTTCAAGCGAGTCGCTCTCTGGATGACCTTGGGGATGCGCAGCAACTCCTACCGACCGAAACCCCAGCGACTTCGCAAGCTCGACCAGTTCGATGGCGTGCTTTAGCTCCGATCGAGAGAGATCTGCATCGCTATCTCGGGGATGATCGCCTCGGAGGGCCAAGACGTGTTCGACTCCATGACGTTGATACTCAAGGAGTATCGAGGTGAGCTCAGCTCGAGAGTGTCCGACGCAGGTAATGTGTGCTACCGGGTAGGACCAATCCTTTCCGACGAGCTCGTTTACCAGCTCTTGCGTACGGTCTCGTGTCGATCCACCGGCCCCATAGGTCACTGACGTAAAATCTGGACGCAGCTTCTCTAACAGTTCAAACATCGCAACCAGCCGATCCTGGCCGCTAGGGTTGCGCGCAGGCCACAACTCTACCGAGAAGCTCTTGCGCATCACAGTGCTATCGTCACTTGGCTCGTCGTGCCGCTGCATCTAAGGTATTACTCAGGAGCATCGCACGCGTCATCGGTCCCACTCCCCCTATACGGGGAGTAACGAGCGACGCAACATCGGCCACGTCGTCGGCGAGATCTGACAGCAGTCTCTTGCCCTCAAACGATGTGCCAGCTCCGACTACCACTGCCCCTTCTTTAACCATAGCAGCAGTGACAATACCGGGAACTCCCACCGCTGCGATAACGATGTCCGCCCTCTGTACGATCGATGCAAGATTCGGCACCTTGGAGTGCACAACGGTCACGGCTGCGTTTCCTCCGCTGCAGTTCAACGACATCAGGAGTGAGAGCGGTCGACCGATCGTCAACCCTCTCCCGATAATCACGACCTCCCGACCTTCAATGGTGACGTCATAGTGCTGCAGTAGCGCCACGATCCCAGCGGGCGTGCAAGGCAGTGGTCCGGGTCGACCAAGTGCAAGACGGCCGAGATTCATGGGGTGGAGCCCATCAACATCCTTGTCCGGCGAGACGGCAGCCAGAATCTCGCTCTCGGGCAGGCCACTTGGGAGTGGAACTTGCACTAAGAAGGCATCGACTCTCGGATCATGGTTCATCTCCCGAACGGCCTCAAGGACCTCTTGATGCGTTGCGCTACTTGGAAGATGTCGTCCGAACGAAGCAATTCCAATCTCTTCACAATCCCGGTGCTTCATGGCAACGTAGTTTGCGCTCGGACCGTCATCACCGACCAAGATCGTTCCGAGACCGGCGACGACGCCTTCTCGAGCCAGTTCTGCAACCCTCGCCTTGTAGGAGTTTCGTAGCTCTCCCGCTAGCAAGGCTCCATCCATGAACGTTGCGCTCATTTAGTCTCTCTTCTCTCTCTCACTGAACCTAGTTGCATGTGCGTCTGCAAGCTCAACCATTCACACCCCACTACTGCGACCGAAAAGCGGCGTCACAACACCATCATCCCAACCGCTCAGTGACGGAAGTGACGGCGACCCGCAAACACGTACGATATTCCCAGCTCCCGCGCTTTATCTACGATCTCCGCATCTCGAATGGAACCTGATGGTGCCACCACGGCGGTAACCCCGGCGGCAGCTAAGACCTCTAAGCCATCTGGAAACGGGAAGAAGGCATCGGAGGCCGCAACTGCGCCGACCGCACGGTCACCCGCTTTCCCTACGGCGAGACGAGCCGAATCGACTCGATTCTGTTGTCCACAGCCAATGCCGATTGCTAACCGATCGCGTACGATCGTGATAGCGTTCGAAGACGTCCGCGCACACACCAGCCACGCGACCTGTAGATCGTCCCACTCGCTCTCGCTCACGCTCCGGTCGGTCAAACTCTCGAGGCCCATCAAGCTCTCCACCTCATCGGCGCTCTGGACCAAGAAGGCATCGCCAACGCTTCGAACGACCTGCGCTGGCATACTCGGCGGAGCGAGCTGTACGAGACGCCAGCTTGAACGACGGGATCGCAACATCTCAAGTGCGTCTACGTCGAATCCGGGCGCGGCTAGAACATCCGCCTTTGGTTTGTCGCAGATGAGGCTCGCAAGCTCAGTGGTGACCGTACGGTTGAACGCCACGATCCCACCAAAAGCCGAGACCGGGTCACATCCAAATGCGAGTTCATATGCTTCCTCGATCGAATCCCTCACCGCCACACCACAAGGATTGGCGTGTTTGACGATAACAACGGCTGGATCCTCCGATACTTCATGCACCAGACGCCAGGCCGCATCGACATCGAAGATGTTCAAGTACGAGGGCTCCGGCCCAGCGAGCCACTGCGCGCTACTCCACATTGAGTGGTCGTCTCCGATGTAGAGTCCACCCTGTTGATGAGGATTCTCCCCGTACTTCAAGCTCTTCACCTGACGGAGTCGAAGCTCCAACGGCGAATCACCGGATTCTTCAAAACGATCCGAGTTCTCGTGAGAAAGCCAGGTCGTAACTGCCTGATCGTAGGCGGCAGTGTGAGCAAAAGCCTTTGCCGCAAGACCCTTGCGAGTCGCAAGCGAAGTTTCTCCGAGCCTTTGCAGCTCTTCGACTACGAGTTGGTAATCGGACGGATCAACCACCACGGTCACGAACGCATGGTTTTTGGCAGCACCGCGAACCATCGCCGGACCACCTATGTCTATCATCTCTATCGAGGGATCCGATTGAAAGGGGTAGAGGTTCGAGATTACGAGGTCGATCGGTTCGACGCCGAGCGTCGAGAGATCCTTCAGATGTGTCTCCTTCGATCGATCCGCCAAAATTGCACCATGAACCTTCGGGTGTAGGGTTTTCACGCGACCATCGAAGAGTTGAGGGAAGCCCGTCAGGTCCTCTACCTTCTCGTGTTCGACTCCCGCCTCCTTCAAGGCAGCTGCAGTACCGCCACTGGCGATCAGTGCAACGCCGAGCTCTTGGAGTTGGCGAGCGAGCTCAACGAGCCCACTCTTGTTGTATACCGACAACAGCGCTCTCTTCATCTTCATACTCCTTTGGTTGAGGAATGCTCCCCGAGGTAAAAACGATCGATGCGCGCTCGAAGCGTTTCGTCGTCATCGACCTCTTGTAGCAGCGCCATGTACGACGCGACCACTCTGGGGTAGAGCGATCGCTCTACGCCTTTAATTCGTTCGTGCAAAGCGCTCTCGTCGTCATCTGGCCCAATCACAAGAGCGGCCTGCGCCAGAATCGGACCACTGTCGACGATCGCCGTTGCCAGATGGACCGTGCAACCTGTGACCTTCACCCCGTAGTCGAGCGCATCCCTCACGGCGTGCCACCCTGGGAAAGCGGGTAGGAGTGAGGGATGGGTATTGAGCACGCGAAGAGGAAATCGATCATGCACATACTGGGTCAAAATCGTTCCATATCCTGCCATCGCAACGAGATCAATATCATGCTCAAGGAGAGCCTCGGTAACGGTCTCGGTAAAGCGCTCGCGGTCAAGCGGCTCGCCGAACGACCGTCGATCGATCTCCAATACGGTTCGCCCGTACCTCGCAGCAACCTCTGACGCTCGACAGGTCCGATCAACGATCACGAGAGCTACATCGATCCCTTGAGCGATCATCGCCTCCAGAATCGTCCCAGATCCAGAGGCTAAAACGGCAAGTTTCACCCCTGCAGGCTACCGTGTCACAGCGAGCTCTACCACACTTGCGAAGAGCCGCCCTGGCGCGAAAGCCAGCGAGCGCCAACGGGAACAACACTCAGGCTCCATGTCGCGTGAGGTACAGTTGGCTGTCACCATAGCCGTCGCACAAACCCACGACTTGCTTTCGATTCGCTCCGAAGACCACGACTGCCAGACAGCGCCCATCTCCTTAAAGAGGAGATCGGTTCGCGCCACAAGCGTGAGCTCGAGCGGTGATCGGCACCGATTTATCGCCACTCGATTCCGACCTTGTCTCACTCGTCCGGCTCGCGAGCCTTCCAACGAGAGCATCGACGCACTCTGCCGCTTCTACCGACCGATCGCTGCTGAAACAGAAATAGTGAAGGCAAGCCCTCCTTCTCAGGGAGGCGTAACGTGTGGCCCTCGACTCTTGTGAGCCATGTCGATCAATCGATAAAAATGCTCTTGATGTTATCGACCCCGCATCGAGCCAACAGCGCGTCTTGACAACACCATGACAGGAACGGTCGCGCTCGGTCCACACCACCAACCCTTTGATCTCAGTCATGACACTCGCGTGTCACCATGTGCTGGCAGGTTGCAGCGCTAGCAGTCCGGTGGGGTTAAGACCTCAAGTCTCAGACAAAGATAGGAGTTCAGTTCGATGGTTCACGGATCGAAGGAGGCCGGAAACCGTAGCCAGAGACGGGTTCACTCGAGAGACTAACCAATGCCACTCGGTTGAGGCGTGCTCTTCGACCGTCAGCTCCGAGCTAGATTCTTGAAGATCGTGCAGTTCTCGAACCTCTATCACTTGCTCTATCCACAACGGCTACCGCAATCGCACGCAGCTCGACCGGGAAGTGACCCTTCCTGGCTCGCTCACCACGCAGTGGACTTCTCCTTCTCAAGCACCACTTCCCTGCTCCAAGCTCGCCTCAAAGCTCTTCCAGATAGCGCTCCGACGTCGACCAGAGGCCGACCCGCATCCATATTGGTCCCGATCGTCGAGCTAGCCGACGGTGACGCAGGGCTCCTCTTCACGCGTCGGTCTTGGTCGCTGAGCCGCCATAGCGGAGAGATCTCGTTCCCAGGCGGTGGCGTCGAGAGCGGGGAGACCTACACGCAGGCTGCCCTCCGTGAGACTCACGAAGAGATCGGAGTCGACCCGGACACTCTTCATTTAATCGGCTCTCTGGGCGAAGGTAGGACCTCTTCCACCAGCGCACCCTTTCAACGAGTTGTAGGCATTCTGAAAGACCCCCACAACGCTCAAAGGAGCGAGGAGGTCGACGAGGTGTTCATCGTCGCCCTTCGCTCCCTTGCACGTGCAGAGGTCTTTCATTTTGAGATTTGGAACCGAGGAGACTCTGACGATATCGAGATATCCTTCTTTGAACTCGAACGAGACCTTCTCTGGGGCGCCACTGCTCGAGTTGTAGTCGAGCTTCTCGCACTTCTCCATGGAGGGCCCTGCTCCTAGACGAAGAGCGGGGCAGCCGGAGCTCCGTACTCGTCGCCGAAGGCACCTTTGGCTCCCTGCGTTAGGTGGTCACACAAGCTGTGACGGCGAAACCGTTCACCGCTAGGCGAGTGTGCTCCACCTAGAGCGAGGATACGAGCTCAACCATTTTCTCGCCCGCCTCAGTCGGGTTTACCGCAACAATGGCTCCTGCTTCACGCAGTGCATCCATCTTCGCTTGTGCCGTGCCGAGTGATCCAGAGACGATAGCACCAGCGTGTCCCATCTTCCGTCCAGGCGGAGCTGTCACTCCAGCGATGTAGGTAACCACTGGTTTTGACATGTGATCACGAATGAAGGCCGCAGCGTTCTCCTCCTCGGAACCACCGATCTCGCCGATCATCAGAACCGCCTTCGTCTCCGGATCGGCCTCAAATGCAGCGAGACAGTCAATGAAATTCGTACCAGGAACGGGGTCTCCACCGATACCCACACAAGTCGTCTGGCCCACACCTCCCTGAGAGAGTTCGTAGAGAGCTTGGTACGTGAGAGTTCCCGATCTCGAGACAATCCCTACAGGACCTCCCGGTAGGGCAATATCCCCTGAAGTTATGCCGATATTGCAACGCCCAGGAGAGATAATCCCGGGACAGTTTGGTCCAAGCAGGCGAGTTCCAGGGAAGTCTCGGCGAAGCACGTTATAGAACATCGATTCATCGTGAGCAGGAATGAACTCGGTGATACACACAACAAAGGTGATACCCGCCGCAGCCGCCTCCAAGACGGCAGAGGCAGCGAATCGTGGAGGAACCGAGATGAAGGAAGCGGTAGCGCCGGTGGCTACTACTGCTTCTTCGACGGAATCAAAGACCGGTATTCCCTCGACGTCGGTCCCGCCTTTCCCGGGAGTGACCCCCCCTACGACCTTGGTCCCGTAGGCACGATTCCGCAGTCCATGAAACCTTCCCTGCGAACCAGTTAAACCTTGAACCAGTACCTTCGTGTTCTCGTCAACGAATATCGCCACTAGCCACACCCTTCTCAGCGAGTTCCACGGCCCGACGTGCCGCGCCTATCATGGTGGATTCCACAAAAATTGCTTCCGAGTTCAGATCCGAGATGATGGCCCGCCCCTCCGGAGCGTTGGTACCATCGAGTCGAATCACAATCGGACTCGACAGCGTGACCTTCTCAAGCGCGTTGACGATCCCTCGAGCTACATCATCGCAACGCGTGATACCACCAAAGATGTTGACCATCACAGCCCGTACATTGGGATCGGTGTTGATCACTTCCAAAGCAGCAGTCATCACATCTGCACCGGCTCCACCACCGAGATCCAAAAAGTTCGCTGCGCTCCCACCAACCTGATTGACCACATCAAGGGTGGACATGGCCAGTCCGGCGCCATTGGCGATGATCCCAACAGATCCGTCAAGACCGATGTAGTTCAGGCCTCGATCCTTGGCCAGACGCTCACGTCCATCTAACTCCTCGGCCGACCGAAACTCATCCCACTCGGGATGACGATAGAAAGCGTTGTCATCAAGGGTGACCTTCGCATCGAGGGCGTGTACCTTCCGCTCCGGCGTGACGATCAAGGGGTTGATCTCGACGAGATCTGCATCACCGCGCGAGTAGGCCTCGTAGAGCTTTACTAAAATCTCCGCTACACCCTCATGGACGTCGCTCGGGATCCCAGATGCCCCGACGATCTCTCGAGCTATCTCCAGCGTTAAGCCGTCAATCGGGTTAATATGTCGACGCACAATCGCCTCTGGATTACTCTGAGCAACGCTCTCAATCTCTACGCCGCCTTGCTCGGAGAGCATGACAAGATCTTCCTTAGCGCTTCGATCGAGCGTTATCGATGCGTAGTACTCTGCTGCAATGTCGGAAGCGTGTTCAACCCAAACTTTCTTTACGGTATGACCTTTGATATCCATACCCAAGATGGATCGAGCAGCAGCCAACGCCTCCTCAGGATTGGAGACGAGCTTGATACCTCCCGCCTTCCCTCTCCCTCCAACTTGAACCTGCGCCTTCACCACCGCGGGATATCCCACCTCAGTAGCGATCTCGACGACTCGTTCTGGAGAGCTGGTCACATCTCCAGGAGATGTCGGAATTCCATAGCTCGCAAAGAACTGCTTTCCCTGATACTCATAGAGATCCACGTAGGGTTCCTTCCTGTCCTTGCATTCTCACGACACGTACTCGCCCTTCTCTCGCTGATCCAAGGCGCTCTCGAGCCACTCCGAGATCGCCGGAAGCGGTGATCCAGGAGTGAAGACCTCCGCCACTCCTGCGTTCTTGAGCGCCGCGATATCGGGTTGCGGAATGATACCGCCCACCACAATAATGACGTCGCCCCTCCCTTCGTCAGCGAGACCCGAAACGATCTTTGGCACGAGAGTTAAGTGGGCTCCCGAGAGCAACGAGAGTCCTAGTGCGTCTGCGTCTTCTTGCACTACAGCCTGAACGATCTGCTCTGGGGTCTGGTGCAGGCCAGTGTAGATAACCTCGAATCCTGCATCGCGCAACGCGCGCGCAACTACCTTCGCTCCGCGATCATGGCCATCTAGACCTGGCTTTGCCACCACTACTCGATACGGACGCTCCACGATCGCAAATACTAGCGAAGATTCATCGAACTGGCACATCGCCTGGTCAGAACGTTCATTGCATCACCTCGGCAAACCTGGAGCCACGAAGCGACGAACCCCATGCATCGACGGACACGAAGCTTTCGGCAGGGGTCAGACCATCGCCGTAAATCAGATAGCACCCACCACGGGGCTCCTCTTGAGCAACCTCAGCACACGATTTGGTGGTATCGCCGATGAACTCCGTTGCCACCACTGACACGACCTGCTCATGACGACGAGCGCCATCGCCAACTCTTCCCACACAGACAGAGCGCATCGAAGTGCCACCTTTGAAGAGGTTTACGGCAGTTGAAGAAACCCACTCCCAAACGAATACGCATCGAGAAGACCGAGCACACTTACGTTCAGACTCAAAAGACCCGTAGGTATAGCCGAAGAGCCTTAGTCGTGTAAACGCTTCAATCCTGCGAGAGCGACCATCAGACGCTTCGTTCCAAACTCCCCAAACCTGATAGAAGCTTCCTCGCGTTGACCGCTACCTGCCACCTCAAGCACGATGCCCTCACCCCACTTATCGTGAAAGACTCGCTCGCCGACCCTCATCTGCTGAGGAGCGGTGCTCCTCTCTCTCGGTTGATGTTGACGGTCGGGCCAGATAAAGACATCTCGCTGTGCGGTCCTTTCTGCGGTATTTTCTCTCTTTGCAGATCGCGAGGACTCCACATATTCGGCCAAGGCGTCAGAACGAGAACGAGGCGCACTCGTGGAGAGCAGAAGCTCTTGAGGAATCTCATCAAGGAATCTTGATGGTGGATTGTACATGAGGTCACCGAAGCCCATCCTCTGTCTCGAATACGTCAGTGTCAGATCCTCCATAGCTCGCGTTATCCCAACGTAAAGCAAGCGGCGCTCCTCTTGAAGCTCCTGAGGGTCGGTCAGGGATCGAACATGAGGAAATACACCGTCCTCGAGGCCAATGAGAAAGACCACAGGGAATTCAAGACCCTTCGCCATGTGCAGCGTCATGAGCGACACGGCCGAGGTATCTGCGGAAACATCGGCAGAGGAGTACAACGCAACCGCTTCGAGAAACTCATCAACATCTCGATACTCATGGGCGTAGCGAAGGAGCTCATCGAGGTTATCGAGACGAGCCTCCGACTCAAAACTTCCCTCGCTTCTCAGCGCTGGACGATAGCCCGACCGATCGAGAATAGTCTCGAGCACTTCGTAAGGAGGGCAGCCCTGATCTTTTAGCGCTCCTAGCTCTGCAAGAAAGGAGAGAAAACTCTCGACCGCCTTCCCGACTCGCTGTGAGAGCACAACCGGCACCGACGCTCCGACTGCCTCGAGTAAAGTGCCAGAGCGATGCTGTACGTGGGCGAGCAACTTCGAAAGGGAGACGTCACCGACACCACGTCTCGGCACATTGACGATGCGGCGAAACGCAACCTCATCGTCTGGGTTAGCCACCAGTTTGAGATAGGCCAAGGCATCTTTAACCTCTGCCCGTTCAAAGAAAGGGACTCCACCGATCAACCGAAAGGGAATCCCACGCGCACCAAGCTGCTCTTCGATGAGTCGACTCTGCGAATTCGTGCGGAAGAATATAGCGATGTCAGAGAAGGAACGATCTCCGCGTGCGCAGCTCTTTGCGATCTCCGCAGCAACGTACGACGCCTCATCCCGATCATCCATGGCCTCATAGAGTTTGATCGCCGACCCTGTCCCTTTTGCAGAGTACAGATTCTTAGCGTGCCGACGTGGGTTATGACCAATCAAGGCGTTGGCTGCGTCGAGAATCGTCTGTGTCGATCGGAAGTTCTCTTCGAGAGCCACGACGGTCACCGAGTCAAATCGATCCTCAAACTCGTTGATATTACCGACATGCGCACCACGAAATCGATAGATCGATTGGTCCGCATCGCCAACCGCAAAAACCTGTTGGTGTCCGCTCGCAAGGAGTTCAACAAGGCGATTTTGCACGACGTTGGTATCTTGAAACTCATCGACCAAGATGTGGAGAAATCGACGTTGATAGTAGGAGAGGATCTCGGGTTCCTCCTCAAAAAGCCGTACTACCCCAACTAACAGATCATCAAAATCAAGAGCATTCGACTCCATCAGGCGCTGTTGATACGCACCATAGACCTCCGCCACCTTGGTTTCATAGAGCCCACCCTTACCCGCGGCGAACCCCGATGGGTTGAGCCCCTCGGACTTGGCACTCGAGATCATCCCCTGAAGCGCACGAGCCGAGAAACGTTTGGGGTCTAGTCCAAGATCTCGCAGTACGTATTCGAGCAGACGTCGAGAATCACTTTGGTCGTAGATCACGAATCCTCGACGATACCCAATAGCGTCACCATGAGCTCGCAAAATTCTCAAGCAAGCCGAGTGAAACGTAGAGACCCACATCGACTTACCGACATCTCCCACCAGGAAAGAGACCCGCTCGCGCATTTCTGCGGCGGCCTTATTCGTGAAGGTGATAGCAAGGATCGCACCCGGCGGTGTTCCCTCGGCGATCAAGTACGCAATTCTGCGTGTCAAGACCCGAGTCTTGCCGGATCCAGCACCTGCCACCACGAGCACTGGACCATAGCGATGGGTAACTGCTCTACTCTGAGCCTCGTTGAGGCCCTCTAGGAGGCCGGACTGATCGAGCGCTGGCTCTACTCCCACTCGATCGTACCAGGAGGCTTTGAAGTCACATCGAGGGCCACTCGATTGACATCGGGCACTTCCGCTATGACCCGTGAGGAGATTCGCTCGATCAGCTCGTACGGGAGCCGAGCCCAATCCGCTGTCATTGCATCCTCTGAAGTGACTGCTCGTATGATGATCGGGTACCCATAGGTTCGCTCGTCTCCCATGACTCCAACGGTTCGAAGGTTTGCGGCAAGGATCGCAAAACTCTGCCAGAGCTGACGTGTGAGACCAGCATGCTCAATCTCTTCAGCAACGATTCGATCTGCCTGGCGAAGGGTCTCGGCGCGCTCTGCGGTCACCTCGCCAATAATACGAACGCCAAGTCCGGGTCCGGGAAATGGTTGGCGCCAAACGATCGAATCTGGAAGTCCGAGTTCTGAGCCGATCGCACGAACCTCATCTTTGAAAAGACTTCGTAATGGCTCTACGAGGTCGAAGGCCATATCCTCAGGTAGACCACCCACGTTGTGGTGTGACTTAATTTTGGCCGCGTCCTTCGTCCCGGATTCGATAACATCGGGGTAGAGCGTCCCTTGCACGAGAAACTTCGCTCCCTCCACCGAGGTCCTATGCTCCTCGAAAACTCGAATAAATGTCTCCCCAATGATCTTGCGCTTGGCCTCAGGATCGGTCACCCCCGCCAAGGCGGCAAGAAACCGCTCGCTAGCATCTACCGAGATCAAATCGATGGCAAATCGATCTCGAAACGTAGCTTCAACCGAGGCTGCCTCACCGGAACGCATCAGACCGGTATCCACGAAAATGCAGGTGAGCTGGTCTCCTACGGCCTCATGGACGAGGGCGGCCGCCACGGAGGAGTCCACACCCCCAGAGAGAGCACAGATCACTCTTCCTGAACCGACTTGTGAGCGAATCGACTCCAAAGCATCTTCGATAATCGTAAAATTCGTCCAGTTCTTGTCGACATCAGCAAGCTGAAACAGAAAATTCGAGATTACTTCCGGGCCGAAGTCACAGTGAGAGACCTCGGGGTGAAACTGAACGCCACAGATTCGTCGCTCTCGATCCTCGAAGGCTCCAACCAATGACCCTGGAGAGGAGGCGAGCACTCTAGAGCCAGTAGGAGCCTGAGCGATCGAGTCAAAGTGACTCATCCAGACTTGCAGTTCCCCAGGGAGAGTTTCGAGCAACAGACTTGAGTTCGGCGCGACAGTACTGAGCGCCGTCCTGCCATATTCACCGGCCTCATTGGGAACCACCTCACCACCGAGTTCCCGAGCCAAAAGCTGCGCTCCGTAACAGATCCCAAGAATTGGGATCCCAAGCTCGTAGATCTCTGGATCTAGCCGCGGCGCTCCTGGTGCATTCACAGATTTGGGGCCACCTGAGAGAATGAGCGCCGATGGATTGCGATCTCGAACCTCTGCCGCGCTTATCTGATGAGGAACGATCTCTGAATACACATGGTGCTCTCGCACCCTCCGAGCGATCAACTGCGCATACTGAGCCCCGAAGTCAACAACGAAGACTGGTTGTGCACTCGATCGCTTCATCCTGGTGCTCAGCGACCCATTCCGACATGCTGGCTCTGCTGCAGAGCTTTGCCCTCTGTTTGCAGCGAAGGTGCGACCATAACTTCGGCCTTCTGAAACTCCTTCAGCGTCTCGTAACCACACGTCGCCATCGACGTCCGCAGAGCACCAAAGAGATTTAAGCGACCATCGTTTTCTGTGGCTGGACCGAGAAGGATCTCTTGTAGGGTGCCACGCTGCTGTGTCTTAACCCGTGCACCACGAGGAAGCGTCGGGTGGAAAGTCGCCATACCCCAGTGATACCCATGACCTGGTGCCTCGTGTGCTGCAGCCAGTGGAGATCCCATCATGACAGCATCTGCACCACATGCAATCGCCTTCGCCACGTCTCCACCTCGACTCATGCCACCGTCCGCTATGACGTGCACATACACTCCGGTTTCGTCAAGATGACGGATACGAGCACCGGCCGCATCAGCGATTGCAGTAGCTTGCGGCACCCCAAGCCCGAGCACCCCTCGTGTCGTACAGGCATTACCTGGGCCAACGCCTACGAGAACCCCAACGGCACCGGTACGCATGAGATGAAGGGCGGCTTGATACGATGCACAACCACCCACAATGACCGGTATCTCTAGCTCCCGAATGAACTTCTTCAAATTCAAGGGCTCCGACGCCTTTGAAACATGCTCAGCCGAGACAACCGTCCCTTGAATCACCAACATGTCAAGCTCTCCATCGAGGATCGCCTTCATCATAGATGTGGTCCGCTGAGGGGTAACAGACGCTGCGCAGATGACTCCCGCCGCCTTAATCTCGCGAATGCGCTCTGTTACGAGACGCTCCTTCACCGGTTCCAAGTAGATCTGCTGCATTCGAGCCGTCGCTTTCTCGGGATCGAGTGAAGCGATCTCCTTCAAGAGGGGCTCTGGATCCTCGTATCGGGTCCATAGTCCCTCAAGGTTCAAGACGCCTACCCCGCCGAGTCGCCCGATCTGAATGGCCGTTGCCGGACTGACCACCCCGTCCATAGCCGATGCCATCAAAGGAATCTCGAACTTGTAGGCATCGATCTCCCACGTTATGTCGACATCCTCTGGATCTCGAGTCCGTCGTGACGGAACGATTGCAATGTCATCAAATCCATAGGCCCGTCGTCCTGATTTTCCAATCCCAATCTCAATCTCGGCCACGACAATCCTCCCGGCTCCAGCGACGATTTAATCATCTCAGTCTACGCCCCTCTTGCACTCTCCAAAGCGGCCCCATCGAGTAGGCCTCGAAACTGTACAGTAATCAGATCACCACCTCATGTCGCTCCCTAAAAAATCAGTTCGCTCAGAGGTTGCTCGCGCGACAAGAGCTCAAAGTACGTGCTCCCCCTCGACGATTTATTTGTCGAAATCCATCCTGAGAAACCGTTCACCTGCAGTACTCCTCTCATGCCCACAAGGTCGTGGCCGGGTTCTATCGCGTCGGCACCCACCTTCCTGGCTACCCAAGCCTTACCACTACAAAGAACCGCCGTGAGAAAAAAATTGACAGCAACCTCTACCTGCAATACTGCAGGTCAGATGCTCTCGCCAAAACGGGCCCCATCTCTCTTCAGCAGGGGAACTACAAAGCGCTCCGGCCATGTGAGTCTCAAACAGTTCCCGAACTCGGCCATCGCTCTTAGGTTCAAAGCAAAAAATTCCGATAGACACGAGTGGTCTCCGAGTATTCTGACTCGGGTCGGTCGAGGGAGAAGCCACTCAAGTACACAGCTGTGTTCCTACGAGAGATGGAGGTGACTACATGGATCAGACGCGTCGGGCCTACGGGCGCCATCGAATAATCAAATTCATTGCCTCGATGTGGCTCGTAACCGTCGGTCTCGTGTTAGCACATTCGGCCGCCGTCTCAGCGAGCCCCCTTCAAGACGCACAGGCACAGGTTCGAGCACTCACCCAGTCAATCGACCAGCTTCGACTACAGATTCAGGCCGACTCTCTTGCATACCAGCAGTCCGAAACACAACTCCAGCAGACTCAGGTACACATCACACAGCTTCATCACCGTATCGCTGTCAAGCGACGTCAGATCCAGACCCTGAAATTAAAGGTTCGCTCCGAGGCGCTTAACCTCTTCATCCAAGGCGAGACATCACCTTGGTGGTTTGACATCGCTCAGGGGAACCCTAGTTCTATTCCCCTCAAACAAGAAGATGCGTCCACGGCATCATCGATCCAGCAACAAGCAGTTCTTCAATACCAACAAGCGACTGCGCAGCTCAAGATCACCCTGGTGCAGCTCCATACCTTGCAGACCCAGCAACGTGACGCCGCCACCGCCGCACAGCGAGACCAATCGGCGGTCGAGCTCGCTGTCACAACTGCACAGGCAAAGTTAAGCTCGGCTAGTACGACCGTACAGACGCTTGTGGCGCAACAAGAACAGCAGCAAGCGATCGCAGCGCAACAGGCGGCGGCTCGCCAGGCAGCCGCACAGCAGGCAGCGATACAGCAGGCAGCGGCTCGCCAGGCAGCCGCACAGCAGGCAGCGGCTCGCCAGGCGGCTGCACAGCAGGCGGCTGCACAGCAGGTCACCGATCAACGTACCGTCGTTACTGCTCCACCGCCCACCTCGAATCCGGTTTATGTAAACCCAAGCCCTAGCCCACCGGTCTCATCTGGGGCGTACGCCAATCCTCTCAGAAGCATCAGTGGACTCGCTGTCGAACGCATCGATCAAGGCGTTGACTACAACGGAGTGGGACCGATTTACGCTATTGGCAATGGAGTTGTCACCTCCGTGTACAACGGAGGGTGGCCGAGTGGAGTTTACATCGCCTACCAACTCACCAGCGGACCGGCGAGCGGGGAATACGTTTACGTCGCCGAATCGGTCCGACCCGCAGTGTCGGTGGGCGAATCAGTTTCGAGCTCAACCGTCTTGGGCACGCTCTACAACGGCGTAGACGGGATTGAAACAGGCTGGGCAAACACCGGTGGCGACGGCACGACCATGGCTGCGACCTCCGGCCAGTTCTACGGCGCAAACTCCACCGCATACGGCTACAACTTCTCACAACTACTGCAGTCTCTTGGAGCTCCTGGAGGCATCCTGACGGGACCGCCGACTGGACTTACCTCGAGTAACTGGCCCCAATGGTCCTAAAGTCCGTAGAGAGCTCGGCTCAACTGGCACCATTGCGCTGCCACCGTTGAGAAGAGTCGGCTTGGTAGTGCATCGGTTGGGAATGCCTTCCAACTTGGTTCTTTCCGAAGGGCGTAGCTGAGCGAGAACCTTGCCTACTCTCATGCATCGAGCCGATCGAAGTCCTCGGTACAGGGCATGACACTATTCTTCTGCTCGCACGCCGTTACGAACGAGTCACCTGGATTCGAAAATATGACTCACAAGCTTGCGATCCGTTGGCCCGCCCGTAGCCAGTCGAGAGCTGCAACGATGGAAAAGTTATCGATGGCGGCACAGACCCTCCATATCGATAACCTACAATCCACCGATCTAGATCGCTCACAGAACCAGCAGAGCCCGCAACCGACAACTCAGTTCCGAGCTCTGCAGAAGTCAACGAGCATCACTACAAGTGGAGGTTCATCAACCAGAGTTTCCACACTGATGGTTCGACGATGAGAATCCGCAGACAAACTGGGATGAAAGAGGTACTCTCATCCCAGTTGTACTCAGCGATCGTTAGCCATCGACAGCTCTAAGAAGGCTAGCTTGTCGACAACTTCGTCAACGAGCATCTCCACTGGCTTCCCAAGTCCATGGCCGGTCGAAGCGGCAACACGCAATAGTATCGGCCGGTCACATCCCTGAGCCGCCTGCAAGGTAGCGGCAAACTTGAGAGAGTGGCCCGGTACGACGCGATCATCGTGATCCCCGGTCAGCACAAGCGTTGGGGGGTAACAAGTCCCCTCAGATACGTTATGAAGTGGTGAATAGGCCCGCAGCCAACGGTACTGCTCCGGGTCGCTTGGGCTCCCGTAATCACTGGACCAGGCCCACCCAACAGTGAACTTATCAAAGCGCAACATGTCGTGGACCCCAACATCAGCGATCGCCGCTCCAAAGAGTTCAGGGTGTTGTGTCAAGCAAGCACCGACCAAAAGGCCGCCATTTGAAGCTCCGGAGATTGCGGTCTTCTCAGGAGTCGACCATCCAGAGGTGGTCAGCCAGCGTGCACACGCGCAGTAGTCATCAAAGACGTTCTGCTTATTGCCAAGGCGACCACCGTCGTGCCACGACGCGCCGTACTCCCCGCCTCCACGCAAGTTCGCGACCGCAACAACGCCGCCGCGATCTAACCACGATGCGAACAGGAGAGAAAACGATGGAGTTACCGGTATGTCAAAGCCTCCGTAGCCATACATCAAGACTTTTGCATTGCCATTGGGTTCGACATCACGACCGTGGGTCAGAAACATGGGCACCATCGCGCCATCGGTCGACTCAACGAAGACGCGCTCGGTCACAAACGCAGTCGAGTCGAAGATGGAAGCCGATTTCTGGACCACCTCGGTAACCTGGGTCTCCACACTGTGGCGCCAAATCGTGCCGGACTCCGTGAAGGAGACCGCTTGAAAGTAGATCCATTCATCAGTGGAACTACCTTCAAACGAGCCGGAGGACGTGGAGTCCTGTGTCAAGGAGACGATTCCGAGGTCGGCGACCTCATGAGATGGAGAGCCATCTCGCTCGTACACCTTAAGGATCGAGTGAGCATCGCGAAGGTAGTGGCAGACGATCTTTCCCCCGCAGATCTGAGCCTCTAAGAGAGTGTCCTCACTCTGCTCGACCACATCCACCCACGGTTCATCGGGACGAGTGAGGTCGAAGGCAACGAGCTTTTGTCGCTCGGCGTCTCGATTGGTGAGCAACCATACCCTCGTGCCCTCATTACCAACAACTTGAGCCTTCCAAGAGAAGTCGCCGCAGAGAGATTGAAACGACGATACCGAGTCAGTTAAGTCACGAACGAGGAGCATATTCTCGATACCCGTACCTCTGTGTATGCTCAGAAAGAGGTACCGGTCATCATCGCTCACCTCAACAACTGGAAGCCAGTCAGGTTGATCGGGAGCACCGAAGACCTCCTCGTCGCTGCTCTGAGGAGTACCAAGCTGATGAAAAAAGATACGCCGGCCCCGGCTCTCGTCTAGGAAGACCCCCGAATCAGGGGGTTGATCCATCCCGGCATAGTAGAACCCACTCTTGTCACGACGCCAGGAGACAGACATGAACTTGGACCACCGCACCACATCTTCTAGATCCTGACCGGTGGAAACCTCTCGCACTCGCCAGGTCATCCAGTCCGATCCCGCCTCGCTCACCGCGTACGCTGCTAGGGCACCGTCGTGAGAGATCGAAAGCTGCGTGAGAGCGACCGTGCCGTTGCTTGAGAGCTCATTCGGATCAATTAGCACCCGCGCTTCACCACACGGCTCTTCCCCAACCATTAAGACGGCCTGGTTCTGCAGGCCCGAATTACGAGTCTGAAACCAGTTAGATCCACGCCGAAATGGAACACCGGCCTTCGGGAAGTCCCACAGCGCTGCAGCTCGGTTACGCATCGAATCGCGCTCTGACATGCCACCAAGTACCTTTTGTGTCAGGGCATTTTGTAAAGCTATCCAAGATCGAGTCTCTTCGCTGTTAGTATCTTCAAGCCATCGATACGGGTCTGCAACGGCTTCACCAAAGTAGTGATCTACGACATCACTCCGCCTCGTGACTGGGTATTCAAGGTTCTCCATAGCTCGCAACACTAGTAGGGATTCAGAGAATCTCATGGGCACCTTTGACAACGCACTCATTACTCGGGCTGAGGGGTTCCCGATAGCTGATCCACTGTCTCAGTGAGTTCTGCCATTAGTTATCGTCGTGGAGAGTACTCCTCCAGCCCCTCCTGTACTCTTCATTGTTTTCTAGTGTGGAAAGACGAACAGGAAGTGTGAGAGTCTTTCGCCCTCATGGGTTATGCCGCAAGCGTTTCTTCTCACAGCTCTCACGACACACGCGGTCACCGTTTGGCGCCACGGAGGTGTCGTCGCTGTGCGGCAATAGGTCGCGCCACGAACTACTTGGGAGAGGGATAGCACGAGGGGCCACGGGGGCGATATTCGTTGTATTCCGCCTGCCAATAGTCCAAGAAGAGCTGAGCTTCGGAGATACTCTCGAGCGGAACGTGTCAACGGACTTTGGACAACCTTCAATCCAGTTGAATGGCTTATAGATGACTCCTCTACCGGGGTTGGGGACACTACGGCCACCTGCTCTCCATAGCCGAGGAACACGTGTAGCGTTCATGATCCCTCTCTCCTTGTTCGCAACGAAGTGGGTTCGCTTGTGAGCCACCGGGGTGGGCAAGAGCGAAACGCTACAACCAATCAAAGAGAGCTTCGTCATCAGCTGGATATAGCGCGGTTGGGATTCACCACGCAGGGTGACCGCACGGTCACGATGTAGTACTGCCACACCCGTTCCCATATCGCCGTTACAGCAACCTAAAGCTGCTGGAGAGGCGCTCTTGGGGTGAGAAGTCTCCGATCGCCAGCTCCTTTGCCGTCACGGCGCCAAGCGCTTGGTCGGCAACGACATCCTTAGGTTTGCGGTTCTCCATCTCAAGCTCTTTGAGCTTCTTGACTTCGGTGCCGACATTTCACCATAAGTATTCACTAACCGGGACCAGGTGGTCTCTACTACAGCGAGAATGCGAGCAAACTCCGCAACAAGTGTTTGCAGCTTGAAGCAGACATGCATGCCCTCACCAGGGCTTGTAATTCTGCGAGCAAGGGACAGCGACCCTAAGACGAGACAGTCGCAACCATTACTGCATCACCTTCCTCGGCGGTTTAGGAATCGCTGCTCGCCTTTCTGCTAGTGTTGACCACTTCCTGACGAACCACCACGAGGTTAGAGGTGCCTTGGTCGACTTTCGACCACACGATTGTGTTGCCGGTATCTGCCGGATTAGCACCACAGATGGTCGTTGTAAGGAGATATCCATGTCGAAAAGTCGGATTACCACCGATCTCCGTACTCTCTTGATTCGCAGCATTTAAAGCACTCAATAAGCTCCATTTCCCTTTGAGGAAGGTCAGTACCGAGCCCGGAAAACAGCCACCCCCTACGGCCTGGATCAGAAAGGCAGGGCTCGAGAGTCCAAAGATTGACCCTACCGGAATGACAGATGAGAAGAGATAGATCGCTCCTTGTGCAAAACCGAAGGGCGATCGCAGCGCAGCGATCGCCCTCCAAGAGCCAGTTGATGAGTACTGATAGATCCTGATTGGCAGCCCATCTGGAGTCCATGGGAAGGCGACAACCGCATCGTAATGTCCATGGAATTGGACGATCCTGCTCTTCGCTCCGACAAATTCACGCGCACTTGACCCCACTATGAGCGTTGATACGCGATGATGTAGCGCAATTCTGCGATACGAAGCATCGAGGGTCTCGACACTTCGAATCAAATCGGCCTCCATGACACCCATCGTGCCACGCTCCGTCCTTGGAGGTGACTGTCGACCTGGTGGATCCACTCTCGCACCTTTGCTCGAGAGAGAATTCGAGGTAATTGTCGATCCGCAAGCCCCCAACAATAAACTCCCAATGACGACGTTCAGCACACGCACCCAACGCGTCACCTACCTCACCCGCCCCTTTCGGTTACGCTCATACTCCTGAAAGCACCACACTACTAATGTTCGGACCTAGTGTCCTCGTACTTGCATTGGGTTACTCGCGCTGCTCGATGGCGCGCCAATATCGATCAGACTCCCTCGTTGTTGAGCCAGTTGACGTATTTCTTAGAGATCTTTCGTAGTCCACCGGCCATCGCTCACCTCCTCTCTCGTTACCCCGCTCTCGCCGAGGTCGCGCTAGTCCGCCCACCTCGCTCGCACGACAGGACCATCGACATCTCCCTCTCGAGCGGCCTGACGACCGACGATCGCTTCGGGCAGTCAAGGTCGGGCTCATCGATAGCGACAAGAAAGTAGAGCGTTCCCTAAGAGCGCACGAGCAACACTAGGTTGCCGGTGAGCTTCCTTCGTAATCCTCTCTGCACCGCCTGGCTGACGTTGGAGCCGAACGAGAAGGTCATCACTAAACCGGAGTAGGGCGATACTCCCAGCGGAAGGTAGGCAAGATTCGAGGTGGCTCTCCTGCAGAGACTCTTAAGTATCCTCTGACCTGGTGGGCCGCCAGGGTCTCGAACCCTGCACCTTGGGATTAAAAGTCCCCTGCTCTACCGGATGAGCTAGCGGCCCGAAGCACCAAGTAAGGCTAGCCTCGCAGGGAGATTTCCAAGTCCTATGGCACCTGGTTTCTAGAGGCATCTACTTGAGAACGGAGCGCTACACCATGGACCACCCCGCTGAAACGGGACACGATGAACCTCTTCAAGAAGCGCAACCGGCTGAAACGAATCAGAACGACCTCGACAGTGCAACCCTGGATTCGCTAGAGAGCTTCGCTGCTGCACTCGAGTCAGAACTCGCAGCCGCAGAACAGTCGATCGCCGAAGACCCTCTACTTGCTCGCCCATCGAGCCAAAATCTCAAAAGTGATGAGCGTGGCTAACCTCCGCCTCTTTGCAATGGCTCGGGAGACGGCAGGTGTAGCTATCGTTTCCATCGACGCTTTGACCGTGAGGGAGCTTCTAGATCGGGCAGTCGATCAGTTCGGCGAGGATCTCCGAAGCGTCATCGCTATCTCCGCAATCTGGGTCAACGGCGAGAGCGCTACGCTTGACACAGCGCTCACCGAAGATGACGAGGTCGCTGTTCTCCCACCGGTCTCAGGCGGATCGAGCGAGCTACCAATTCTTTCGCATGACCTCGCCAGCACGAGACACTCTCATAAAGAGCCGAGATCTCGCTCCGAGGACGCAAGTTCCACACCTTGAGGGGGAACTCGCTCGATCGGCCTTGAGTGGACTTAGCTCCGAAAGACAGCCTCGAGGGTGAATCGATCGACGCGTCGCATGCAAGAGGAACACGCACTTCACTAACACTGTCTCGTCGTACGTCGACGTCTCTATCATCTCTCGAACGATACAGTTGATTCCTTCAAACTATAGCCAGCGCGAGGCGACAGAGTACGTGACTACACCCCGCCTCAGCCTGCGCAGTAGACAGCCAGCACGATACGTGCGATGCTTGCTATCGGAGGATAGCGTAGGCCTATGTTCTCGTAACACTTTGTGTGACGCCGCAGGTTTCGCAAGGCACACTTCTCCGATGCAAACGGCAGGTATTGCAAGACCAGTTCAGCTCTAGCGACTCATTACGTACGAAACTACGTCTACAGCTTGCTTTGCAGAGGAAGCAAAAACTAACTCACTGCCCCAAACTGTCAACCGACGAGCATACCGATTAGCAAGGCCAAGATATCAATGAACACAAGGAACCACACCAAAGTCGACCATAGAGATTGCGCCAGGTTCTGTCGAGCGGAGGAATCGCTCCCTCATCAAAAAGGAGCCGGAGGACCTACTACTCGGATCCTGAAAGCAGCACCACACGCTCGAACAACACGATATCTGAACTGCTCTCGGAGGTTCTTGCGCGTCCCTCTCCCGTTCGCGCAGCGGTCGAGCTGTCGAACTCACTGATCAGGACCACCGGCCTCACATAGACGGAATCTTCCAACCCTTAGCGGTAGCAACTTCCTTGCAGGTCGGACAGAGGGGATATCGCTTAGGGTCACGGTCCGGTACCCAAGTCTTGCCACAGAGGGCGGTACAAGGTTTTCCCGTAATGATCGCCTCGGTCACGGCCGAAGCCGGAAGAACGATATGCGCCATTCGGTCTCGATCCTCAAAGTCAGCGGGAGCGATCCGTTCCTCGATATCAACATCTGCCACAACCACAATACTAACGGTCACCTATGCCAGATTCAACGGTCGCGGTCGTCGAACTCCGATGCACTAGGTAGCCTGGTACCACCCCAAACGAAGTCAGGGATCCCTCATGCTTAGAGTAGAAAAACTGGAAATTCACCTTGGCTCCCGGCAACTTCTCGGAGGTGCCAGCTTCTCACTCGCCAAAGGCGACAAGGTTGCACTCGTCGGTAGGAATGGAGCCGGAAAGTCAACGATGCTCGCCGTGCTGCTCGGGCATGCATCGTCTGCCATTTCGCACAAAGGCGAGATTGAGCTTCAAGGTACCGTCGGCTTCCTTCCTCAAGACGTCGACGACGAGGGGCTCGGCCTCGAACCCTTCGGACTCTCCCATATCCTCTCGGCGAGGAATCTTGACCGGATCGAGCATGAGATTCACGTAGCTCAAAAATCTCTCGAAACTGACCCGACTACTGAAAATATTCAGCGGCTCGTCGATCTCCAAGACGAGTTCGGACGTCTCGGCGGTTACGAGTCAGAGTCCAAGATCGTTCGACTTATGAACGGAGTCGGCTTGGACGAAGAGCAGCTCCTTGCAGAGCTCGGCTCCCTCTCTGGAGGCCAACGTCGCCGACTCGAGCTCGTTCGCGTCCTCTACCAAGACCCCGATATCATGATCCTCGACGAGCCCACGAACCACCTTGACCTCAAGGCAAAGGCTTGGCTCATGTCTGAGCTCACCTCCTACCAGGGAGGCCTCCTCGTCGTGTCCCACGACCTCTCTCTCCTTGATCGCGCCGTTACTCGAGTTTTCAACTTAGAAGGCGCAAAGCTCGAGCAGTTCAAGGGCAACTACAGCGCATATCTCAAGTTCGTAGAGGAGGACACGCTTCGTCGATCGAAGACCGCAACGCTCGAGGACAAAGAGATCAAACGACTAAAGACGCTCGCCGACTCTATGCGAGGCCAATCGGCAACGCGTGCAAAGACCGCCCACGCTCTCGACACACGCGTCGAGCGCCTCCAGTCACATCGGACCGAGGTACGAAGCGCCGCGAGCAAGCTAAAGTTCCGTCTACCGGAGCCACCACGGGCCGGTCGCACGGTCTTGGAGATCGAAGATCTCTCGATTCGATACGACGATCTCGTAGTGCTGCCATCGCTCACCCTAGGGCTTGAACGGGGCGTACGTCTCGTTGTTATCGGTAGGAACGGTGCGGG
>JAJYZP010000072.1 GCA_021799875.1 Actinomycetes bacterium | reverse complement strand
AGTGTCCAGAGTCGGACAAGGTTCAGACACTCAGTCTCGCTCAGTGGCTCAATGGACACCTCCCACCGTCCAACTCTCGATATACTGATGCGTGGCGATGGGACTCGCCGGTGAACACAGCGTCACGAACCGCTTGAGGGCTGATAGTTCCTACGAACGTCACCGTGGAAGAAGGAGCCAGCCGTGACCATCGTAGTTTCAGCACCCAGACCACGGCCACGGGCCACGGGCCGTAGGAGACCACAAGCTTGAAACACTGCAGAGCTTCGCTGCGCGACCTGGGTCGAATGGGTCAACCGTGACCTCGACTCCCCGAACCTCTATCCGACCTCTCCTCCCACTCATCTTTATCGGGGGAGCTCTCGGTACGGTACTTCGTGACGAGCTCGAACGTATCGGCAGCTCAAGCGGGGCCTTCCCGATCGGAATTTTCATCGCCAACTGCGTCGGGTCTCTCCTGCTTGGTTACGTCGTTGGCTTCATCTCAGCCAAAGAGGTCACGAGCCCTGCTCGCCTGCGAGCACTAATCGGCACCGGATTCTGCGGCGGGCTCACGACCTTCTCGACGCTCTGTGCCGGCACCGTCGGCCTCGCCCAGAGTGACCACGTACAGACCGCTCTGCTCTACCTCGCAACTACCGCTATCGCTGGGCTCGTTGCGGCAGGATCTGGTTACCTAGTGCCTACCTTCCGCACGAACCACAGAAGGAGTTCCACAAAGTCATGAAGGCCATGAAGACCGGCACTACGGTCAACATCTACCTCAACCTCGATGAGTACGTTCACAACCACCTCGCATACGAGCTCGTGATGCGAACGCTCGTTGAGCTTGGCTTCCCTGGCGCCTCCGTGGTTCGAAGTATCGAAAGCTTCGGGTCTCACCACCACATCGCAAGAGCTCATCTTCTCTCGAGCGAGGACGATCGTGGAGTCATTGTTCACGTCATCGACGACGATAACGAGCGTATCCACGCACTCCTCTTGTGGCTCGACCACAATCTCCCCGGACACCTAGTCACACTGACGGAAACGAAGTTTCGCCATAGCGACCTGAGCGAGACATGACGCTCGCCCTCCTCGCAGCTGCCGGCGGGCTTGGTGCGATACTTCGTTTCATCATCGACCGAACGGTCACTGCCAGAAAGTACTCCGGCTTCGGCCTCGGTACCTTCGTGGTCAACATGTCCGGGGCCCTAGCTCTCGGCACTGTCTTAGGACTTGCTTCAACCGCAACCCTGACGACAACGAGCGTTGATATCCTCGGCACTGGATTTCTCGGAGGATTCACCACCTTCTCGACGCTGACCTACGAGTCCTTCTTCCTGTTGAGCGACGAGCATCGCTGGCACTTTGGACTCTTGAACTACTTTGGGAGCCTCATGGGCGGATTAACCCTTTATTTTCTCGCCTTCGAAGCTTCGCGTCACCTCACCTGATCGTCCGCTGCGCAGAGCCAACCACCAGACGTAGGAGCTCTTACGACGCAGCGTACGAAGAACAGAGCTCGAGCGCTACGACTGAGATCCCTGACGAACAACGAGATCTTCATGGCAAAAAAGAGCGAGGGCACCGGTCCCGGTGCCCTCGCCTCTCACACACTCCCTAACGATGAGGAACGTACGTGAGCAACAACTTACATCATGCCGCCCATGCCGCCCATGCCGCCACCCGGTGGCATTGCTGGGGCAGCACCAGCTGGCTCTGGCTTGTCAGCAACGAGAGCCTCGGTGGTGAGCAGGAGCGCCGCAATAGATGCAGCGTTCTGCAGTGCAGAACGAGTGACCTTTGCAGGATCGATCACGCCGATCTTGGCAAGATCCTCGTACTCACCCGTACGAGCGTTGAGACCGTACGAGCCACTCTCTCGCTCGACGTTTTGAACGACGACCGGACCCTCAAGGCCAGCGTTATACGCAATCCACTTCAACGGCTCCTCGAGAGCCTTGAAGACGATCTGCGCTCCAGTAGCCTCGTCGCCTTCGAGCGACGTTACGACCTCTGCAACCTTGGCTCGGGCACGAAGAAGAGCCGTGCCACCGCCGGCGACAATTCCCTCTTCGATCGCTGCTCGAGTAGCAGAGAGAGCGTCTTCAATACGATGCTTCTTCTCTTTCAGTTCGACCTCGGTTGCTGCGCCAACTTTGACGACAGCCACACCGCCGGCGAGCTTTGCGAGACGCTCCTGCAGCTTCTCTCGATCCCAATCCGAATCGGTATCTTCGATCTCGCGACGAATCTGAGCGATTCGACCCTCGACCTCCGCCGCCTCACCGGCACCGCCGATGATCTTGGTATCGTCCTTGGTTACCTCGATGCGTCGAGCAGTACCCAAGAGATCGAGCGTCACGTTGTCGAGCTTGAGACCGACCTCTTCCGAGATGACCTGACCACCGGTCAAGACCGCCATGTCCTGCAGCATCGCCTTACGACGATCGCCAAAGCCTGGAGCCTTCACCGCAATCGATGAGAAGGTACCACGAATCTTGTTGACGACGAGTGTTGCGAGAGCTTCACCCTCGACGTCTTCGGCCACAATCAGCAGCGACTTACCCGCCTGCATGACCTTCTCGAGAACCGGGACCAACTCATGGACAGAGGAGATCTTCGAGCCGTAGAACAAGATGTAAGGGTTGTCAAGAACTGCCTCTTGACGATCGGGGTTCGTCACAAAGTACGGCGAGAGGTAGCCCTTGTCGAAGGCCATACCTTCGGTGAACTCGAGCTCGAGGCCGAACGTGTTCGACTCCTCAACTGTGACCGTACCGTCTTTACCGACACGGTCGATCGCCTCTGCGAGAACATCGCCGATAGCATTATCCCCAGCGGAGATCGATGCGACCTGGGCGAAATCTTGCTTTCCTTCGATCGGCTTGGCCTGAGCGGAGATCGAATCCGAAGCGGCCGCTACGGCCTTCTCAATTCCTCGCTTGAGGCCCATTGGGTTTGCGCCAGCGGCGACGTTGCGAAGGCCCTCTCGGATCAATGCCTGCGCAAGAACGGTCGCAGTCGTGGTGCCGTCACCGGCAACATCATTGGTCTTGGTCGCAACCTCTTTAACGAGCTGGGCACCCATATTCTCGAATGGGTCCTCAAGCTCGATCTCGCGCGCAATCGAAACACCATCGTTGGTAATGGTTGGAGCGCCAAACTTCTTGTCGAGCACTACGTTACGACCCTTTGGCCCAAGGGTCACCTTAACGGTGTCAGCGAGCTTGTTAACACCGGCTTCGAGGCTCCGACGAGCGCTATCATCAAAACGAATATCTTTAGCCATGGTTTACTTCTCCACCTTTGCGAGCACGTCACGTGAGGCCAAAATCAACAGCTCTTCGCCGTCGACAGTAATCTCCGTACCACCGAACTTGGAGAACACGATGCGATCTCCTGCTTTAATGTCGAGAGGGATAAGCTCGCCACTCGACTCCGCCCTCTTCCCTGGGCCTACCGCAAGAACCTCTCCCTGCTGTGGCTTCTCTTTGGCCGTATCTGGGATAACGAGTCCAGAAGCAGTGCGCTCCTCTGACTCCGCCGGACGAACGACAATGCGATCCTCCAGTGGTTGGAGTTTCATCTTTTCAAGCCTCCTTGGTTGAAACCGACTTCCATAAGTACAGTTAGCACTCTACTCTCTTGAGTGCTAACTCCGATCACTCTGGAGTCGAAAAACCTCCTCGGCGTCGCATCGCTAGGCGGGCTTAACCATGAGTTCGGCAGAGGGGTCGATGCCGAGATCGAGAGCGCTCCGATCTCCTCGCTCGAGATGGTAAGCACCTGCAGCCGCAATCATAGCGCCATTGTCAGTGCAGTAGCGTCGCGACGGAACATTGACGCGAAGGTTGAGGTCTCGCCCCAGCTCTACCGTTCTCTCGCGTAGGAGCGAGTTCGCCGCTACCCCGCCCCCAATAGCAAACGATGCAACGCTCTCGAGATCGAGCGCTCGCTTGACCCGGATCATCAACGCATCGACGACTGCCACCTGAAAACTCGCAGCAACATCTGCGACCTTCGCATCGGGCGCCGACTGGAGATAGCGCAACACAGCGGTTTTTACACCCGAAAAGGAGAAGTCAAGATCTGACGCCACGCTAGCTCGAGGAAACGCCACCGTATCGGGACTCCCACCTTGAGCGGCCGCCTCGATCTCGGGACCCCCGGGGAACCCGAGCCCGAGCATACGTGCGACCTTGTCAAAGGCTTCGCCTGCGGCATCGTCGACCGTTCCTCCGAGAAAGCGGTAGTGACCCGGTTCATCGACCATCACGAGCTCACTGTGGCCGCCCGAGACCAAGAGGACTAAGGCAGGTAGTTCGAGACCCTCCTCCAACGCAGAGCCGAAGACGTGACCCTCCATATGATCCACACCGATCAGTGGCAGGCCGTAGCCCAACGAACACGCTTTCGCTGCAGCAACACCGACCATGAGGGACCCCGCAAGACCCGGTCCGCTCGTTACGGCAACGCCATCGAGATCCCGGAGAGGATCGATGTTCGCCTCGTACAAGACTCGCCGCAGCGCTCTCGTCATGGCCTGTGAGTGTGCTCGTGACGCGAGCTCAGGAACCACCCCACCGAACTCCGCATGGAGCTGCTGCTGGGTAACGATGACGGAGGATCGAACCTCGCCATCTATGACGACGGCAACGGCCGTATCGTCACAGGAGGTCTCGATACCAAGAACCGATATCTTTCGAGGAACGCTTAGAACTGCCACAATCTCACCTCGATCCACCGCTCTCGTCACGCGGCTCGCTCTCTCGATACTCGATCTGATCTTCCCTTCGAGGGTCAAGGACGTCGCACTCTGACGTTATTGCACCGTTTCGGTCTTCGTACTCGCCCACATCTTGCATAGTCGCCCCGTCAGACGCCTCCACCGCTTCCCCGTTAGCACCATGGTCAGCTCGCTGTGCTATTTTTTGGCGGCGTAGCAGCGATGCTTCCGAAGCGATATCGTGGGCCCACATGATAATTGCGTCCTCGTTCGTCTCTTGGTAGTACCCCTTGCGGATACCCTCGGGTTGAAAACCGAACGCAAAATAGAGACGCTGCGCTCGACGGTTCGAGGTTCGAACCTCGAGCGTCATGTCGGAGACGCCGTGTTGAAGCGCGACCGTAAAGGCGTTCAGGAGTAGCGTCGTTGCCACCCCTCGGCCCCACTGATCCGGATCGACGGCAATATTGGTAATGTGCCCCTCGTTCAGCGAGACCATAAGGCCGCAGTATCCAATGACCTTACGACCAAGCGCGGCAACGTAGTAGTAGCGCGACTGCACACTCGCAAGCTCAGAGAGAAAGATACCGAGTGACCACGGCTTGGGGTAGACCTTACCCTCGATTCGCAGCACGCCAGGGAGATGTCTTCGGCGCATCGGCACCACGGACACACCAGTGCGATCAGACCAGCTCACGACCGCTCCCTCGACTCCAAGAGAACCGAAGCAACGTTCGCTCGAGCATCTGCGTCTCGGAGATAGAGAACCTCAACCTCTTCTGGATCAACGACCATGCCCGCTCCCCAGAGCCGAAAGGTCTCTGCTATCCACGGACGTGACCTGAGTAATCCGTCTTCAGGATCCCCAACGACCAGCCATGGGGCGGTCGGAACACGATCACGATAGCGAACCACGCCTGAGCCAAAGAGGATCCACTCCGGCGAAGCTTCTTCCAACCACGATGGGTCAACATGTTGCAAGATCTCCTCCATAGGGCAGTGACCTCGACCGAGCTCACACACGACGTCGCCGTCCGCACGATAGAGCGCGTAGAAGACCTCCGATCGCTGTCCATCGAGCACAACGAAGCGATTTCGTATGGCAGGTTCGACAGAGCGCGCAGTGAGCTCCAAAGCTGAGAGCGCAACGACGGGCAACTGTCGCGCAAAGGCGAAGACCGACGCAAAACTTACCCCAATACGCAGACCCGAGAACCCTCCCGGACCAACCACCACACCGATCGCTCCGAGACGGACCCCACGATCGATCAGCGCTTGTTCGCTACGGGCTACGAGATCACCAATGCATTCGAGATGGTGAAATCCGTCATGTTCAAAGCGAGCGATCTCGACTCCGTCGACCCCAGCTGTTACCACGGTCGAAGGTGTCGAGGTATCCACGACAACTACGGCAGATGTAGCCGCCTCGTCTCCCACCACTTACGCCTCCTTTATTGCAGCCACGTTTCGTCCACTCATAGTCGCTGCAGACGTTCAAATACTGGAGTTACCCACGACCAACGCCCCGATGCCTCGCACCTCACGAGCCGTTCCCCGTCCTTTGACGTTGACTCGAACGAGAGCACCAGAGGATCGGCGCGATCGAACAGGTTAGCCTTCTCGGCCCACTCAATGACCATCACCGCGCCGGCCTCCACCTCGTCGAGAACCCCCTGATCTCTCAAGTATTGTGGACCGTCAACACGATAGAGATCACAGTGAATAAAAGTGCCACGCTCGCCAACGTAGCTCTTTACGGTGATAAAAGTCGGAGAGGTCACTCTCCGGGTAATGCCAAAACCACGCGCCAAAGAGCGTGCGAACGTCGTCTTACCTGCACCAAGGTGGCCGTTCAAAGCAACGATATCCCCGGGCCGAAGCCCAGCTCCAAGAGCCTCTCCGCAGCGTTCTGTGTCAAGGAGAGAATCCAAGATGTACGTACCCACGATCACGCTCTTACCTCTCCTTGCACTCGGACGCCCTCCCCAAGGACCACGCCATGAGCACTCCGAAGATCCGCTTCAATACAGTCGACGATCGCCTTTCCACCTCGAAGCGCTGCTGCAGGGTGATACGTTGGCACGACCACGGCCCCTTCCACCTCGATGAGTCGTCCGCGAAGCTCCCGTAGTGGCGACGTCAGACCAACCATGGCCCTCGTTGCAGTGAGTCCAACGGTCACGATGACGAGTGGAGCGAGGAGTTCGAGCTCGCTCTTGAGATGGAGCGAGCAGCTTTGAACCTCCGCTCTGCGTGGAGTTCGATTCGAGGGAGGTCTGCATCGAACGATATTGGTGAGGTAGATATCCCCTCGCTCAAGCGCTCCAGGCCAGATCTCACCCAAGAGCGAGCGAAGCAGCCGTCCCGAGCGTCCGACAAAGGGGCGGCCACTGAGATCTTCTTCCCGTCCCGGCCCCTCCCCAATAACGACGAAGCGTGCCGTTGGGGACCCCTCGCCAACGACAACGTGAGCTCTACCGAGCGATAATGGACAACGTCGACACTGACTCATCGATGCCCGAAGAGCATCGAGTGAGGAAGGGGTCGCTGGCAGGGGAGCAAGCTCGTCCTCGCCAGCCTCATCACAACGCGACCTCACCCCCGCACACCTGAGTCGCGAGCCTCCTCAGGGACGCCACTAACGACGCTGCGGGCTAGTCGCGGACCCAAGCGAGTGAGGATCTCATACACCGTGGTATGGCAGAGCTCCGCCCACTCGGTTGCAGGAACGGATTCTTGTCCTTGGCGACCCAGCAGAACGACCTCATCACCAACGCGTGCACTGTGATCACCGAGGTCGATCATGAGCTGATCCATCGTTACGGTTCCCGCTATTGGAGCACGTTGGCCCCCAAAGAGAACCTCGCCGCCACGATCAAAGAGCATTCTCGGGACTCCATCTGCGTAACCGATCGGCAAGGTCGCAATCGTCGACGGTGCCATCAAAGGTCGCTTCAAACCGTAGGAGACCGCTTCACCGCTGTTGAGCCGCTGCACGTGAGCGACCTTTGCTTTCAACGTCAAGATCGGTTTGAGTCCAGGGGCAAAGATGTGTTCTGAGGGGCTATATCCGTACATGGCCATACCACAACGAACCATATCGTATCGAGAGGCGGGATACGCTATCGCACCGGCCGAGTTCGCAATATGGACCAATTTCGGCGCTACTCCAACCGCAGCAAGCTGAGCCCGGGCGACTTCAAATCGACGAATCTGTTCCAAGGTCGCCTGCTTGCCCTCCTCGCCACCATCGGCCACGGCAAAATGGCTCGCTAACCCTTCAATCTCGATCCCACCCTCAAGGCCCAATTGCGCTAACTCCGCCACCTCTCTTGGAGAGCAACCAATGCGATGCATACCCGTGTCGACCACGAGATGGACTCGCGGACGCTGGAGGTTGCCGTAGCGGCGCAACAGGCGCTCCCACGATGCAATGAGTTCAACCAGTGTTCGAACGCTGTAGAGCGAGAACAGGAAGCCCCGCGCAGCGGCCTCCTCCACACCATCTCGTTCGGGCTCAGAGAGAAGGAGGATCGGCAACGTGATCCCGGCATCGCGTAGCTCGATGCCCTCTTCTGTCGTGGCGACCGCAACCATGGCTGCACCACTATCTTGAGCGATCTGTGCCACGATCTTTGCAGAGTGTCCGTACGCATTTGCCTTCACGACAGCGCACAACAGAGCTGGATGAACGATCCGTCTCAGCCACGAGAGATTCAACCGTAACGCTGAATCATCGATCTCAATCCACGACGACCTGCTTGTCGATCGCATTACGACCTACCCTCGCTCACGAGACAGCCTGCGAGTCTTCACCTACTCAAGCGTAGTCCACGACGGAAGAGACCGACTCTCGATCGTTGTTCGAACCGCTGGTTGACTCCGATGCCACTCATCTTGAAGTCTCTCAAGAGTTCCAACGGCGCGCTCCACCAAGACAAGCGGATCAGAGGAGTATCGACCGCCACTCGTGCCAGCGCGCCCGTGGAGGTGCGCAGCAGCGCTCGCTGCACTCAGAGCGTCGAGACCACGCGCCAAAAATCCCCCGATCATTCCGGCCAGGACATCGCCACTGCCCGCCATAGCCAATGCTGCGGAGCCCGATGCCACAACTCGTGTCACACCGTCCGGTCGAGCGATGACCGTCGGAGAACCCTTGAGCAGTACCGTGCAGCCACTGAGTCGGGCTGCATCCCGACAGAGCGTGATCCGGTCAGCGTCATCACCGCTCCTCAGCCCCGAGGAGCCAAACAGGGCGTTAAACTCTCCATCGTGAGGCGTCAGGATCACCTCGCGATCCCCTCCCTCTACGGCACGTTTCAATCGATCGACGTCCCCAAAGGCACTCAAACCCTCGGCGTCGACAACGGTCGGAACGCTCGAACGAGCGACGAGCCGACGCACGAAGTTCACCATCTGAATGTTACGGCCGACTCCCGGGCCGACCACGAGCGCTCGAAATCGCTCAATCTCAGAGACGATCGGCTCCGCCCAAAGACTCTCGAGCGGCCGGACCACGATCTCAGGGGCATCGTTCAACACAGCGCTCGACGCCGCGGCCTCTCCGCTATGAAGAAACAGGTGAACGATCCCACAGCTCAAACGATACGCAGCTCGTGAAGACAGAACGGCCGCTCCGAAGGTTCCCGGCGCACCAGCGACCACCATCACCGATCGCTTCCACTTGTGATCGCTCCTCTGACCGATTGGAATCCATGACACGAGATCGTCATCGTCGACTAAGCCCAAGAAGTCGTTCCTCGGTGCAAGCTCAGCAAGCTCCACCACGATCTCTGCCCCGGTACTCGCGTCGATACCTGATGGAAGATCGATGGAGAGGACCGAAAGCTCACTCGGGAGACTCCGACACGCAAAGGGCCGGGAGAGGCCAACTCCAAAAGCAGCATCAATAAAGAGGTCGGCGGCCGCTAAGCGTTGCTCACCAACGGTCTCTCCCACACGCACGATGTCGACCTTCACACCACGGCCAGTGAGGACTGCTGCGCAGGCTAGGCCATCAGCACCATTGTTGCCCGGACCGACCTCGAGCACCACCCTTTTCCCGTAGGATCCACCCAGGAGCGAGATCGCTTGCTGAGCCA
>JAJYZP010000071.1 GCA_021799875.1 Actinomycetes bacterium | reverse complement strand
CGAAGGGAGATAGCGATACCGCACAGCGGCGTTCCCCCTTGAGATTGGACGGTGGTAAGTATGGTATCTGGATCGAGATCACGCATATGGTGCTTCGGACGCGCAATGCTTGCAAGAGGAGAGGTTTCGGTCATGCCCCACGCTTGCACAATCCGCAGCCCAAACTCGTCGCGATATCGTTTGATGAGCGGTACCGGTGGCTGTGAACCTCCACAGATAATCTCTCTGAGATCGGGTAATGGGGTAGGGTTTGCCGCAAGCTCCTCGGCGAGAGCTATCCAGACCGTCGGCACTCCTCCGGTGACGGTAACTCGCTCTTCCCGGAGAAGTTTGAGAAAGCTCGGCGGATCGAAACGTGGCGGCCCAAAGACGATCTTCGCGCCAACTGAGATGCCTGCATAGACCATCCCCCAGGCATTTGCGTGGAACATCGGCACAACAGGTAAGACGCAATCACTCGGTCCAATCTGCATGCCAGCACCGGACGCACAGGCCTGTGCATGCAGGTAGGTCGATCGGTGGGTGTAGAGGGCGCCTTTCGGTCGACCGGTCGTACCGGAAGTGTAGCAGAGCCCAGCCGGGGTGTATTCAGAGAAGTTCTTGCGTGGGTATCTCTGTGACGATGCAGCGAGTAGTTCTTCGTAGGAGAGGAGATTGATAGGCGTGTCTGTAGGAAGGTGATCGCCCATAATAATGAAGTGTCGCACCGTGGGTACGTGGGGAGCGAGAGCGGTGACGACTTCGAGAAGATCGGGTGCGAAGATGATAGCCTCGTCCTCGGCGTCGTTGATGATAAATGTGAGGTCGTCAAGGGAGAGCCGTGAGTTGAGGGTGTGGAGCACTCTTCCGGTACCGGGGACTCCAAAATAGCACTCGAGGTGCTCGAAACTGTTCCAGGCGAGAGTTGCAACTCGTCCGCCTTCGGAGATTCCGAGCGTGTCAAGGGCATTCATAAGTGAGTAGGTCCGAGTAGCCATTTCGGCGTACTGATACCGGTGACGTTCGCCGTCTTGACGTTGGGTTACGATCTCGACATCGCCAAAGTGCCGTTCTACATGATCGAACAGTAGCCAGGTCGTGAGTTGCTCGTCCATGATTGCCATTACGTGCTTCCTCTCGCAGTTCTTCGGTCTCAGCTTCGTTATCGTGCTGTGGAGATTCTAAGCGAAGGTCCCAGAGGACACAAGGCAGACCTCCCTCCGACTCTCGTTGCCGACCTGGGCCAAGAGCGCGTTAGCTGGTGAGGTTCACGGCAATCTCGTGACGGTCTCACCAACCTTGTCGGACCCTGTCATCTGCTCTAGCCTGCCGCTGGAAGCGACGGTCTTGATCGACCACGAGGGCCGGGGCATGATTGTAGGGAGAGCGGTGTGAGCTGCCTGAGCAAAGGGTACGTCAGGTAGTTGCCTCGGTTCAAGGTAGCCCTTCTGGCTCAAGTTTGCATCCTCGAGGCCGATGGTGTCGAAGAGTAGGACGAAAACTCTCTTCGGTCGAACGCACAGTGCGTCGGCGCGAGAGGAGCGGAGGGACCATGGAACGGTCAGCGTTGATACAGAGTCTTCAGACTCTCTCCAAACGAAACAGAATCATTTTCTCGGGCGGGGCGATCCTTGTGGTTTCGTTCCTCTTGTCCTTAGTGATACGGCCGGTCGGTTCGTATTGGGCACCGGTAGACGGATGGGCCATGAGCACCTTTGAACTGTCGGCCGGGGTGCTCTGTGCATCGCGTTTTTGGAGTCCGGACTGGCGCTCCGACTTTGACCGAGGTCGCATCTATCCACTACTTTTTGGAATTGCAAGCTGTGCGTGGGCCCTCGGTGATTTCGTGGTGACGATTGAGAACGAGATCAGTGGATCCGTCTCGGTCCCGTCGTACGGTGACGCACTCTACGTACTCTTTTTCCCGATCTGTTTTCTTGCCCTGCTGCAGACTCTCCGACGAGAGGGCGGTACGCCTGCGTCTACCGTCTGGCTCGATCGTCTGATCGTTGCGCTAGGCGCAGCATCGGTTGTCGCTGGTTTTGTGGTGCAACCAGTTCTTCGAGCTGTTGGAGGACTTTCGCTCTCGTCGTTGACCTCGATGGCCTATCCAACCGGTGACCTCTTGCTGCTATCGGTCGCGCTGGGTGGACTCGTTGCACTGCCAAAAGGTCGCCGCGGTATCCTCTATTTCGTTGCGACAGCGGTGAGCGTGAATGCCGTTGGCGATACCTACAACTTGCTGCAGCCGAACTCTCGTGTGGGCTATGTAGCAAATGCTGCGGCGTGGCCCGTTGCGCTATTCCTGATCTGCTTTGGAGTCTGGCTCCAGTCTCGTCATGCGGTGAGCGATCACGTTCCCTCAAACGGCTTCACGCTCCCAGCGGTTGGAGCGCTTCTCTCGTTTGTCATCTTGATTGTTGGTGGTATCACCAGTATCGGACAAGGGGCGATCGTCATTGCCTCACTCACTCTGCTGGCGACTGGCGTCCGACTTACTATGACGGTCGTGAAGAGCCAGGCGGAAAATGCTCGTCGTCAACGAGTTGTCGAGGAACGCGAAGTCGTCCTTCTTGGACTGCTCACAGAGGTGACAGAGAGCGCAGAGTCCTTAGCTTCTTCGTCTGAACGTCTCACCACGACGGCGCGTCAGCTTTCGCAAGGGGCGGACACCACTGCGATGCAGACAGAAGTGGTAGCGAGCACGAGTGAACAGATCTCGCAGAGTACTGAGACGGTCTCTCGACTTGCAACGGAGATGGAGCGATCCATAGCGGAGATTGCACACAATACGCATGAGGCTCTGACCGTAGGGGTCGAGGCCGAGAAGGAGTCGAATGCAACCAGTCTCACCATTGGTAGCCTGGCAGACTCTTCAACCCAGATCGGTCGAGTGCTTGAAGTGATCACGACCATTGCCCAGCAGACCAATCTTCTTGCGCTCAATGCCACGATCGAGGCAGCAAGAGCAGGTGATGCAGGTAAGGGCTTCGCTGTCGTTGCGGGTGAGGTCAAGGAGCTCGCTACCGAGACCGCACGTGCAACTGATGAGATCGGGACCATGATCAAAGCTATCCAGCGCGATACAAGGTCTTCGGTCGAAGCAATTGGCCGAATTGGTACGACGATCGGTCGCATTATCGAAATTCAAAACGCAATCTCGACTTCAGTGGCCCAACAGAGTCAGACAACTGCAGTGGTCCTCGAAAACGTTCGTGAAGTGTCCGATGGCTCTGGACAGATCAGCGAACGTATCGCACATGCGCGATCTGCAGCACAGAGCACGGCAGAGGGCTCAAACGACGCTCTGGGCTCAGCCTCAGAGCTCGCCCGGATGGCGGAAACACTGAGGTCGCTGGTTGCCGCTCATTCGGATCTAGTGGGTACGCGTTCTTGAAGAGCTCGTGCCTGGAATGCTCTCAGGCTTCGGTGACTGAACATAGTTCGTTGCCTCGGTTGCTCGGTGAAGTCTTCGGGAGCATCTCACGGTGACCGTCTCTGGAATGTTCGGTCGGTAGTTGTGTCGAAAGCTGTGACTCTGATGAGCTTCACCCACTCCGCCTTGCTCGCTGTGCTGAAGCTTCGGCTCGCTGTGTTGAGGTGACCGACGAGGACCGTTGACGGTGTCGTAAGAGCCACGATCGTCGCCTACTCTGAGTCTCCGCGGTGGTGTTGTCCAGCCTCGTCGTCGCTCGTGGCTGAGATCCGTGAATTCGTTCTTTCACTTCCGGCCTGGGCGGTGTTTCGATGACCTGTCTGGTGCTCTTGGAGACCGTAATTGTGACCGGCGCGTCGTGGAGTCGCCTCAGGTCTGCTCGCTCGTGATGTACGTGTGGAGTTGCCGAGTGTACGGAAAGATTTCGGTCTCGATCTCATGGTGTGGCGTACCGTACGGTAGCGTTCTGCGAGATGCATTCGAAGAGGATGCCAAGTCGGTGTTCAAAGCTCCGGCTTGAAAGCGTTTGAGATCGGGTTGTGCGACGTCGGCCGGTGAGTAGGGCTTGCGGTGAGCGAGGAAGCCTCAGCGGTGTGTCCGTCGGTGTGTTGCTGCTACGCCATGGGTAGTGCTCTTATCCGGTGCGATGGGGCGTCAAGGATCGAGCTGCTCAGCAATGGGACTTCATGAGGTCGATGTAGCTCGATCCTCACCTCGATACGTGTCATGGGTCACGCGAAGATCTCTCGCTTCTTAACTTGTAGCACCTCATGCTGCAGTTTTGGTGGATGCACCATGCAGGACCTCGCCGAAGCCTGTTGGAGAGATCGTTGGACCATGAGAGATCTGTGGAGTCGAGGCGGTGTCGCACAACGAGCTGTACGTGGAGCCATGCGCAGGCGAGCCTGCCGATACGAGGATGAGCGCTCGACTCGTTGGAGTGCGTGGCGCTTCATGCTCTAAAGCAGAGGGTCGGTTTCGACCTCAGATAGACCTAGTCACGGTGAGAAACACGGAAGGGAGACCACAGTCCGAGTGCAGCTCAGCGTCGCAGGTGTTCGGGGCTAGGCGAAAGTGATCGTTTGATCATCAGTGCCGGTGGCGGCCTGAGAAAGCAGTTCTGTCCTGGGGATCTCTGACCAACCGTATGGCTGCAGATGCCATTTCGGTCGATTCACCTCGAGGTTGACGATAGCCCAACGTCCACCATACGTTGCCTCCAAAGACTGGTCGGTGGTGAAGTATGTAAAGGAAGCGTGCTCTACTGAGACGCATGGAGTCACGGTGATGGCTCCCTTCGGTCCACGGGTGTGGATCCGTGTACCCATTTGGGTCTGCGTCCTCAATTGGCTTTGCTTTCTTCAAACTCAGGTCTAGGTCTTGAGAGCTCTCCTCGGGCCGGAGCCACAGGAGGATCGGCTCAACACAGAGTTCTCTGAGGCGAGCTTTTTGGAGATAGCCTCGTCCATCTCAGCTCTACGGAGGTGATTCGACTCAGGACGGTTTGTAGCTGACCGGCTTACTTCGGCCGTAGGGGATTGGAGTGTGTCTGAATTTCGCTGGCTCCTTCGGTTTTCGGAGCTAGAACATCGTATCGAGAACGTCACGAACGATGGTAGAGTCGCGCGGAGCTGGACGGATATCACTACTACTTCCGGTACTGCTACCGTACAGATATGGTGACTCGACTCTCTCTCGACGATCTCGTCTCCGGTGGTAGCGTTGATAGAGACGCAATCGGTTCTTGGATTAATCGGAATCTCTCGGGTCTCTTTCTGGAGGGTCCTGGAGCGGCTGTCCTCGCTAAGGATCTCCTCGGTGGTCAATCTCAAGCAGATCTCGCGCTGGCTCGATTAACGGTCACCGGATACGCTCAGAGACGGAGTCGCGTGAGTCCGGAGACAGAGCGAGGTGCAACGATGCTCTCGCCGTATATCCGCCATGGACTCCTTACCTTGCGAGAGGTCTACGACGCCGTCTCTGATGTTCCCGCAAAGGATCGAGATCGCTATGTTGATGAGCTCCTGTGGCAGGAATACTCACGTCACCTCTATAACAACGTAGGGCGAGCAATGCGAAGCTCTCTGAGATACGATCGGCAGACGCTTTCTTCGCCTCGGGATGATGGGCGACCCGTTGAACTCGAGTCCTGGGCTGACTCCCCAATGGTCTGCCTGCGGCGTGTAGAGGAGGAGCTTCAGCAACGAGGTTGGATCGTTAATCAGACTCGAATGTGGTACGCCTCGCATTGGGCGGTGCGCTCTGGACACTCACGTGTCTCCGGAGAGGATCACTTTTTTCGTCATCTCCTCGATGGGTCACGAAGTGCGAATGGACTTGGTTGGCAGTGGGTTAACGGAGAGATGACGGGTAAGGTCTACGGTTTTTCTAGATCTCAGGTCGAGCGCCAAGCTCCTGATTGGTGCTCGCAGTGTTCCCTTGCTCTGTCTTGTCCGATCGAGAACTTCCCTTCTTCCCCGCCGACGATCCTTCGTAAGGCGGTGACGTACGCAAAGGTCAGAGAGGATCTCGGCCCCGCCGATCTACAGGTCTCGAAAGAGGTGAGTCCGTCGGCGATCTGGCTGACCGGTGAACTTCTCTCCCTCCGACAAGGTGCACTGGTGGACTATCCAAATCTTCCTGCCGTATTCATCTTCGATAGGACTCTCTTACAGAAGCTGCAGCTCTCTTCGAAGCGATTGGGTTTCCTTCTCGAGACTCTTGCTGAAATCTCAGCTGCTCGTGAACTCGAGCTCTACCTTGGGGATCCGATAGAAGGACTCGCCGGCAGGCCGCTCGTGACAACATGGACTCCCGTGCCCGGTTGGAAACGATATGCGGAGAAACTATGTCCCGTAGTGATCTATCCTTGGCCCTGGCTCGTCCGCTCGCGTGGAGCGGTCTCGCTCAACTCCTACTCTGCATGGAGATCGTCGAGCCCTCTGATGATCGAGAGATTTTCAGTTGAAGAATAGATGATAAATGAGTCTCGAGGTAGCGGTAGGGGGCACACATTTTTTGCGGCTCGATAGGGATTTGATTTAGTCCCCCCGCAGTATCAATCTCCGCTTGGAAAACTCGTCAAATCTAAGGTGTAATGAGGTCGTAGAAGATGATGAAGCAAGATGCGAATAACCCAGCCGACCGTGAGGGACTCTACGGTGGTTCTATGAAGAGCCAAGTAGAGACCTTTCCAGAGATTGAACTTCCGCCTAGGGCTATCAGGAGGATGCTCCCGCCGAGCTACACCGCAAGGATCCTCAGGAAGGACGACGCACCGGGTTCTTAGGGTGAGACTTGTGGCCACTTAAGACCCGCGCTTTAGGTTGCGGTTGACGTTGCATGCTGGTCGACGGATGACACGTGGAATTGACGCAAGCCTGCCTATCTTGGTATGCCCTGGTTCGTTCGACACAGCGTTGCCGTTCTTAGATGAGGCTTGCTAAGATGCGTTTTGCGTCTCCCCTTGCTAGTTCAGCGTGATACCGTTGGTTCATGTAGGAACGGAGGCAGCCATAACAACTGGTGTCCTCGCTGCAGTCGCACTGATCAACGAGTTTGAGGGCTCCGGACATTAAGGATTCCAACATGTCGGCTATGCGGCGGGCGTGACCCGCGCCCCCGGGCACGGTGTCGAAAATAATTATCGTCGGGGAGTTTCCGTTGTCATTCGGTTGCACTGTGCCGTCCACGTCCGATTGACTTATCCCAATTGTGTTCATAGCCCCTAGGAGAGCGTACATCGTACTTCGAGCCTCCTTGGTGTTCATGGGTATTGGTAGTTGTATCTCAACCACATCCGTGAGGTATTGATGGCCAAGGTGGCGATTACTGAGTCTGCTCGAACAGGTTCTACTTCCAAGGCCCGGGCGTGGGTGATCTGCTCGTGTCTGTTTCGGTGACCGTTTGACTGAAGCTTGTTCTGAATAGCCACACGACAGGCAGATCCTAAATCCTTGTCCCCCTGGCCCACGATTCAGTACCGTTATTTGTCCTTGTCGACTAAATCTGATGCTTACCGTTTTCCTGCTGAGTATTATTTGCTGAAATTCCGGTGCCACCGACGCGTAGTCACTGAAATTAAATTCCGACAAGCCTTCGCGACGGGGGCGTGCCTCACCCGGCCGTTCGTCTGATTGCTTACCCAAGAATCCGAAAATTGGTACGACAAAACTGCGACTTTCGCGAACCTGGACACTGGCGCAGGTTGGACACTCCCTGGGGTCTTCACCTCGCAGGGTACGGAACCTACCGCAACTATCGCATGTAGCCCATACCGAGTCGATGAGTGCTTTGCCCGCAGGTATGCGGAGTCCAGTCGTTTCCCAGATTGTTTTGTTCGCAACCACCTTTGACCCGGGTGCAAACTCGGTAATCCCAAGCCGTAGATCTCTGGAAAGATCAACTTGGCCAGTGTTCTTATCGTTGTCTCTCGATACGTCAAGTGTCACAACATCGACCGGAAATCCATACTTAGGAAGTACGACACGTTGAGCAAGGTAATCGATTAAGTATCGATCAGCTAGGGTCTTTTTCACGGCGAAAATTGCGTGGAGGTATCCCGCAAGTTTTTGTGCCTGGCTGTCCTGGCGCGAAACGCGTGCTTCCGCTATCCGGCGTTGCGTTTGGTTTATCGCCTCGTCGATGTCCAGCAGTTCTCGCCGTACCTCGGAGGTGGCGCGTTCCAACCAGCCATGATTCTCAAGATGGTCATCCTCCTTTAGGAGTGCGTCGACCCAGGACCAGTCCTCGAGACCGAGCTTGCTGTGTAGGTGCTCCGGAACCGTACGGAGAAGAGACTCTTGCAGATCCGAAGGGCGTGATCGAAGCCACTCAATAAAGGTATCTACCGGTGAAGTTTCATCCTCATTGGTGGGCATAAAGAAGGTCTCAACGTACCTGTGCCATTCACCCCCTTCCATGACATGTTTGCGCTCGTACGCTGCAAACGCTATGGCGTGGACGTGCCTTCGGGATATTTGTGGGTTGTCGAGTGAGATGATCGGAGCTTTGACGTGGCCATCGATCATAGCCACTGGATTGTTGAAGTAGTGAAGATCATGCCTTCGCTGTTGGGCAAATGTGACAACGAGCGCTGCCGAGCCCGTTCTACGTCCAGCCCGTCCCGCACGCTGGACGTAGTTCGCCGGTGATGGAGGAACATTGCGCATGAGGACGGCCTGCACCTCTCCGACATCGACTCCGAGCTCAAAAGTGGTTGAACAGCTCAGAGCGTTGACGTCACCATCGAGGAACTGTTGCTGTAGCTGACCAGCGTACTCCGATCCGAGTTGTGCGGTGTGTTCTTCAACTCGAAGTCCTAACGATTTGAGAGACGTATAGAGGCTCAAGTAGTGGTTATCACTGTGATCGGGATTATTTCCAAGGGGGTTGAGGGTCCCGGGGCAGAGGTAGGTTGGGCACACGCCCGAGATTGAACGCCACCATATCTGTCGGCATTGGTCACAGCGATAGGCGTAATGACCTTCCTGCGATGCTAAGAAGCTGATCCGGGTCGGGTCGAGGGCGTGGAGGGTCCCCGACTTACTGTCGTGACGGGCTAGAAGGACCTTAGACCAAGGGCTATTGGAGCCCGTGAGCCAATTTGTCCAGATGCCTGACAACATTTCTCTTGGATCTGCTCCAATTTGTCGTCTCCGGAACAACTTATTAAGGTAATCGAGCCTACGGTTGATGTTTCGGGTCGGACTCCAACCAAGTATTCCTGAACTTGACCCCTGCGCGCGGATAACGGTAGCGACGTTCCTCGGGGAAAAGATTGGATCTTTGATTTCCACTCCATCTGGCATATACACTGCGGCTTGCATTCTCACGGTGTCGAGTAATACCCTTGCCAGGTCCATACCCTCTTCGTTCGACAGACCAAGCTTCTCGAGGATCGGGGGAACTTGACAGTTCTTCGGTATGGCGACAGTGATTTCGGCCAGGCCGACTCCATCGAGGCTTTGACGCCGATCAACTGCTAAAATCTCGCGCATGAGCCACGATCTAACTCGGTTCCCGTTGTTCAGGGCGCTTTCATCCTCATCTAATACCTGAGAGTGCTCCGCAAGTTTTCGGATGGGGACTACGAGGTCCTCGTATCGCGGGTCTTCACCCTTATATTGTTTAACTATCTCCCAGATCAACCTACGCTCGATGGCTCGAGCGTAGGTTCTATCTAGATAGGGAGCGAAGAAGGCAGCGTCCTGTCGTGAATCTGCGAAAGAGAGTAACTTTCGGCCATTTCCGATTTTTTGAGCAGTGTTCGGGTCGGAGCTGGGAGGTAGTGCTTGATAAAGAGAAGTCGCGATAACGGAGACCGGAGCATCCTGACCGGTTGTGAACCGACTAATGATCGCTACCGGTGATCGCCCAGAACATGCAAGACATTTGCGTAGTGGTGCTCCCTTGCGAGTAGATCTTGCGTTGATCACTTGAATAAAGAG
>JAJYZP010000070.1 GCA_021799875.1 Actinomycetes bacterium | reverse complement strand
CATCGCAAGTGGTTGGCAGACCGCAGCGCTTTGGAATCGACGCTTTGTCGATACCTTTCTCTCTCGCACCGTCAGCCTCGGTTCCCCTGGGCTCAGCAATCTCTCATGGCCAAATCCGGTCGAGCCGGATCAACAACACATAGCCTCGTTTCGGATCCATCGACTAGAGCCGTCGCGAAGCCACCTTGACGTCGGGAAGCTCTTTGGCGAGGGCACCATGGCCCTCGACGAGGACGACGACGCTCTCGTCCTCCAGCTGTCCTTACTGATCCTCGTCGGTCGTCGGCCCGGGGAGTGAGGTCACACCTTCTCCAGGTTGCTCCAACGATAACGATGGATCCAGTTGCTGAAGTTTGAGCTGTCGTGCGCGTGTTTCAAAGTTCTGGATCTTGAAGATTGCGGCACCCGCGTAGAGAAGCGTGACGGCAAGCACTGCAAATGCAAGAGCAAGGAGCACATGGACCAAGAGAGTGGTCAGCATCGAGTAGCCCCTCAGGTACTCCAAGATAGAGGGGACCAGAGCTACGACCGCTATGAAGAGCGTCAGCTTCGCCTTGTTCCCCATCTACCGTTCTCCGTGCCGTCTGAGCAATCGCATCCACGTTGCAACAGTCGAAACTTTCCCATCTACGGTCGCTACCGGCAGCCCAAGGCCCAAGATCGGACGAGGATCACTGGAGTGCTTGGCCCCCATGACACAGAGAGCTTGGACTCCAGGAAGACCGACAAGGTACTCTTCGGTTAAAGACAGCGGCTGATCGAGATCGACCTGGGCCACAAGGACGGTGTCTTGGCCCGCAAATGCCTCAGCGACCTCTGAACAGAGTTCGTCATCGATCCACATTGCAACCGATCGGCCCGCCTCGAGCGCCTGATCCATCTCCTCCGCTCCATGAGCATCCGAGGCCCCCCAGACCTGAACGTCGGGCGAGCTCGAGAAGATGAATCGATCGCACTCTCGAACGCCGTAGATCTCACAGAGCGAGGTGAAGGTCTGGCCTTGATCATATCCAGCGCGTCCTGCAAAGATCACCGTTGTTGGACCCGAGAGCTGTGGAAGATCGTGAAGCATGCTCAGAGCAGAGGAGGATGCAAGACCACCGCTCGGGGCCTCGTCCACGAGGTGGAATCGCTCCGCTGGATCGGGGACGTAGCTCAGCAACACCTCAGATGACCGGAGATCGATGATCGACGGCGAGGAGGTAAAGTCAACAACCTCGGACCAGCCCTGACCTCGGAGCGCTTCGATTCGCCTCTCCCGAAGCACGCTCTCATCTGCCACCTCTGGGGTCTCCGACATCTCCGGCGACTCATGAGAGCCACCAAAGCCACCGATGCTCCGTTCGCTATGCTCTCCGATCTCCTCATCACTGTCGAGCCATGGTGGGGAGGCGAACGAAGCTCTCAACTCCTTCGAGCCATCACGCCGAAAGACGCGCACATGGTCGGAGTATGGAGGTAGTTGGCGGTGGCGCTCATCGTTGGTTGCGATCGCCTCTTCGACGCTCGCGACACTGTTGCTCTCACCCCACGACGACGTCTCGCCGTAGGAGCGATATCGTTCCATCGGCGTCGACCGTCGCTCAAAGGTATCTCGATCGACATTCGACTCGATTCCCCCAAATACGGCAGCACGGAGCTCTTGTGCAAAAGCAGAACGATCGACCTCTGTCGAGGCTTCGCCTACGAGGTCGCTTTGAGATGGTTCAGCGACGATCTCATAGTGATGGCGCGTCCGCAGTCCGAAGATGCTCTTGCGCTTAATGCGCTGAGCAAAGACGATCTTGGCCCGTTCGCCACACGCGGATCGAGCCTTACTGATCGCCTCCTCGACCGACTTACCTTCGAACCGAAGCTGTGTCATCGATATTCACCGTCCCTATTCGTACGACCCGAACCGTATTCGGGATCTCACTCACTGCCAAGACCGCGCACTCGCAACCAACACTGCGCAACAGTGTCCGAAGCGCCCGGCGCAACGGCGTCGAGCAGACGAGTACGAGGTCGAAGCCTTGAGCCGTCGCCCGCTCCTTTTCATCTTCCACCTGCCGCTTAAGCCCAGCAAGCTCAGTTGGGCTTAGAGCAAGGCTCTGACGACCATCGACGATCCGAAGCCCGTCAAGTAGGCGCTCCTCACTCATTGCATCGATCGTTGCAACCGCTATCGAGCCACCAATGACGTAGGGATTCGCTATCGAAGCACCGAGCACACTCCTCGCCGCATCGAGAAGCTGGTCAGGCTCTTTCGAGATACGGGATCGATCGACGACCCCTTCGATGATGGGTGCAAGATTGCGCACCGGCACGTCCTCCTCGAGTAGATCTCGGAGGACTCGCTGAAGTTCACCTAAGCTCACCTGCGCCTGAGCCATCTCTTCAACCACTACGGGCGAGGCGACCTTCAATGCATCGAGCATCTCTTTCACCTGTTGGCGCGAGAGGAGCTCAGCGGCGTGGCGTCGAACCGCTTCCGAGAGGTGTGTGACGATCACCGAGACCCGGTCTACCACCGTTGCACCTAAGACGATCGCCTGTTGGCGCGCTGAGATCGGTATCCACTTCGCTGGAATTTGAAAGACCGGTTCGAGTGTCAGTTCGCCCGGTAAAGACTCGAGGTTATCGCCCATTGCTAGCACGCGTCCCGCCGGTGCATGACCTCGACCCACCTCGACCTCATAGACCCGGATAACGTACTCCCCGGGAGAAAGCGAGAGATTATCCCTGGTACGAACCGGAGGAAGCGTAACCCCGAGCTCACCAGCTAGCTTCCGTCGCAGTCCCTTGATTCGGTCTAAGAGGTCTCCACCGATCTGAGTATCAACGACGTCCAAGAGGTCGAGAGAGAGCTCGAGCTCGAGAGCTTCGACGTTGACCTGAGCGGAATCTGAGTCCACAACTGGGCTTTCGGGAGCAGCTTCAACGCTAGTTCCCTGCTCCACCTCGCGGTTCTGACGATAGTCAGCTCGACGACCAAGCAGGAAGATGGTGGCCCCCACCGCAAGAAATGGCAGCTTTGGGAGTCCCGGCAAGAGACCGAGCACACCGATCACCCCACCACCTATCTGCAGTGCCTTACCTTGTCGACCGAGTTGCAAGAGCAGATCTAGGCCGAAGTCTTCTTGATTGGAGCTTCGGGTCACGACGAGACCGGTAGCCACAGACATCAAGAGCGCAGGAATTTGCGAGACGAGCCCATCGCCTACGGACAAGAGCGAGTACGTATCGATCGACTGGGTGACGCCAAGATGCTTTTGAACGACGCCGACGACAAAGCCGCCGAGCAGATTGATCATCGTGATTACGACAGCTGCAATCGAGTCACCTTTGACGAACTTCGAAGCACCATCCATCGCCCCGTAGAAATCCGCCTCACGAGCTATATGGCTTCTTCTGCGCCGGGCCTCGTGTTCATCGATATGACCCGCATTGAGATCCGCATCGATCGCCATCTGCTTGCCCGGCATTGCATCGAGCGTAAAGCGAGCTCCAACCTCAGCGACCCGACCCGCACCGTTGGTAATAACCACAAATTGGATGATGAACAAGATCAGAAAGATGACGAGACCGACGACGACCGAGCCACCGACAACGAAATGACCGAAGCTCTCGATCACGGCTCCGGCATAACCTCTGAGTAGGACGAGTCTCGTGGCAGACACGTTGAGCGCAAGCCGAAACATCGTTGCAATGAGTAATACCGATGGGAACGCAGAGAATTCGAGTGGATCTTTGACACGCATCGCAACCACCAAGACGATCATTGCAAAGGTGATATTCGTCGTAATGAGAAAATCCAACAAAAACGAAGGGAGGGGCACGACGAGCATGACCACGATCAAGATCACAGCGAGAGGTACTGCCAGAGCTGCTCTATGAGGCTTCAACGTCACACACCTTGAGGGAAGGACCATTCCTGTGTCTGCTGATTGGCCATCCTGGCACAAGTAGTATCGTCACGCACACCGTCGACCTTGAGTCAGGTTCGGGTTCTCTCTGAGCGAAGCTCTTCACCGAATCGACGATCGATCACGACATCGCAGCTGCCTTCTCCAAGAGATCTTGAGGCAGGTCAGAGGGAGATGTGTGGAAGGAGGTCTCGTAGTATCTCGCCAGACCCTCCAAACGGTAGACAAAAGCAAGCAGACGCGCTACCGCCATAAAGAAGACGGGAGGGATCTCTACCCCTATCTCGCATGTGGCGTGCATCGTCCGCGCAAGAATTGGATCTCGCACAATGGGTATCGTGTGATCACCAGCGATACGCTTGATTGAAGCGGCCACATGACCGCTTCCCTTCGCAACGACCACCGGCGCTAGCGCCTTCCTCGGGTCGTACTTGATTGCAACGGCGTAGTGCGTTGGGTTCACCACGACAACATCTGCCTCTGGAACCAGCCTCATCATACGCTGGCGAGCCATCTGACGCTGAAGACGGCGAATCCTACCCTTGACCGCAGGGTCACCATCGGACTCCTTGTGCTCGTCCTTCACCTCTTGTTTTGTCATATACAACGACTTCGTGATCTTGTGCTTTTGATGTGCGTAGTCGGCGATACCCAGAGCTAACCCCACAACCGCTATGGACTGCAACAGCGTGACCGAACCACTAACGGTATCGGCGATCGCTTCGGAGAGCGACAGCTGCCCTGACGCGAGGGCCGACGCCTTTGCGTGAATGATCAGCCAGGCCATGAGCGCCACAAGCGTCAGTTTGATCACTGACTTTGCTAGTTCAAAGAACCCTCCGCCTGAGAAGATCTTCTTGATATTTTTTGCCGGCGACAACCGAGAGAACTTCATCCCTAAAACCGAGGGGGAGAGATTGAATCCCACCTGAGCAACGCTGCCCAGTAGTGACAGGACGAACCCCGCTCCAGCTGCCAAGAGAACGACCTCCACGAAGACCTGGAAACCTCTCTCGAGGAAGATCAGAGCGGTCGCACTCGTCAGCTGACCGTGCGTGAGGTTGTAGAACGAGAGAAACAGCTGAACAAACAGTGGACTCGCAACTTGGAAAATGAGTGGTCCGAGAAAAGAGAGAAGGAGGAGGAGAGCCCACGAGACGATCTCAGGTGACCGTGCAATCTGACCTTTGCTCCTCGCCTTCTTGAGGCGTTTCGCCGTGGGCTTCTCAGTTTTATCGGGAGATGCCACCTCGTCAACCTCCGATGAGATCGTGCTCTGCACTGATCATGTACTGCACAGCGTTGCCCAAGAAAGAGGGGAGCAACACGAGCGATAACGAGATCAACGCGAGCGAAAGAAGGATCTGGAGCGGGAAGGAGAACATGAACGGATTGAGCTGAGGGGCGACCTTCGTCAAGACTCCGACGATGACTTGTGTCAGAAAAAGCACCGCCAAGATGGGGGCTGCGATCTGGATGGCTGCCCCCATGAGTACCGAGACGCTCTTGACCACAATGACAAAGCCAAGCTCCGGTGTTGAGAAGATCGTAGAGACCCGAAAGGTATTCAACAGACCACCGACAACCAGGGTCGCCCCGCCTGACACAAAGAACAGCGTCATCCAGAGTAATCCGTAGAGCTGGCCGGTACTCGGCGACTGGTTCAAAGAGAGCGGATCGAGAGACGGTGGAGGCGAGAAGCCACCAAAGAGGCCAACAGATGAGCCCGCCGAACTTCCAATATTCATGAAGACGTTCACGAGATAGCCAATCAAGGCTCCCTCGACCCCTTGTAGGAGGATCCCAACCACCAAGGACCCCGTTGAGCTCGGCACCGCCACTTGGTGGACCATACGAGCTCCCCCAGCGATGCCGAATGCCACACCGAGTGCAACTCGGACGATGCGGGGAATGGATGGCAACGCAAAGGGTTGGGCAAAATAGACAAATCCAAAACTTCGAGCCATCGCCAAGAGGAAGGCCGTGAGAACGGCCGGCTCAACGGTAAGGTTCACGAGCTATCCCCCGCCGAGTAGCTTTGGGATCTCTCCGAACAAGGAAATCGTGAAGGTAGTCAACTGGGAGATCATCCAGTGCGCCGTGAAGTAGATAACTCCGGCGATCGCAAGAAGCTTTGGAAGGAAGGTCAGGGTTGACTCTTGAAGTTGCGTCAAGGTTTGAAAGAGTGAAACGAGCAATCCGACGATCAGCGAGACCGCAAGCGCAGGTCCGGCGAGTTGCATGCCCACAAAGAGAGCCGAACTTGCGATCGAGATGAGGCTCGATTCGTTCATCGAAAACTCACCAAGAGCGAATGAACTACGAGCGTCCAGCCGTCAACCAAGATAAAGAGCAGAATCTTGAAGGGGAGTGAGATCAACGTGGGCGGAAGCATCATCATACCCATCGACATCAGTATCGAAGAGACGACGAGATCGATAATGAGAAACGGTACGAAAATGACGAATCCAATGATGAATGCCGACTGGAGTTCGGAGAGCAGGAAGGCCGGGATCAGAGCCGTGAGAGAAACGTCTTTCGGCTGTGGCACCTTTGACCCAGAGACCTGCTCGAACATGTTGAGCTCAGTCGTTCGAGTCTGCTTCAACATCCAAACCTTGAGCGGAACCTGACCCGCGTCGTACGCCTGAACGGCCGAGATCTTGCCTGCTAGATACGGTTGAACCGCAACGTGGTCGATGGTTGAGATCGTCGGCGCCATCACGTAGATCGAGATGAATAGGGCAAGTCCGGCAAGGACTTGGTTCGGTGGAACGGCAGAAAGTCCCAGGGCTTGACGGGTGAGTGAGAGCACCACGACCGATCGAACAAAGCCGGTGAGCATGATCAGCAGGGACGGAGCGACCGCTAGCACCGAAAGCACGATGATGATGATGATCGAACTGGTCGGTTTCGCAAACGACCCCGAGAGGTTGAGATGGACTGACGGCAGAGCCGTTGGGGATGTGAGATGGGGAACCAAGGTCCCGATCAGTGAGTTGGATGGCAAAAGTTCCTCCGTTGGGGGAGCTAGCGCTGAGCGCGTGCTCCTCTCATCTGTTCAAGGAACGCCATCCATGAGCCCCTTGACAATCCTGATACTACGGAGGGTTTCCTCTCCCCCCACTGCGATAACAGTGCGACCGTAGGATCGGCCGAATCTCGAAGATCGATCGACTCCACGACCGGTCGGGGCTCGCCCTCAGACAGGGCGACCTCGCTGACGATCTCACTTGAGCCCAGAAGTGTTATCTGCGTCGCAGTTACACCAAGGACCATGCGAGTCGATCGGTCACGCACAATAACAATGTTCTGACTTTTTCCGAGCGAGACCTTGGACTCCACCACAAGCCCTTGCAGGGGCGCTAAGCGCCGAACCCCACCTACCTTAAAGCCACGTTTGGCGAATCGACCAAAGAGTACAACGAGTCCAAGCACTAGGGCCAACGACGCTATGGAGCGTCCAACGAGCATGACCTCCGACACTGGAGCTACTCGCTTTCACTTGGAGCGGCTTCTTCACGCCCTACAATCTCAGAGACGCGTACACCGAACTCGTCGTCGACCACGACGACCTCACCACGAGCGACGAGCGTCCCATTAACCAAGACGTCGACCGGTGAGTTAGCCGATCGATCAAGCTCGACGACATCACCGGCGGCTAGTGAGAGGAGTCCCCCAACGCTCATACGAGCTCGACCGAGCTCGACCGAGATCTGCATCTCGACATTCTTCAACACCGAGAGTGGAGTGTTGCGATCCGCACCAAATCGACGTACTGCCGCGTCGAGGCCTCTCGTTCCCTGTTCCGGTTGAAGATCTTCCACTAGTTCTCCTCCACGAGTAAGATCGCTACACGAGTTCCGACTTGAGTTGGCTGCGCCCGATACAGCCTCACTCCGTCAACCACGACATCGAGCGCCGTGCCCTGGCGGTGACCAAGGCGGATAACATCACCCGGCTCTAGGCTCAAAATCTCTCCCGAAGTCAACTGCGTTGGCTTGAAGACGACCTTCGCCTCCACAGTGGTATCCAGCAGCCGTTCTGAGAGTGCTTTGGTGAAGCTCTCCGACTGACGCTCGACAACAGAGGTTGGACGATTTCCGAGCTGATCAAGGATCGGTCGCAGCATGGTAAATGGGAGTACGAGCGTCACCTCAGCTGGGTCGCGCTCAGCGATGGTCATGCTCATCTTGACGGTAACACACATCTCATTCAACGGGATGCCCTGCACGAACTGCAGCGCCACCTCTTGATGGAGACGGTCGACCCGCAGCTCCACGAGCGATGAGAAGGCAATGGGGATCTGCGCTATGACCTCTCCAACGACCGTTGAGATGATTACCTGTTCGATATCGGTAGGTGCGCGCACCGCCTCTACCTCGCTGCCGCCACCACCGAGTCGGAGATCAACCATCAGAAGTGCCAACTTCGCCGGTACGATCAAAACGGCCCTCGGGGGAAGTGGCGCCAAGTTAAAGACCGAGACTGCCGATGGATCGGCGTCGTCGCTCAGGAGCTCTTCCCACGTACGTTGATCAACGTCGGTCACCTCGATTCGAGAAGAGACCCGAAGGTTAGCGCCGAGAATCGATGATGCGGGGCGAGCAAAGCCTTCGAAAACCATCTGAAGTGCTTTGAGCTGATTGCGCTCCAAGGTCTTTGGTTGGCGAAAATCAAAAAGCTTCGCTCCTCGCTTCGAGGACCGCATCCCAATGACAGCTCCGTCAGTACTACTCACCTTGATAGTATCGGCAGGTTCTCAGCTCTCTTTACCGTTCCCCCACGGTGCTTGTGAAATCACTCCCCCACGATCTCTACCTCAGGTCCTTTGATCGGCCGTTCGCTACGGCCGACACCTGTCGTAGGGCAGAGAATGACATCTCGGCAACGTGAGCGCTCCCAAAGCGCGAGCTCTCAACTTAGACCCACCGGTCGAACCGTACAAGAAACGAAGGAGATGACGCACTTCGAAGAGCTATCGACCTGCTCGCTCTATCCACCTCATCGGCTTCCTCTTACGGCATAGGGTCGAAGGATCACACAGCATCCTTCCATCCATCGACCACTGTGATCGTCTCGGTGTTGTTCGCGAGTATCGAGTTCAAGTCACCTCAACGTGACACGAGGACCTCACTAAACCCGCCTCGAGTCACCCACGGCCTCTCAGTAGCGGAAACGGCCCAAAGTGCGAGGCAGAGTTCGTCGCTACTGCATGATGAAGTTGGTGAAGTAGAGATTTAAGATCTTTTCCTTGGTCGGCTGAGTCGCCAAGATGGCATTGAGATCAGCGATTAACTCCGCCTTGAGCTTTGTTCTACCGGACGGCGCCAAAAGCGCTGGATAGGTCCAAGCGGCCAAAGCTTGAATCATCGCACTCTTCATCTGCGCACTCACTGCAGTCACAGTTGCCGGAAGCGTGCCGTGAATGAAGGAGAGCTGCACTGAGGCCTCGACCACATGCCCATCAGATAGGTTCGTCGTCACAGACGGTCCGCTCACAAGAACTGGTGGTAGTGCTGCGAGTGCCTTTGCCGCTGCGGCCTTTGCCTTCGCCGAGGTTGCTTGAGCCGGTTTCGGGCTGAGCACCAAGAAATAAGCTGCAGCACCTGCAAGGAGCAGGACCGGCAGAACGATGATCACTAGCTTCTTTTTCCCACCCTTCTTCTTCTCATCACTCTTGTCATCCTTATCCGACTTTGCGGCGGCCATATCGATCCCTCCATGGAGATGTAGTTAACTAACTTGTGTTCCTGATGGACTCGTATTGAGAATTACAACGTCAATCCTCCGGTTCTGGGCCATATTCGCCGGCGACGAGTTCGGGACGATAGGACGAGTCGAACCGTATCCTGTAGCGGCGAGCCGAACGGGATTGATCTTGTCTACGGTCGAGAGTCGCTCGACCACGTTCACCGCACGTACTGCGGAGAGTTCAAAGTTAGAGCTATAAGGACCTCCAATGATCGGTTGGT
>JAJYZP010000015.1 GCA_021799875.1 Actinomycetes bacterium | reverse complement strand
GACGGCCCGGTCCACGCGTACATGCTGTCTGCGCCGAGCTGCTGGGAGCGGTATTGCTCGCTCGAGGAGTGGAAGTGCGGTCTTGCGGGTGAAGCGTCGATCGGGATCGTCCAAGACCTCGTGGACAGCTTCGCGGTCCAGCACGCCACGAGTAGCGACCGTCGCAACCCCCAGTCGGTGGCGGTGCACCTGATGAGCCTCTGTGCCGGGCTGGAGCGCAGCGTCACGGGGCGTGAGCGCCGCCGGCTGATCGGACGGTGGGTGGGACGTGCCTACCCGATGCTCGGCCCGGCCCCAGATGCCTTCGGGGTCACGATCTCCGAGGTCGCGGCTGCGCCGGTGACAGAGCGCCCGTCGGTGGTTGGCCGGTTGGCGATGGTGTCGTGGTCGGCGTGGTCGGCACACCACTGCACGGTGCGCGCCTTGCTCGACTCCCTCTCCGACGCCGTCGGGTGATCTCTCCGCAGGAGCGAACAACCGGATCGGCCCTGTACGCTCGATCGACCGACATTCTCACCTGCTGCTGAGCGTGACGAAGTGAGTCAGGTAGAGGAGAAGCCGAAGAGTAGAGGGCGCCCCAGCGTCGACCTCCAATGACTATGCCGAGGAGTCCGCTCAGCCTAGGTGTGACCTCCATGCAGACTTCGATGCCGATGAGAGGACAGCGATCACCTGTTTGTTGCCGAAGTGAATGCCAATGTCAGCGGGCACTACTCTGAGGAACAACAATTCCTTTCGCCGGACCAGGGCAATAGGTCAGCACAGCCACAGCCGACGTTTGGACTCTCGCTGCTCCAGACGTAGCAACGACCGACTCAGGCAGAGGTCTGATAGACCGTGAACCTTCAGGCGGAACTCATCGCGAGATCTGGGTTCGCTCCGACCTAGAACCAAATGAAGTCGAAAACTCCGGCAACGTAGGTCTGGGTACGAAGGACGGCGGCCCCCGCCCTCAATCTCAAGGACTTAGTCACCGCCGTGAGTTCACAGGTCGCTCGTCACAACTTCAATGATGTAGACCTGCCACCTCCAGAAGTACAAGCGGGATGGTAAAGACCTCCGTGCTTCCCCGATAGTGGTGGATACCACTATCGTCTCAGAGTACGACGCAAGTATCGGTTCCTCCGAACGAGTCACCTCGGATTTCCAAGCCGCACAAGCGCGACTTCTGCGGCGCGAGGTTCGCTCATTCACCAGGCCCAACTTCAAACTTCGAGATGGATCTCGACTCACATGCCATACACCTGACGGCAGCCGTCTCGCAGTCCTCCGTTGATAGTCTTGGACCATAGCTAACAACACTGAGATCAAGTGGAGTTCAGATGTCAAACAGGCGGACTGGATCAAAGGCCGCCTAGCTCCTTTCGGCTCCGGGCTCCTTACGTCAGTCATACCGTCGGGATTCGAGTCCTACGTGCGTCTTCTCCATCCTGCTAGTAAGGTCAATGCCGACACCGATCCACTTACCTGGCGGGCAGTGGCCGCATGGAGCGGCATCAGACTTGAGGCAACTACGCAATTTCATGAGATCGCTATCCCTGAGCGATCTTCTGAGGGTACGCCACCGCTACCTCTCAACGCTCCCCTAGAGGGAACGCTTCACGCCAGTCATGCTCAGGCACTCGTAGAGATTCTTGCGCGCCACACCTCGGCAACGGACCGTTGCTGGTTCTGCCTGTGGGACGGGTACGGATGGGAGGGGACTACCGCCCTGAGCTCAGACAGTAGTGCACCCCGTTTGCTCCAACGAGTTCCTGACCCAATCCCTCCGACCGTCCTTTCAGGAGAGCGCGTCGCTCTTCCTTCTCGCAACTATTTTCTCTACGAAGGACCAATCAGCGCAGCGTTGAACTTCGTCGACTCCAAAGGTCAGACTCCAAACCTTTGGTGGCCCGAGGACCATTCATGGTGTATCGCAAGTGAGATCGACCTACCCTGGACCTACGTCGGTGGCAGCACTACCCTTGTGAGCGATATCGAAGCTGACCAACGCGTTGAGGCTCAGCTCACCTCCAAAGACGCAACATTTTTCGGAACAACCACCGATTGGCTCCCCGGAGTCTTCGAGACCGCCATCGACCACCTTCTCGACTCAGGGAACGCCGTGATCGAGACTTCGCAAGGGACCATCCACGCCTCATTGGAGCGAGACCAATACGACCGCCCTATGCGCTTGCACACCTCCATGGTTGCTCAAAACGGAAAAACCGGCAGCTCGAGAACGACACTTCGCGCTCTCCGTCTCCGAGAACAGCTCGACTCTTACCTGACTTTTGCGGTCATCGATCTCCTACGCTGACCACTCCGACCGCAGCAACGTAGAGCTGCCATCCTCCCTGAAGTTTCCACACAACATCTGCTTAACTAACCTCTCCACTACGGAGGCTTTCTCCTCCGCTGTGCATGAGAGTTCTCTTCCTCGTAGCGCTTATCGACGCAAGCACAGTCACATACCGCCTTGCCCGAAGAAGGATGCCGTCTACGCCAGATCTCAGCACGCCCCGCCGATACCTCTTCAGCCTCTCGAGCTACGCTCGAGCTTGAGAGCTTCATGGGCTGTCCAACCAAGAGACCTGCGTAGCGATAAATAGAAAGGTGAATCTCCGATGGCACCAGCATCACCCACCGAAGCCACTATGTCCTTCAGCGGCAAAGATCTTCTAAGCACGCAGGCATCACGCTGGTACGCCCTCGACAAGGTTCTCACCTCGTAGAACGATCCCGCCACGTTGACCGAGACCACGCAATGCGAACTACCGAACGCTACTGATTCAACACCCTATAGGGGGGGCGCGAATCTCTCGCATCTACGAAGAGCAACCACTTCCGAGCAGGCCGATGAACACCCTACGTCGCTCCCGAGGAGTCATGGAGCCCCTGAGCTCACGTGCGGGGAGTTTACAAGACCAGAACCAGATGCCACCCTTCCCGGTGCTGTGCACAGACAGCGATACCATGGCATCGACCCGGACTTCCTCGGTCACAATCAGCAAGACCAAGCAGAGACCTCATCGTGCGGTACACTGCTCTCACGCGCAGGTTCCGAAAGAGAACCCTAACCCACGCCCGTCCACCCCCAACCATCATGGAGCGTTGAAATGACCAAGCGAAGCGACGACCCGGAGTTTATCGAGGCGATCGCTCGAGGTATCGATGTCTTGTGCTCGTTCACCCCCTATGACCCACCGCTGACGCTCTCGCAGATTGCTCAGCGAACCGGACTCGCTCGACCAACGGTGCGTCGAATACTCCTCACGCTCGAGGAGCTCGGATACCTGTCGATTCAAGAAGGACGATTTGCGCTAACTGCTCGCGTCTTGGATCTCGGATATGCCTACGTGCACTCCAAGGGCTCCTGGGAGATGGTTCGTCCCCACCTAGAAAGCCTCGCCGCCACCACACATCAGTCTTGCTCAATAGCCAAGCTTGACGGTTCCGACATAATTTACGTCGCACGAGCAGCTGTACAAAAACTCGTTAGCCTCTCGGTTCACATCGGTACGCGCTTCCCCGCATACGCCACTTCACTCGGAAAAGTACTGCTTGCAGATCTACCATCGAACGTTCTCCGATCTGTGCTCCAGACCCCATCGAGATCACACGTCACCGCGCTCTGGCATCTCAACTACATAGAGCTTGAGACAGAACTCGAAGCGGTGCGTCACCAAGGATGGGCATTGACCGACCAGCAACTCGCCCTCGGGATCCGATCAATTGCCCTGCCGCTTCGCTCGAGCAACGGGAGGGCAATCGCCTCGATCAATGTCAACGCAGCCGCATCTGAGATCGAGCCAGAGACAATGATCCTACGCTATCTTCCGCCCCTCCTTGAGGCGCAGCGCCTCATCGAAGCGGATCTCCTCAGGCTCAATACCATCCCAGTTATCGACATCGTCGATCTCTGAGATTGGTACGCGTGCCGATCCTTCGCTACAGTACTCTATCCGGACAGATGTCCGCATAGAGTACTGTAAACCGTGGTGGGCCGAACCCACTCTCAGCGGTAGCTCCCGAGCAACGCTAAGGTGGATTTGGCCCGACTGTGAGAATATTCATGCTCCAAGCATCGCCAAGGAAGAGGAGTGATGAGCCCCGAAGATGAATTAATGACCGACCGTGCTCTTCAAGGTCCACTCACTGGACTCGTCGTAGCGGACTTCTCACGAATTCTGGCGGGACCTTACGCGACGATGTTGCTTGCAGACATGGGAGCCACTGTCATCAAGGTGGAGAGTCCCGCTGGCGACGATACGAGGACCTGGATGCCACCGGTTCACCGAGGCGAGGCGACCTACTACCTCTCCATCAACCGAAACAAGAAGTCAATCGTCCTTGATCTCAAGGATCCAACGGACCTTCATCGTGCACACTCCCTCGTACAACGAGCCGACATCATGATTGAGAACTTCAAGCCGGGACAGCTTGTCCAGTTCAATCTCGACTACGACGCAGTTCGACAGCTCAACCCAGGACTGATCGTCGCCTCTATCTCAGGCTTCGGCTCCCAAGAGCCTGGAGCAAAGATGATGGGATACGATCTTATGATTCAGGCGATGTCTGGGCTCATGTCGCTGACCGGCGAGGCAGATGGTCCTCCGTTCCGTTCAGGCATCTCCGTCTTCGATATCCTCGCCGGAATGCACTGCACTACCGGAATCCTCGCCGCTCTCTATGAGCGAGCGTCCTCTGGACGAGGCCAACACGTCGAGGTGAGCCTCATGGCCTCGGCTCTCTCGGGACTAGCGAACCATAGCAACTCTTACGCTATGGAAGGTGTCGTACCATACCGCATGGGAAACGCACACCCAAGCCTCTTTCCCTATGAACCCTTTCCCACGGGCGACGGCGAGCTCGTCGTCATAGCGGGCAACGACGGACAGTTCAAAGCGTTAGTCACCGCTCTTGGTAGGCCTGATCTTGCCTTCGACCCTGACTTCGTCACCAACAAGGATCGAACGAGGAACCGCGACAAGCTCCGACCGATCCTCGTCGAGTTACTCGCCACAAAGTCCGCCACAGCGTGGTTCGAGACCTTAACCGCTGCCAAGGTCCCCTGCGCCCCGATCGTTACGGTCGACGCAGGAGTAACGCTCGCCGACCAACTCGGGCTGGCCCCGATCGTCACGCTTCCTTACCGAGGGGAGGAGTTGAGGATGATCCGTCACCCAATTACATTCTCAGAGACACCGGTCACCTATCGAATGGCGCCCCCAACTATCGGGGAGCATACCGACGAGTTACGGGCCTGGCTCGACTCTGAGCAACCAGTATCTCATCCATCTACCACAAAGGAGAGCGAGTGAACGAAGACCGCTATCCAACTGGGCTTGGGCTCTCAACATCCACGGAGATCTCTCTCATGGGATTGGATCTTGCCAACGATCTCATCGGCAAGGTATCGTTCAGTGAACTTGCCCTGTGGATGATTCACCAGCGACGCCCAACCCCTGGAGAGACCCGTCTCTTCGAGGCCGTCCTCGTCGCTCTAGCAGATCACGGCTTTACTCCGACTGCGATCGTGAGTCGACTGACCCTGCTCTCTGCTCCAGATTCCATTCAAGGCGCTCTCGCCGCCGGTCTTCTTGGAGGTGGATCACGATTCCTTGGCGTCACCGAAGACACAGGACGTTTTCTCGCAGCGGCACTTGCGAGCGGATTCCCCGACGATCTCGACAATGACCAGGCTTGGGACGAGATTGCAACAGAGGTTGTGACCCAAGCTCGAGCGGATCAACGCTACATTCCTGGACTCGGGCATCCCGTTCACAAGCTCTCAGACCCCCGTACGAGGGCCCTCATGGAACTTGCGAAGGCCGAGCATGTCTTCGGACCGCACCTCGCACTCTTCGCAGCGATCGGACGAGTCCACCCACAGATCCTCCAACGCACCCTGCCACTCAACGGAGCAGGGGTATGTGGTGCGGTCCTCTGTGACCTTCGCATACCATCTGAGATCCTTCGAGGCGTCTCGCTCCTTGCGAGATGTGCCGGACTCCTCGGTCAGATCGCCGAAGAGATGCGCAATCCCGTTGGTTCCCAGATCTATCTTGAAGTTGAACACCACGCTTACTTTCAAACATCACAAACTCCCCTACCACCGTTGAGTTAGGAGCTCCAAGCGTCATGGCCACCATTGCGGCGATCATAGCATCGACACACCACCCCTTTTACTTTCGAACCTCTCAGCTACCACCTGACGAGCAACCTCCGTTCGCCCCGGAGTGGATTCGTAAGGTCGAGCAGTTCCGCGAGACGCTCACGGTTGCCCGCCCCGATCTCCTGGTTCTCGTAGGGTCCGATCACTTTCACCAGCTCTGGCTCGACAATATGCCCCAGTTTCTCGTCGGCAACGCCCCGGTCTACGATGCCAACTGGTACAACGAGGAGCGTGAGTTCGCACTTCCAAAAATGAAGATGGTTGGCAACACCGACCTCTCGAGACATCTACTAAGGAGCGGCCTCGACGATGGTTTCGATCTTGCCTTCAGCAATGAGCTACGACTCGACCACAGCGTTACCTGCCCCATCATTACGCTCCGACCTCAAAACGACCTCCCGGTCGTGCCGATCTATACCAATATCTTCGCTCCACCGCTTCCCCAGCCGAGTCGATTCGTTGCACTTGGTGCCGCACTTCGACGATGGGTCGAGAGCTGGGAGTCCGATCTCCGCGTCGCGATTATCGGAACCGGCCATCTGTCGTTAGAGCTCGGAGGTCCACTCCAGTTTGGTCCGCACGGTCCAAGTCCAGAGTTCGACGCACAAGCAGTCGATTGGATCGCCAACTCAAAGATCAGCGAAGCACTCCAAGGCGTGAGTCTCGAGAGTCTTGCTCTTCCGGGCAACGCTACGCACGGCTTCATGGACTTTCTCCTCATGATGGGCGCTGTTGGAGAGAGCGTCCGTGCCGACTACGTCGATACCTACGACCTCTTTCACACTATGGAGGCCTACTTCACCTGGTATCCAAAGGAGGTTCCACTATGAGCAAGTACGTCTTGAATAAGTTTCTCTACACGGTCGATCGCGACCCCGCTCTCGTGGAACGATATCGTGAAGACCCCGTCGAGCTGGTCGACTGGTGGCGTCAGAGTCTTGCGCCACAGATCCTGAACTGTCACGAGATAGAGGCATCGACCTGGATCGACCTTACCTCCCAGGAGTACCACGCTCTCGTCCACCACGACTACCGAGCGCTCTTCGCCCTCGGTGCACATCCGTTCCTGACGTTGACACTCTTCATCGCACTGTTCGAACGTGACTATGACGAGCCGCTCGGCTTTCAGCTTGCCTATGCCGCAGGCCTCGAAGAGTGGAAAGGGCTCCCATATCCTGACATTTCAACCTAGCTACGAAGCCGGTTCATCCACGGGAGACCCGCTCTATCTTGTGAGTTCGGCGAACAGATGCTCACCGAGCCGCCATCGAGCAACGAAAGAAAGACCCAACTCCCCTAACATACAAAGAAGTACGAACGATACTAAATAACACAGAGAGCAGGGAGCAACCAGCTCCAAGAACGAGAGGCAGAGATGGTCAAACTTCTTCAGCGCGGAGCCGCTATTGCGACGGCCGCACCCTACATTTGGCTTGGATACGAAGCGGCTAAGAGCCCCGGTGCTCGTAAGGAGCTCGTTGCTCAGGCCGGGCTGCCCGCTGCGGATCTCCTGGTTCGTATCAACGGTGCCGCAATGGTCGTTGGTGGTCTCGCTCTTGCCACTGGATTTCGGCAACGTAGGGCAGCACTCGGTCTGATCGCATCGATGGTCCCCACTACCTTGGTTGGACACTCGTTCTGGCAGCATGACGATCCTCAGATGAGGGTCACCAACAGGATACAGTTCCTCAAAAATCTCGGCCTCATCGGCGGACTGGTCGCACTCGCCTCGCTCGCTCCAAATCAAAGCTCCCCAAGCACCACCCGGCGAAGGTTACGAAGACGCGGATAAGACTTTCCTCCACCTTGGGTGCACAACGGTCTCTCTTACCTGCATTGAATCCGCACAACCCTTAGGGCAGATCGATTGAGCGCCTCGAAGCTGAGTGCCGGGTCTCCGTTGATGGGTGAGCACACCGCGTAGTAGCTCGCCCGAAAAGAGCGAAGTCCGAACCGCTCCAGCTCTCTCCTGTACCTATCTCTGATCCTCACAAAGCGAGCAAGACCTTCGGTCCGAAACACGGAGGGTCCTCGAGCGAGGTGACGACTCTCGTAGTCGCCCACGGTCACACTCCTGCTCTCCGAGACGATCCGCTATAAGAGGAAAGAACCGGACCCCTGGGATCGTCGCGATCTGACTCCTCACGCTGTCCTTGAGGTCGCTCTTTAAAGAATTGAGGCTAGATCTCCAGGTGCGACGCTTCCAAAGGATCCTCAAGTGGGGTCCGACTCTCGCAATCCGGTCGGAGCTCCAAGGCGCTGACGGGACTGCCGCTACAACACGCAGATCGCGATTGCTTCAGTTTGTGCCGCGAATCGTCGATACATCCCCATGCATGGATGCAGAACGATCGTCAAGGAACTCCGACTGCGATGTCACAAAATGATCGCTCTCTTCGTTGTCGTCGGCATTGCCTTGGCCATGGCGCTGAGCGTTGTCAGTCTCTTCGGACAGGTTCGCGCTCAAGAGAAGTCCGTAGTCTTCCTGGTCCGCCTTGACAATACGGCCATCAGTGAACAGGCCCACCTGTGGCAGTCGCTGAGCACCACTGGCCACCTCGACACTGGATCGATCTCCTCAACCCTTAGTGAACTCTCCGCTCAGCTCACAGCACTCACACGCGTCGGCGAGGGGCCACGTGCCCACTGGAGAGTAGACCTACGTCACTATGAAGCCCTCTTGCACTCGATTCACCGAATTGGCGAGACAGCAAAGTTCGCCACTCAAGAGCGGCTCCTGCAAGGGAGCCTCAGGAACGCCACAGATGCACTCACGCGATCCATCAACCGTGAATGCATCGCCCAAGAGGGCCTTGCTCACAGCACTTCGATTACCGCAGATAGCGAGACCTTGGCCATGATGGCGTTCGCAGCGCTCATGACCTACCTGCTGTTTCGAAAGTTCAGCTCTGCCCGTCTCTCCAGCGAGCTTCGCTCTGCACATGAGCGCGAACGCGCACAGGCTCGCTTTGGCTCTCTCGTTCGGAACTCTTCAGACGTTTTAGTCCTGCTGGACTCGGCGCTGACGATTACCTACACGACACCGTCGTTCGAACGCACTCTTGGCTGGAGCTCTGAGGAGACCCTTGGTCGCTCACTACCAGACTTCATCGACGAAGAGGACAAGATCCGACTCATTGAGTGCCTCGATACCGAACCAGGAGCAGGACAGACAACAACCACCCTCAAGTGGAGAGACCGCTCGGGATCGCTCCGCTACATGGAGAGCGTCCAAACGAACCTGCTCGATAACGCCGATATCGGGGCCCTCGTCATCAACGCTCGAGACGTCACCGAGCGGCACCGTCTCGAGACAGAGCTACTCCACTCTGCATTCCACGACGCTCTGACGCAGATTCCCAACCGTGTCCTCTTTACCGAACGTTTGACGAGCGCCCTGCGCCGTCAGGCCACTGGCGGACCGGAAGTCGCCATACTCTTCGTTGACCTCGATGACTTCAAAACGATTAACGATACATTGGGCCATGCGGTCGGCGATGAGCTCCTCCAAGCGGTAGCCGATCGTCTGCAACGCAACCTTCCCGAGGGTGAGACGGTAGCACGCCTCGCAGGGGACGAGTTTGCCATCTTGCTCGAGACCGGCGACCACGCTGAGCACTACCAAGAGATCGCTCTCGGTCTGCTTGATATCCTCCGTAATCCCTACACGCTCAGTGATGCGACCTGCACTGTACTTGCAAGCATTGGAGGGGCGAAAAGTGATGATAAGGGTCGCACGACCGAAGAGCTGCTCAAGCAAGCCGACGTTGCCATGTACGTCGCAAAAAAGGATCGACTCTCTAGCTTCGCAGCATTTGACGAGAAGATGCAGGCCGAGGTTCTTGATCGCTTGGCACTCAAGAACGATCTCAAGATCGGCATCGAGCGGGGCGAGCTCTCAGTGTACTACCAGCCAGTCGTCGATCTCGCTACCGAACAGATCGTCGGTGTCGAAGCGCTCGTACGTTGGTTCCATCCCGAGCGAGGTCTGCTCTCACCGTTAACCTTCATACCGATCGCCGAAGACAGCGGGCTCATCGTCCAGCTTGGGCGCTTCGTGCAACTGACGGCCTGCACCCAGATGGCGGAGTGGAATAGACAGTACCCAGATCGACCTCTGACCCTCAACGTCAACCTCTCGGTTCGAGAACTGCAAGAGCCCGGGCTGGTCAAACAGGTCGCTTGGGTGATTGAGCAGAGCAAGATCGACCCAACCTTGCTCACGCTAGAGCTCACGGAGACCGTGATCATGGCCCAGCTCGAAACGCTCACCGGCAAGCTCCATCGCCTCCACGATCTTGGTGTCCGCATAGCTATCGACGACTTTGGTACCGGATACTCCTCGCTGAGCTATCTCGAGACCCTGCCGGTCGATGCTCTCAAGATCGACAAGTCCTTTACCGACCACCTCCTCTCCGGTGACCCGCCGGTCACACTCAAGACCATCGTTCAGCTTGGAAACGATCTTAAGCTCAAGCTCGTAGCAGAAGGTATTGAGGACGCGTCTCAGGCGAGCTCGCTGATCAATCTTGGCTGTGCCCTCGGCCAAGGATTCCACTTCGCTCGACCCTTGACCGCTGTGGACTTAGAGTCAGAGTTCTTGGCCCATCGTTCTCCGCCTGCAGCGGAGAGATTCCGGTCGACCCCCGATACGTTGCCAAATCTCTCCCATTCAGGAACCTTACCCAAGCCCGAGGAGAGCCTGTAGGTGGATCAGAACGTGAGCAAGGCCAAGACAACGCCAACCCAGCGCTTCATTCGCTCCGATGGCGTTCTCTACATCATTTTGGCACTCGGAGCGCTTGCATTCGAGTGGGTCCGCCCCGTGCCCTCGTTTGCTTCGGGTCCACTCGCCGTCGTCGTCGTCAATCCCTGGCAGAGTCTGATCCATCTCGCATTTGGTATCGTCTGGATCTACTGTGCCAAGAGTGAACGTATGGCACAGACTGCGTGCCTACTCGTAGGAGTCGCCTGTGCCCTACTGACAGTTCTTGGATTTCTCAATCTCGCAGGATCGCTCGGTATTAGCGGTCCAGCAGCTCCAGACAACTTTCTTCACCTGTGTACTGCCATCCTCGCCTTCTACTACGCGACTGCGGGTGCAGCCGACACCAGTACGCCTACCTTGCTAGAAGCCTCTGAACAACACCTTCCGGTCTGGCCCCAATCGTGATCGCATCCAACGAGCACAAGGAGTACGTCACCTCAACTTGAGCTACCCCTGCGCACGAAGGCACGAGTTCGCCGTCCCCGCTACGACGCGCCCCCGAGTAGCTGAAGCCCATTGCTCCACAACACAGATCTCAGCCAGTCGTCGCCGAGACGTAGCCCCTCAAGGGCTTCAATCTGCACCCGATAGTCGTAAGGGATATTGGGGAAATCCGATCCGAGGACGATCTTTGGTCCGAGGTAGCCAAGACGTCCAAGAAGTCGACGAGGATACGGTGACCGTGCTTCCGTAAATGGGGTAAAGATCATCGTGGTATCGAGGTAGACGTTGGCATAGTTCTCTGCCAACACCAAGAACTCCTCGTACTCAGTGTCTCCCATGTGAGCGACGATGAGTACGAGCCTGGGATATCGACGGAGGAGTTCGGCGATCGGCTCGATCCCAGTGAAACGACCTGGAACGGGTCCAGAGCCACAGTGAATCACCGTCGGAATCTTTGCTTGACTCAGCAACGACCAGACTTCATCGAGCAGCGGGTCTCGTGGATCATAGTCCCCCACCTGGATATGCGCTTTAAAGATTTGAGTACCGGAACGCAGTGCCTCCTCAACATACTGGGGAGCCCCTGGTTCGGGATAGAAAGTGGCCGACCGGGCTATCTGGCTATGGCGAGCTGCAAAATCTAAACTCCACTCATTCAACCACTCTGCCATTGCCGAGCGATGCGGATAGCTCAACGCGCTACATCGCCGAATCCCAAGAGATCGAAGGGTCTCAAGTCGTTCGTCGAGGTTCATCCGATAGCGGATCGGCCACTGCCGGCCGATCAACGGCCCCGCAGCATCAAAGTAGGCCCAGACCTTTGCTAACACGTTCTCGGGCATAAAGTGCACGTGGACGTCGACGAAGCCTGGAATTCCGAGGCGATCACAGATTCGGTCTACCCACGGCTCCGTTAAGGAGTCTCCCTCGAGATTCATAGGCCCTTAAATTTGGACCGTGCTATCGCAGGACTCTCGACCGGCAACAGATCCTGCACTGGTCGGCAGTACGGTCATCACCTCACTCAGCGGCATGGGTCGTCCAAGAAAGTAGCCCTGTCCCATTGCGCACCCAAAAGAAGCGAGCTTCTCAACGACCTCGGAAGAGTCGACCCCTTCCGCTATCACCTCGAGACCGATGTTACGAGCGAGCGAGACGACACCTCGAATCAAACTCATACGAGCTCGGTTATCACCCACACCGAGCACCATCGACTTGTCGATCTTCAAAACGTCTGCTGGAAAGGTGTCAAGATGAGAGATGGACGATGCCCCGGTACCAAAGTCATCGAGCGCAACTCTCACGCCCGAGTCTCGGAGCTCCCAAAGGCTCTCTGCGATCTCGCCGATGCTGTTCGCCGCCAAATCCGTCTCAGTGAGCTCGACAACGAGGCGCGATGGATCCAGAGAGCGTCGCTCTAGCTCGGCCACAATCTCATCGGAGCATCCCTCGTACGCAAGATCACTCCCGGTCAAGTTGACGGTCACGAACTCCGGACCGAGGTGAAGTGTATCAAGCAACTTCAAGTCATCAAGGGCCCGCCGCAGTACCCAACCGTCGAGGTCTCGCGAGAGTCGAGATGTCTGCGCACTGACGAGGAAATCGCTCGGAACCAGCATCCCTCGTTGTGGATGGTCCCAGCGAACCAATGCCTCGAGCCCACGAATCTGCATGGTTTCGAGACTGAGGATCGGCTGGTACGCAAGAAGCAGGCCGCTTCCCCCATGCTCGGTCAACACAACGTTCAAAAGCTCGGCCAGCTCGGGGTCTGACGTTACTGAACCGCCAATCCTCTCGCTGTCGTCACCATAGACTGAAACTGCGTCTGGAGAAGATTTCGCGTAGTACATCGCAAGGTGAGCAGAACGAACGAGGTGCAGAGCATCGGGTCTCTCGCCAGCGGAGCTTCCGACCCCTAGCGACGCAGTCAATCGCAAGAAACGTCCTAATACCTCAAAAGGTTGACTGCGTACAGCCTCTTCGAGCGTAGCCGCAAGAGCTCGCGCGGTCGCTATCTCTGGGTCATCCTCTGCGATCAGCACTAGAAATTGATCAGCACCGAGCCAACCGAGAGTCGCGCCCCACTGATCAGACACGCGTCGCAGACGTTCCGCAGCCTGGGTGAGCACGAAGTCTCCCCCCCGCTCGCCAAGTAGGTCGTTAACCGAGCGAAAACCATCGAGATCGATGACGATACACGAGAAGCTCTGCGATCGACGACGCCGATCCTCGACCTGCCCTAAGATGTCCTGCCGACTCAAGACACCATCGGCCATGCGTCCATCTGACGCCATCTGAAGACTCCCTCAAATATGCCGCTCCGACCCAAGCGAACCGGAAACTCTTCAAAACAACAGACTACGAAGCTCACGCTCCGTAGCGCTTCTACGAAATAGAACCTATCAGATAGGATTACGAATGCCAATCAATTCCAAGAATCAGTGAACTTCGACAGCGCTACAGGCGCAGACTCGACTCACGGCCCTCTCACGATCATCGTGGACGAGCAACCTGGAAGCAGGACCATCGGTCGAATAACCTTCTCCCAAATCTGATCGCTAACCTAATCACCCCTGCCAAAGAACTCACTCAACAAGGTGACGGATGTCTCGCAACCCACCTACACGATTGCTCACAGGGAGGGTACTTCGACCTCTTCCGTACACCAGAGGACTCGAGCTGCTACCGTGCTCTCAGCGATTCTTCTCTGCAAAAGGCCTCTTTCTTCGGAGATCTCGCAAAATTCAGACCCTCCTAAAACCGCCATGCACTCAGCACTCATTAACGTCCCTCACGACTGTCGGGCCGGTATCGGCACCTTTTCGTACCGATACCGCAACCCAAGAGCACGACACTTTGCGCCACAAGCACCGACTCTCTACTGAGCCACGCCGCTCCGCACCTCACAATGGACTCAGCAGTATGCGACAGCGTCTCCCTTTCCGCCTCGCCATCGATCTGACGATGACAGGTCTCTCAAGTGCGCCGCGATTCCCGCATCCAGACGTACCGCCTCCGCGTTAGCGCTCCGTTGCGTCGAGCTCGCGAACGAGCAGTGCGATCTCGCCCACGACGACGTGAAGCTGTGCGAGAGGTACGCTCGTCAACACCGAGAGGCCACTGGTAATCTGCTCGAGCTGCGAAAGAACCACTGCGTGAGCAGTGACCCAGGTCTCAACGGATGCATCGAGCTCTTCGTCTGTTGGTCGAGTTGTGCAACGTTCCCGAATCGCCTGAATTAAACTCCGACAGAGCCCAAGCTGAGCGTCGGCAACGCTCACGAAGAGAAGCTCTCGAGATGACTCCTCCCAGTATCCATTCGGCGCGAGCGAGCTCAGTTTTGCACGGACACTCGGGAGGCCAACCTTGGCACCAAGCCAGAAGTAGAGCCTCGTTGCCTGATGAACGTCGACTGGGGCCGACTGGAGGCCGAGCTCGAGCACGGCCGGGATATTCGCGAGAATATCAACCGCAGCAAAATACTCCGCAGAGGCAGGCGAGAGTCCTACCTGTAAGAGACCATCCGTCTCGGCCTCGAGACGCGCTCGGCCCGCCTCGTCGAGCACGATTGGGAGATCGGCCAGCAAGAGCGAGATGAGCAGCTCGTATCGCTCGCAGATCTCCTGCACTCCGAGATGGCGGGGAAGGGAGGTCACGATCCAGCGAGCAACTCGCACAATCGCAGCTCCCTGCCGTCCCATCAACTCCACCCGACCTTGGAGAGGCGATGACTCCGAGACGATCAAGTTCCATAACCTACTCCGGGCCGAGAGTAGCTCGATAGCGCAGAAGATTGCGGTTGCAGCTCGATCGAGCGAGATGGAAGCCAGGTCTGACAGTTCGTAGACCGCAGTAATTCCGACCGTATTGACGATGAGATTGGACAACACCGTTGCGGTGATCTCACGTTGTAGTCGATGATCGGTATCGAGTTCGTCGAGCCGAGGCTGGATCTCCGTTGGGAAGTACTCCCGATAGCACGCAATCGCTCGAGGGTCGCTCACGACATCGGAGTCGAGAAGGGAGCGATAGATGTGGATCTTCGCGTAAGCCAGCAGCACCGACAGTTCCGGGCGAAAAAGAGGTTGACCTTCCCGAAACCGCAGGCGCATTCCGGTTGGAGTTGGCAGAAACTCAACGGCGCAGTCCAGGTCTGCCTCACGAACGAGACGCTCCGTCATCCGGACAAACGCCGTCGAAGAGAATGGGAACGAGTGCTCAGCGAGCGATAGGACCCAGTTTTGCAAGACGTTGTCGGAGAGAACCTGTGCCTCGATCTCGGGCTCAGCCCTCGCTAAGATCTCATCTCTCAACGCTAGGTCCGCACGTCCCTGCGCAATCAGAGCGCTAAAGAGTATCTTCAGATTGACTTCGTGGTCCGAGGTATCCACTCCGGCTGAGTTATCGATCGCATCGGTATTGCACGATCCACCCCCACGAGCATATTCAACCCTAGCAAGCTGTGTCAGACCGAGATTTCCGCCCTCCCCGAGCACGGAAGCTCGAAGCTCTGTCGCGCTAATGCGAACGGCATCGTTGGCCTTGTCCATCACGTCTGCGTTGCTCTCACTCGTGGCCTTGACGAAGGTCCCAACGCCGCCATTCCAGAGGAGATCGACATCCGCGCTCAAGATCGATCGGACTACTACTGCGGGTTCGTACGTACCACTCTGCATCGACAAGGCTCTCGCCACCTCGTCGGAGATCTCAATCGACTTCTGTGACCTTGAGAAAACTCCTCCTCCTTTGGAGATTTTTGCGAGGTCGTAATCTCGCCAACTCGAACCCTCGAGAGCAAAAAGACGCTCTCGCTCCAACGCAGAGAGTTCTGGGTCGGGGTCGGGGTCGAGAAAAATGTCGCGATGATCAAAGGCTGCAACCAATCGGATCGATCGAGAGAGCAGCATCGCATTTCCGAACACGTCTCCAGACATGTCACCGATCCCCACTACCGTGATCGGATCCTGCGTTGGGATGACGCCTAGATGCCCAAAGTGATGCTCAACAGATTTCCAGGCTCCCTTTGCAGTGATGCCCATCTTCTTATGGTCATACCCCCGCGATCCGCCAGACGCAAAGGCATCACCGAGCCAGAACCCGTGTTCGTCGGAGATCTCATTAGCTAAGTCGGAAAATGTTGCGGTCCCCTTATCCGCAGCAACGACGAGGTAGGGATCATCGTCGTCAAGAATCACCATATCTTGGGGGTGACGAACCGAGCCTCCAACGATATTGTCGGTCAAGGACAAGAGCGCCTCCATGAACTCGCGGTATCCCTCCCGAACCCGCAGCGAGAGCTCGCCTCGGTCACGAGGCATTTGCCGTAGGACAAATCCGCCCTTCGATCCCACTGGGACGATCACCGAGTTTTTCACGGTCTGCGCCTTCATCAGGCCAAGAATCTCCGTTCGAAAATCCTCGGGCCTATCCGACCATCGAATCCCACCTCGAGCCACCGACCCACCTCGTAAGTGGACGGCCTCAACGCCCTGGGAGCGGTAGTAGATCTCAAAATGCGGGAGCGGCTTGGGTAGTCCGATTGCATCAGAGGGCACCAGCTTGATACCAACCCCACGACCTCGTGGACGCGAAAACGCATTGGTGCGCACAGTAGCGAGCACTACGGAGGCTAACGCTTTAAAGATTTTGTCGTGATCGAGAGAAGAGACCTGCACGAGTGCTTCTTCGAGTTGAGCAAGGACCGCAAGCTCACTCTCGCGACTGGCAACGTCGGCCTCCGCTGGATCAAGGCGCGTCTTGGCAAACTTCACGATTAGTTCGGCAACTTGAGGATTATCACGCAGCGCACTCTGCACATAGGCCTCAGAAAACCCCAACGTAGTAAATCGCAGATACGACGCATAGGTCCGAAGGACCATCACGTCGTCAAAGCTCAAGCTCGACGAGAGCACGAGAGAGTTCAGAGCATCGTCTTCACCGCCGTGCTCCCAGATCTCGCTCATTGCCGCACGGACCCGCTCTACTGTGTCAGGAGTGAGCTCGACGACCTCATCGCTCTTAGCGCCGGACCATCGCAGCCCAAGATTGAAGATCCATGCTTCTTCTCCGTCGAGATCAAAGGAGTACGGCAACTCATCTACGACCGCAAAGCCGAAGTGCTCAAGTACCGGCAGTATCTCCGAAAGCATCATCCACGAGCCGCGTTTGAGAAGATGGAGACGAAGTCCACCATAGAGATCCCGACCGTCGGCAGGTGATAGCAGCGAGACAGACAGTGCACGATCGGTGGCGAGCAACTCTTCAAATGCCAAAATGTCAGCAAAACCCTGTTCCGGTTTGAAGTCGTCGGTATAGGAGATCTCAAAGGAGCGACGATAACGCTGGAAAAGCGTTTGCCCTTGTCGACGACCGAGCCGATCACAGAGCAGCGTTCGGAGAATCTCATCCCAGGGAAGACTCAGCTCGTCCAGCTCACGCTCGAGCAGAAGAATAGTGTCGAGATCGCACGCGGCCTGTTCCGTGTCGAAGATCAGGCCAACGACCGCACGTCGCTGGGTCACCGTAGCGGCATCAAGTTCAAAGGAGGTGCCGCCGAGCCGCTCAACAAGGTGCCGAGTGAGCGTCTCGACTCGACCCTCTGAGTAGCGAGACGCTGGCAGCATTAAAAAGGCTCGTTTCGGTCCAGTAGGGTCCTGAGAGCTCCATGGTCTGAGATAGAGACGAAGCTGAGGTATCTCCTCAACGGCGAGCGCCATCGAAACGAGTTGAACGAGTTCTGAGACCGGCAGGAACAGGATCTCATCGGCGTTCAATGCCTCTAGAAAGCTCATAGTGGATCGGTGGGCGTAGCTCGAGCTTGGATGCCCCAGTTCATGGAGGACCGCTCCCACGTTCCGACGGACGTTGGGAACCTCCTCTATGGCACGTCCCAGCTGAGCCGGTAGAAAGACGCCGAAAAATATCTCAGAATCGGCCGAATCACTTGAGCTAAACCGCAGGTATCGAAGTTTCCGGCGCATCACGACCTTCGAGGTCACCGACGATATACCTCCGGTGAGTCGAATATCGGTGGCCTGATACAGCTCAACCTCGTCACCAAGAGAGCTCAGGACCTCTCCAGGATCCATCTTCTCGATCGCTCCTATGCAGCGAGTTGTGCCTTCGTGAACGCTCACGGTGGCAAGTGGTCGGAAGTTGCGGAGACCGAGTGAGCCTAACACCACCGGAGCGTCAACCACATCCACCCCACTCACCCTCCGAGCCCAAGAGGTCAATGAGGACATCATCTCCTCGGAGGCATCGTGAACTGCGCTGAGTCCGGCGAAGGACTCCTCTAGCTCGTGTTGGAGTCTCGAAACCGAGTCGGAGTCGAGTGAGCGATCCAACTCGGCGTAGAACAGAGAGTACATCTCTACGTCAGAGGGTAACTCTACGCCAAGAGAGCGAAGACGCACCGCACTCACGAGAGGATGAATCGTAAAGCGGGCTTGATCAACGATTGCGTCGGTCACGGTATCGACGAGATACGCCATATCTGGAGTCACAAGCGACACGTAGGTGCTTTGGAGATCGGAAGGGATCGAACCTGATACGTCCGCCTGACCTGGACTCACAACAGAGATACTGCCACCGCCGTCAAGACCGATTGCAGAGATCGCTCGAGCAAGTGCTCGTACCGCCCTTCCGATCTGTCGGTCCGACAGAGTCTGCATCTCAAGCACGCCGAGTCGATCCTGCTCGAGGGCCATCAGCTCAACCATGAGCCTGCGTTCCTCATTGGTTGCCTCGACGGTCTCCGCTATGCGAGCTCTCAGCTCGTCGCCGCTCTGTGGTACTGGCTCCATTGCCATACCCTCCTCTTCTCAGTGCCCAACATCGAGTGCATCGACCAACGTCGCCACATCTGGTGGGGCGCCTCCACGTACCCAAAGACGCGCAACAACCGTGCAGCCTCGCCCCTCGTCTACTCCTGCGATCTTGCGGCCATCACCTTGTATCGTTACTCCGGTCTCGCTCTTGAGCCGAGAGCGCCAACTCCACCGCAGCATCTAGTCTCGCCGTTGAGATTTCGATACAATGGGGAAGATGAGTAGTACTCATCGACACGCTCCGCTCGTGAGACCGGGCCAGAGAGGGATAGCGACTCCACCTGCCGTACGCGATACTCTTCGGCTCTGAGCTGGTCTCACCCCTTCGACGATAGCCCAGTGATCCCTCTGAGTTGCCTAAAAGACCAAATGGCTCCTTCTCAAAGCAGAGCGTCTTTGACGTAGGCAAGGGGGAGTAGACGAAGATGAACGGAGGTGACCAAAGTGCATACGGAAAATCGAGGGACATGCAGCCCTGAGCGGCCTGCAGAGGTCCAGCGACCACTCTTCGAGCGCTACTGGGGCAGCGTTACGATATCGAACAGGCCGTCGTGCTCTCCGTAACGCCCGCGAGCTACGTGAGGCAGGATCGGCCGCCGAGACTGCCAGTTAAGCCGCTCGAGATCTGGAGTAGCTTCAAAATGTGAGACCGGTCCGATACAGAGCCACGCCACCGGGCGTACTCCCGCAGGAAGACCCACGAGCTCTGCGAGAAACTCCTCCCTGTAGAACGAGACCCAACCGACCCCTATCGACTCCGCCTGGGCACAGAGCCACAGATTTTCAATCGCAAGACAGACAGAGTAGAGACCGGCGTCGGCGATCGCATGACGACCAAGCACAGCGGGCGATCCTCGTGAAGGGTCATAGGTAACGACGATCCCGAGCGACGACTCCAAGATGCCCTCGATTCTGATGCCAAGAAACGTCTCTCGTCGGGTCGGATCGAGCGATTCTAAAAAGATCTGACGCTCAGAGAGAACGTGATCCCGAAACGTCTCGCGCTGACCAACGTCATCGACGAGGATGAAGTCCCAAGGTTGAGACATCCCTACGCTCGGCGCACTGTGAGCACCTTGAAGGATCCGTCCAAGTACCTGCGGATCGATTGGCTCGCCCGTGAACTGACTTCGCACATCGCGACGAGTTAGTACCACTGAGTAGACTGCCTGTGCGAGCGGATTCACTCTCTCCATCTTTACGAACCTGCCAGACTTCTGCACCGTAAACGAACAAAGGCTAGCCAACTGTCTATGAAATACATGCGCGCTGCACGCTTTGAAAACGTAGACCCACGACGCAAGATCGAACGAGCGACGCTCTTGCGAGCGTGGGGGTTTGCTCGACCGTACCGGGCGCACCTTGTCGCCTACCTCGGCACGATCATCGGCGCCGCCTTACTTGGAGCTCTCCCTCCGATCGTCTTCAAATCCATCATCGACAGCGCCATACCGAAACGCTCATTCAGGGACCTCACCATCGACGCACTCCTCGTACTCCTACTCACTGTCGGTCAGTCGGGGCTCGGTGTGCTCAACCGATATCTCAGTTCCCTTATTGGAGAGGGTCTGATCTATCGGTTGCGAGTCGCACTCTTCGACCATATCCAGCAGCTCTCCATCTCCTTCTTCTCCCAAAGCCAAACTGGATCGCTTCTCTCACGCCTCAACAACGACGTTCTCGGATCGCAACAGACCGTCAGCACCTTCGCATCAGTGGTCTCCGACGTCGCAACGCTAGCCTTCACACTCTTCTTCATGATTCAGCTCTCCTTCGAGGTCACCTTGGTCTCTCTCACCTTGGTACCGGCGATCATCCTCCTCGACCGAAGGGTCGGTGGCCGACTTTCGGGCTTCGCCCGCCGACAGATGCAAGCGAACGCCCAGATGTCAACCATGGAAGAGGAGCGGTTCAATGTCTCAGGCGCCCTGTTGGTCAAACTCTTCGGTTCACATCGATCCGAACTCAAGGAGTTCGATACCTACGCAGCATCGGTGAGAGACTCAGGCGTCCGACTTGCACTCGCCGGACGCGTCTACTTCACTGCTCTCTCGCTCATAGCGGGATTTGGAACGGTGGCCGTCTACTTCATCGGTGGCCGAGACGTGATTCTTCACACCCTCTCCCTAGGGGCGCTCGTGGCCCTCGCTCAATATCGTCTCGAGGCTCTACACCCCGCTCACCGATCTCGCCTCGGCGAGAGTCAACTTACTCCAAGCGCTCGTATCGTTCGAACGAGTCTTTGAGGTGCTAGATGCACCGATCGAGATCGAAGACCCTCACACTCCTGCAGAGTTAGGAACGATCCGCGGAGAGATCGTCTTTCACGATGTATCGTTCCGATACCCTGACCGCATACTCGTCGAATCACTGGCTCGTCCGTTGACGAATCTTGTTCAGGACAGTGAAGCAGCAGAGTCCGCACGAGAGCGGTCCACCGAAGCACTGAGAAACCTGTCACTTCGAATCGAACCAGGGATGCTCGTTGCCCTGGTCGGTCCTTCCGGAGCAGGGAAGACAACGATTACTAACCTCATTAACCGCCTCTACGACCCAAGCGAGGGTTTCATCACCATCGATGGCGTCGACCTTCGTGCGATGAGTCTCGAGCAGCTCCACGCTGCTATCGGGGTGGTGAGCCAAGATCCTCATCTCTTTCACGACACGATCCTACGCAATCTGCAGTACGCCTCAGAGAATGCGACCTACCCAGAGATCGTGCAAGCTGCTCAGGCTGCACAGATCCACTCCTTGATTGAGTCGCTCCCCGACAAGTACGACACCATCGTCGGAGAGCGCGGATACCGACTCTCGGGAGGAGAAAAGCAGCGCCTCTCGATCGCCCGTGTCTTCCTCAAAAAGCCATCGATCGTCATCTTGGACGAGGCCACCTCCGCCCTTGACTCAGCAAACGAAGCCCTCATTCAAGCTGCCATCGATCGAGTGTTGTTTCACCGAACCTCCATCGTGATCGCCCACCGACTCTCAACGATTCTTCGAGCAGACAAGATCGTGGTGGTAGACCACGGGGAGATCAGGGAGGAGGGTACCCATGATGAGCTCCTTGAGATGAATGGACTCTACAGAAACCTCTACGAGACCCAGTTCTCTCTCGAAACCACTGATGAGGTCGCTGCTCCGGTCACGGGAGAGTGAGACGAAAGAAGCCTTCGGCGTAGCTCCCTTCGGGCAGCCCAAGCATCTCCGCCGTTGCTGAAAGCCAACCCCGCACTCGCGGTCCAACCTCCTCGGGCTGGGGCAGTTGGCTCTCGTGCGCTAGTATCGCACTGAGCTTGAGATCGATTGTGGCACTGACATCTTCAAAAGCGTTGATCTCCGGGTGAGCCATGAGCAGAACCTCATGTACGACAAAATCCGAGAGGCCCTCAGCTAGTAGCTCTGGAAACGCGAAAGGGTTACGAGCATCCGGATAGACCGCATTCAGGGCAGCATCTCCCGTGGCACGATGATCCGGGTGTGAAGCAGGCAGGCGCTGGTAACTACGCTCTGGTGATTGGCAGACGACTCGATCCGGACGAGTCCGGCGTATGGCTCGAGATATCTCCTTTCGAAGCTCAAGAGACGCGACGACCGACCCGTCGGGGTGGCCGAGGAACTGGACATCGTGAACACCGACGATCTCGGCCGCTCTGCGCTGCTCTTCTCGACGAATTGCAGGGATCTTCGATCGATCCACGGACTGGTCAAACCCTCCGGCATCACCATCGGTCACAACAAGGTACGACACCTCCGAACCCTGCTGGACCCACTTCGCAATACTCCCAGCGACTCCAAAATCGACGTCATCTGGGTGGGCCGTTACAACCAGGACCTTGTCGACTACCTCGAGGGTCGAATACTCCACAACCGAACATCCCTTCGCGTCAGCACACTTCACTCACTTCGTGACTCTCGTCTACGAGTTATTTAACCGATCGAAGACCGTCTTGTTCCAAAGTGCGTACCTCGGTTAGTACAACGATCGATCCAAGGGCTGCGAAAGACTCGGGCGCGGACAAATTTACCGACACAGAACTCTTCTCGTTGCTCTCATTGCAACACATCGCTCCACTCGCCATCGGGCTCACGAGGACACAGAGAAAAGGTCCTGCAGATCAAGACTTCGCAGCTTAGCTGACCTCACCCCAACCGAGAATTACCAACAATCTCCGATGACGTTACGAAGTGAGAGGTTGGGCTAGCGTGGAGCCATGAGACTCGCCATCGGAGATCCCGCTCCTGACTTCACGGTACTCAATCACGACTCCACTGCGACCTCGTTACAAGACTTCCGGGGTCACCCCATCGTCTTGTACATTTTCCCGAAAGCAGACACACCTGGCTGCACGCTTGAAGCAACGGACTTTCAACACGAACTCCCACGCTTTAACGCACATGACATCGTCGTGATGGGTCTCTCCCCTGACCCCCCAGAGGTCCTGCGTGTCTTTCGATCAAAGTACGGACTCGACTTTACGATGCTGAGCGATCCGGACCTCAAAACCGTGAAAGCTTACGGAGCCTACGGTACGAAGAAGCTCTACGGCAAGGAGATTACAGGGCTACTCCGATCCACCTTTGTGATCTCGCCAGAGGGTACGATCGAACAAGCACTCTACAACGTCAAGGCAACTGGACACTGCAAGCGCATCGCTCGGCTTGTCAAACTCGATTGAGCTCCATTGGATTACAACGAGACCCCAAGATGGCGGTGAAGGAGTCGCGTTTCCAACGAGTTGAAAAAGAGTGCTAACATCACGCATGTCTACGTAGTCTCTGTAAGTCTCGAGGTACCCGAATGACAGAAGCAGTCATTGTCGCAACAGGACGCTCACCCATTGGCCGAGCCTTCAAAGGTTCTCTCATTGACGTCCGCCCGGACGACCTCAGCGGAACGATCATTCGCGCAGTTCTCGACAAGGTTCCACAGGTCCCTCACGACGAGATCGTTGACGTGATCTGGGGTGCAGGTATGCATCACGGAGAACAATCCATGAATCTCGGTCGCAACGCCGCAGCCCTCGCAGGACTTCCCGATTCAGTCCCCGGTACGACGGTCAACCGTTTCTGTGCCTCATCACTACAGAGCATCCGCATGGCCTTCCATGCAATTATGGCCGGCGAAGGCGAGATCTTCGTAGCGGGAGGCGTCGAGAGCGTCAGCCGAACCTCGAGCAGAGGTATCTCAGCAGAGGACCTCAATCCAAGATTCACCGATCGTGAACGAGAAGACTACATCAATGACATGTACATTGCCATGGGGCTGACCGCAGAGAATGTCGCCAAGCAGTTTGATGTCTCACGCGAGTCAATGGATGAGTTCGCCAAACGTTCTCAAGATCTCGCAGTCTCCGCCCAAGCCAACGGTTTTTTCGAACGAGAGATCACTCCGATCCGAAGGCCAGACGGCACCGTCGTCTCCATCGACGACGGACCACGTCCGAACACGACCATCGAGAGACTCTCTGAACTCAAGCCCGCATTCCTTCCCGATGGTAAAGTGACAGCTGGCAACTCGTGCCCCCTCAACGACGGCGCAGCTGCGGTTGTCGTCATGTCGGCAGCTCGCGCTCGAGAGCTCGGTGTAACGCCCTTAGCCCGGATCGTGGCCAGCTCGGTTACCGCTCTGGCACCCGAGATTATGGGGGTCGGCCCAATCCAAGCCTGCAGGGAGGTTCTTCAGCGGGCGAAGATGACCATCGGCGATATCGACGTCGTCGAACTGAATGAAGCCTTCGCAGCGCAAGTCCTTCCAGTCTGCTCTGAGGTTGGGATCTCGATTGAAGAGCAGCTCAACCCACACGGAGGTGCCATCGCACTCGGACATCCTTTTGGAATGACCGGTGCACGCATTATGACGACCCTCATTAACGACCTCCAGACGCTCGACAAGACTTACGGCTTGGAGACGATGTGCGTCGGCGGTGGTCAAGGAATGGCAATGATCATTGAACGAATGAGCTAGTGCGAGAGGTCACAAAGCTAACCTCTGCGACCTGAGCCACCGCTGGTGAAGAACCGACGCTCTCCACCAACGGTCGTCCTTCAACAAGACGGGGTGACCTTACGGAGTTTGCAGACACACGTCCTCGAGCGAGTGTGCCGACGTACGTGCGGTTCCATGCTCCCTCCAAATACGTTACAGAGTGAGAGCTCGCTCCACGCAGCCGGAGCGAGTGACAGAGTTCTCAAGAACTCCACTACCCTAGATGGTCGATGTCCAACGCAACTTCTCCCGGTACCTCCACGCCTTCAGACAAGAGCGGGGAGGAGCAGTCGGATACGCCAACTCAGACACCACCGCCACAGACCCTTCTTGTCCTCGTTCGCCACGGTCGCACCCCTACAACCGGATCGGTGCTGCCCGGGAGGACTCCTGGCCTGCATCTCTCCCCTGAGGGCCAGATCGAAGCGGCAGCGACCGCACAGCGACTTCTGAGCGCCTATCCAACCCCAGCGGCAATCTACTCCTCACCCATGGAACGCGCTCTCGAGACGGCCGAGCCCTACAGCGTCCTCTCCAAGGTCGCAGTTGAGGTTAACGAAGCTCTCGTGGAGTGCGAGTTCGGTGACTGGACGGGTCGAGAACTGAAAGAGCTCGCACAGCTCCCCGAATGGCGCATGGTGCAGTCGCAACCGTCTCGCTTTCGCTTTCCAAGCGGTGAATCCTTTGCAGAGATGTCGGCCCGCATGACTGGCTTTCTCGCCATGGTCAGCGAAAGGCACCCCGGATCGGTCGTCGTCGCTTACTCCCATGCAGACCCGATCAAAGCGCTCGTCGCCGATGTGCTAGGGCTGCACCTAGACCTGTTTCAGCGCATCATCATCTCGACGGCAACGCCGAGTATTATCGGGATCGTCGACGGATCTCCAAGCATCCTTAGCGTCAATACTTCTGCCACTCTTCCAGGAAAGGTCTTTTGAGTTGCCGAGCAATCACGACTTTCAAGATGTCCACTCCGTGACCATTGCAACGGTCGGCGAACCAGGCCAGCGCGTCTTCTTGGTCCAAGCAACCAGCGGCCACGAAAGGGTTACGATCAAGTTAGAGAAGATACAGGTCGCGACGCTTGTTCAATACCTCTCTCAGCTCCTTGTCGATCTCCCTCGACCAGGAGAGCTTCCCGAGCTTCCCGAACTCACGTTGACTGGTCCCATGGACTGGGTCGCGGGACCTATCTCGATAGCGTATGACGAAGTGCGCGATCGTATCGACCTTGCAATTGAAGAGGCAGTCGAAGAAGACGCACTACCCTCTCGTGCCCTTCTAGGACTCTCACGAGAACAGGCGGCAGCGGTTGCGATTGCTGGCACCCAACTTGTCCAAAGCGGGCGCCCACCTTGCCCTCTCTGCGGTTACCCCCTCGACCCTTCAGGACACCTTTGCCCGAGAACCAACGGTCATCACGCACCGACGCTCTAGCGCGAATCTCCCTCCTGGAGACGGGAAGCTCCGAAGTTCTTGGGCGCATGCCAAACTCGTCCAACGGAACCTTCCTAGTTCGATTAAGCAATGGCGATGACAACTGTCTCGCAATCTATAAGCCGTACCGGGGTGAAAGACCCTTATGGGACTTTCCTGATGGACTCTATCGACGCGAAGCAGCTGCGTACCTGCTCAGTATCGCGCTCGGAAACCACCTCGTTCCCCCAACGATCGTACGACACGATCTCGAGTTTGGCGTTGGATCGCTGCAGCTCTTCGTCGATGCCGACTTCTCTCGGCACTACTTCGACCTCTTAGACGAATCCGACCTCTACCCCCAGCTGATAGAGCTCTGTGTCTTTGATATCGTTGCGAACAACTCCGATCGAAAAGCGGGACACGTCCTCATCGATGCGACCCGCTCGATCTGGGCGATCGACAACGGACTCTGCTTCCATAGCGACCCGAAGCTCCGAACCGTGATTTGGGAGTTCGGAGACAACGCCATATCCAAAACGACGCTCGAGTCTCTGCGAAGCCTAGTAAAAGAACCGCCAGAACAACTGGTTGAGCTACTCGACCCGGCTGAAGTCGAGTCCATGATCGACCGGGCCACGTACCTCATCGACACTCGAGTCGTACCGTTCATTGACGAAGAGTACCGAAGCTATCCTTGGCCCATCATCTAGATCGATCGAGTGCTTTCGCTATCTCAGTAACCCTCGAACGAAGGTCGCCCACCCTCGACCCCGAGATCTCAAGAGCTACCCCCGGGCTCGCAAAGCGTCAATAAGTTGCGGAACGACCTTATGAGCATCGCCCACAATTCCAAGATCAGCGATCTGAAAGATCGGGGCCTCTTTGTCCTTATTGATAGCGATAATGTTCTTCGCAGCCTTCATTCCAACCATGTGCTGAGTCGCCCCTGAGATACCAACCGCAAGGTAGAGCGAGGGCTTGACCGTCTTACCCGTTTGGCCAACTTGATACGCATACGGAACCCAACCCGCATCGACGATCGCACGGGAAGCACCTGGTGCACCGTGGAGAAGTTTTGCTAGCTCCTCGATCATCTGATAGTTCTCAGCCTGACCGAGCCCACGGCCACCAGATACCACCACGGCAGCCTCATCGAGCTTAGGCCCAACGCGCTCTTCAACATGAGAACGAGTAATCTTCGCCTGATCTGCGACGACCTCCTCACTCATAGGTACGTTGACTATCTCGGGTTCAACTGCTTGATGATCTCGAATCTCAAAACTCTTAGCACGGATCGCGAAAAGTCCCGTTGACGAGTGAGTGAAGTGTGCCTGCACGATCTTCTCTCCACCGAAGATCGCATGCTCTGAGACGAGGTCAGGGAGCTCGCCGGTCACGTTGACGACGTTAGTCAAGACCGGCAGGTCCCACTTCACAGAGAGTCGGGCCAAGATATCACGACCATCGTAGGTCTGTCCAACCAAGACCGCTCCAGGTCGCCCTTCGTTCACGGCAACGCTCGCCATTGCATGTGCCACGACGGGCCCAGCCAAACGCCCACCGAGCTCACCAACGGACCAAATCTTGTGTGCACCGTATGACCCAAGGGTCGAAGCGATCGCCGAGGGATCGACGTTGAAACTAAAGCACTCTACTCGATCACCTAACGTACTCGCTTGGGAGATCAGCTCCGCTGTGGTCAAAGAGACCACACCATCGGTGACTTCTGCCAAAACCCAGACCGTTCTCACGCCCATCTCAAGCCTCCGCGTCTCTCTTTTTTTGGTCTTCCAACACCGGCAGTCCTCAAACGAGCTTCAGCTGCTCAAGGAAGGCCACAACCTTCTCGAAACCTGATCCGTCATCCTCGAAGATCTCCCCGCCTTGACGGGCCTGTGCGTCGTGTACAGCCTGAACCTCTTCGGCCACCGCTATCGAGTCAAGCTCGAGATCTGCGACCGAGAGCGTCTCAATCGGCTTTGACTTCGCCGCCATGATTCCTTTAAACGACGGGTAACGCGGTTCGACTACACCTGCAGTCACAGATACGACTGCCGGCAAAGGACACGTTACGTCATCGTATCCGGCCTCAGTCTGTCGCTCGACTGATACCACTGCGCCGTCGATACTTACCTTCTTGGCAAAACTGACCGAAGGGAGCCCAAGGAGCTCAGCGATCTGGACCGGTAGGGTTCCTGTGTAGCCATCGCTGGACTCAGTTCCTGCCAAGACCATGTCAAAGGGATAGCGCTGGATGGCCTTCGCTAAGACCTTTGCAGTCGTCAACGCATCGGCCCCATGGAGCTTTGGATCACTTACCAAAACGGCTCGAGTTGCCCCCATCGCCAAGGCGGTCCGAAGACCCGATGTCTCACCGTTGGGGGCCATGGAGACAAGCGTAACTTCGCCTCCCCCAGCTTTATCAACGAGCTGCAAGGCCATCTCCACTCCGAAGGAGTCAGAGTCATCCATTATGAGCTTGCCATCTCGGCGAAGCGTCTTCGACTCGGGATCGATTGAGCCCGGAGCAGCCGGATCAGGAATCTGTTTGACACAGACGGCAATATTCATTTGTCCACTCCTTCACGTCGGCACAACATGTCCACGTTGTATTGGTCACAACCTCACGGACGCACGACCGATATCAGCGATGAGACCCTATTGGTAATCATATGAGCTACCGACGAGTAACTTAGCCTTTTTGCCACTGAGGCACTATCGATCGTCCAGAGCCCAAGCCGGAGCCCGGCTTCAGCGACGCGATGTACCACAGAAGGTGTCGCACGATGGTATTCAAGATTGATTCCAGTCAGACCGAGATCGACAGCAGTGCGAATTGCGCTCTTTGTCAGGTCGAACCGATCCACTAACAGATAGCTCGCTAGCTCGGGCCTCAGGGTCCGAACTGACCGCACGATCGAAGGGTCGAAGGACGAGATCTCACAACGATCCAAGGTCTCGCTGACCCCCCAAAAGTCGAGGAGATGGTCCAAAACGGTACGGGTCACCACATCACCACGCCCTGCACTGTCGGGTTTGATCTCGACATTGCAACGTAGACCCTGAGCGTGCGCGAGAGCGGGGAAGAGTGGCACTGGAGTCACCGCGCCGCCAGCTAGTCGCTCACAGAGTTCAACGTAAGAGTGATCGGCGATGACAAGCTCGCCGATCACTGGATCGTGGGACAAAATAGGAATGAGATCACGAGTCAGTCGAACGTCGCACTCAATTCCATCGGCTCCTACTTCGACCGCTCGGTCAAACGATTCCGGCGAGTTCTGCCGCGCTCCGTCACCCCAGGCCCCGCGATGAGCGTAGATCTGTATCGTCATCTCAGCTGAGGTCCATAGGTATGCGAATTCTTACCACAGCTCCCGGTGCTCGATCGATCTCTAAGATACCCATGAGTTGAGAGCGTACAAGATCCCTCACGATCAAGAGACCAAGCGAGGTAGTCGATTCCAAGTTAAAACCGTCGGGGAAGCCAACACCGTTATCGACGACCTCGACGATCAGTTCCTCGGTCGTTCGAGAACAGCGGAGCTCCACTCGTAAGTCAGTCTCCTTGTCCTCTTCCCCGAGTCCCTCGGGCGCTGCATGCTCCAAAGAGTTGAGTAAAAGCTCTTGGAGCACCACGGCTAAGGGGGTCGCAAAACCTGCATCAAGGTCCCCCAAGTAGCCCATAACCTCAATCTCAACGTTCCTGCCGGGCTGGACTGACTCACGCGCCAAGCGAACGATCGCCTCAACGATCTCCGCCATCGGTACGACCTCACCGATCTCCCTCGAGAGCACCTCGTGCACGACAGCGATCGATCGAATTCGTCGCTCCGCCTCTCCGAGAGCGGCCTTCGCTACCACTGATTCAACTCTTCTACCTTGAAGCCGCAGGAGCGAGGAGATCGTCTGCAGATTATTTTTGACTCGATGATGCACCTCGCGAATGGTGGCATCCTTCGAGAGGAGCAATCGTTCGTTGCGGCGGATATTCGTGACGTCTTGAACAAGAAGGAGGTACCCGTCCGCCTTGCCACGAGCGACCAACGGCATGCAGTAGAAGGTAACGGCTGAGTCCTGCGGCCCTTCGACCTCTTCGAGAACCGGTGAGAGCGTCTCACACGACCGTAACGGGCCGTCGAGATCGATGCCTTGGGCGCTCAAGGGCTTCGCGAGCAAGGGCGACCCGCACCCAAGTCGATGCAGGGCACTCACTGCGTTTGGAGAGAGGAAGGTGACGCTCCTGTCGCCATCGAGCAGTATCACTCCGTCGCCAACTCGAGGAATACCACCAGACTCATCTCGCCGATACGGGTAGTCTCCGGCGAGAACCATCTTGGCGAACCTCTCGAAAATATTGAGATACGTCGACTCCAGTTCACCTTGAATGCGCTGAGGGTTCAGCATGTAATCGCGCGCCAAAACTCCGAAGACCAGGCCTTCTGCGCGAAGTGGAATACAGTGCGATACGACCATATGTCCCGATCCCGGATCGACCCACTCCGAGAAAGCAAAGTTTCCACTTCGAAATGCAGTCGCCACTGCAGGAACAGACTCAACATCGTAGTACACACCAACGAGATCTCCAGGGTGCAAGGTCTGAGCCGTAGCTGGACGAGCCTGTCCCCCCACAACAAAACCGAGCGAGTCAGGAGTCGGCAGATAGATCAGGAGATCAGAGAAGCAGAGGTCAGAGAGAAATCCCCACCGTCGCACCAGATCGACGAGGTACGATCGCGCTACCTCTGGAAGATTTGCAAGGCTCTCATCAACGCTCGCTACCACGTGATCACGGCTCCGAAGATAGCTCGACGTCGTAGGCTTGTCGACCTCGGAAGCCTCGAAGCTTTTGGTAGCCATGATCGTTAATGTATCTTCTAACCTCACGAACCTGAAATCCGACGTGCTCATTACCGTGAGAGTCCGAGGCAGTTGTAATCGCAACCTGACGCTGCGCAAACTCCGACAGTAGGTCAGGGGATGGATAGACCTCATTGACCGGCTTGCGCCAACCGGCTGACGAGACTTCGGCAGCGATACCGGCCTTCGCCGCAGCTTCAGCCATTCGAGCATGAAGTTCATTTGAGCGAGTCGAGCGATATCCCATGATTTTGATGAGATCAGGATGCGCAAGTACATCGACCGCTCTCGTCGCTGAGAGCTCTTCCAGGGAACGGGTGTAGGCCTCCCATGCTGGTTCTATACCTATCTGATTCCACTCCGCTACGACAGTCGGATCAGAGATGTGGTCGAAGGGCCAGTCCGCAATCCAGTGGATCGAACCTAACAGAACATCGAAAGGATAGCCATCAAGAAGGCGACTGACCGCATCCATCTCATCCTCGTAGTAGTCGACCTCTAGACCGAGGATCACGGGCAGCCCGGCCTGCTTGGCCTCTTGCACCACCTCGACATAGTGATCGAGATCTGCCTTCGCATGATCATGCCAGTACTGCTCCATGAGCGTCCTCATCGGACGTTCCGGGAACCGTCGAAAATACGAACCAAGGATCGGCTTTACCTGCTCGAAGCGAAAAAGGTGTTCCGTGAGCGCAATCTCAACGATACCTGCCGACTGAGCCTTGTCGCAGAACTCTGCTAGCTCTTCTACGGTCATAGGACGATCCGATTGACCATGGGGCCAGAGATGGAGATGATAGTCAAGCACAGCCCTAGCGTAGGAGCTACTCCGCAAGGACGAGCGCTCGACCGAGCATCAGTAGCACCTCTAGAGATGTAACCTCAGCCTCAAGTTGAGGCGCTCGGAAAATTCGGTCTTCAAATGTGCTCAGGCGACCGCACTGGATCCGCTCACGCTCTTTCATAACCGCCATAGCGTCATAGCAGTTCGCAACCTCTACGAGCACTCGTGTCATAATCTGCTGGTCCGACCCAAGCTCCGTTACCCCAGGAGGAACCTCGGAGCCGGAGCTACCCGGTCGCAGGAGTTCGAGCGCCTCGCGAGCGTACGGCGCCGGGTCATCGGCAATTGCATGGCCAAGTGCTTTTGACCGAAGGGTAACCAGCTCATCGGGGAGTGTTCGATTGACGATGATTCCACCGAGGGCTAACGATCGACTCGTAAGTTCATGAGCGAGATAGATGGCCTCGGTCGTCGGAGCTTCTTCTGCTGCAGTTACCACCAAGAACGAAGTAGACGGAGCTCCGAGGAGTGCAGTAACTGCGCGGGCTCTCTCAACAAAACCACCGTGAAGACTCTGAAAAGATAAGAAAAAGTCAGAGAGATCGCCAAGAAATCTCGAACCGAGGACCCGTTCTGCCACCGTGTAGAACGGTCTAAACGCTGAAGAGACGAGTCGGGATCGACGTGGCAGCGTCAGCCATCGAAGCAACCTTGAGGAGAAAAACTCCTCCATGCGTCGAGGAGCCTCCAAGAAATCAATTGCGTTGCGCGATGGAGGCGTGTCAACAACGATCAGGTCATAGTGACCACTCCGATGGAGCTCATACAGGTTCTCTATCGCTATGTAGTCATGGCTCTGAACAAATCGACTCGAGATAGAGCCGTAGATCGGATTTTCCATGATCGACTTGGCGGTGGCAGCATCGGGTGCGCACCGCAGAATCATCTCATCCCACGATGCCTTCATGTCCAACATCGAAGCGGCCAACTCCCCTATCGGTGGTCGACCCTCTGAGAGAGATTGCAGATGGTCGATCGAGACGTCGAGAGGGTCATTGGTGAGAGCCCCAAGACCCATCGCACCTGCAAGCCGTCGAGCGGGGTCGACCGTGATCACGAGAACGGACCGACCAAGATCCACCGCCCCAACTAGGCCAAGAGCGGCCGCCGTCGTTGTCTTTCCAACCCCACCGGCTCCGCCGACGACGAGCACCTCCGATGAAGCAACGAGCTCCAAGAGCGCAGATCGCGTCATAACGATAGCTCCACCTCGAGAGTCTCAGCCACCTCGGTTACGACGGAGAGCCCAACGTGCACTCCTGGAATCGTCGGTACGACTGCAAATGGCGTCTGCTTGGGGAGCGCGCTACGGAGACGCTGAATCAGACTCTCCTGACGCTCTCCAAGGGAACTCCACAAGCGCGTTGCCTCGATCAGGTTGGCAAGTCCGTCCAAGGCGCCAAGCTCCACGCCAGCGTCAAGCAGAGCAGAAAGACCTTCGAACGTCGTGCGCTCGAGATTTGAGAAAACGCTCGGTATCACCTTGTTGACGATTGCGGCTACCAAGGAGACCACCGTCTGCTCCTTAAGGCGCTGGTTGAGCTCGAGTGACTCTTCAATAGGTGTCTCTTCGGCCGTTGCTACCAGGCAGATCCCGGTCTGCTCTCGGTCAGCAAGGATCTCGAGCATCCAATCGGTCTGGTCTCGAACCAACCCGATGGGGAAAAGATCACCAACACCTTGGGGAGATGAGAGTTGAGACACAATGTGTCCGCTCGAGGATGCATCAGCGAGCACCACGTCGTAGTGTCTCTCTCGAACCTCGTAACAGAGCTTTCCGACGACAAGAATCTCCCGAACTCCCGGTGCAGCATTCGCGACAAAATCGAAGGTCTTTGCAAGCGGTGTGAGACGAACCGGTATCGGTAGCCGAAGATACAGCTTCAGATACTCATAGAGGGCCGCTTCCGTACTCATCTCCATGACGTCGAGATTCTCAGCGACGTTTACGGGAACGAAACCTCCGCTCTTGATTCCAAAAAATCTCGAGACCTCCCCCTTTGGCTCGACCTCGCAGATCAGAGTTCGCAACCCCCGGCGAGCTGCAAGTAGACCTAGGGCCGTCGAGACGGTCGTCTTCCCGACGCCTCCTTTACCGGTGACGAAGATGAGTCGCTTCGACAGTATCGAGTCGAGCGGTGCTGTCATGGTCTCATGACGCAGAGAAGCCCACTCTCCGCTCCGTCTTTACGGGTCCAAGCTCGACGTAGCCGATCTTTTGGGCCGGTATTCCGACACGTCGGCCTCGCTTATCGGTAAACCACACTAATGGCTCACCGCTCTGCAACGATGCCAGGAGCATCGACTCGATATCTGTCTGGGTTACCGATTCCTCAGTCTCGATCTCGATCTCTCGAGGTGAATCGGAAACACCAATACGAATATCCACGTAAACCTCCTAGGCGAACTGAACTTGACTACTCATTTCACGCTACTCGCCACAGAATCGAGCGAGACGCTCCACTCGCCGATTAGCTGTGAATCCTCAGACTTGCGAGCGGTCGAGCCCCACCTCCTAGGAGACGCGAAGCCATCATGCACTGCGCTACTTTGGGAAATGATGTGCCTTACCTTGCCCGCTGTCTGTTCGACTACGAGATCTTCAACTCTTGGCGATATCGTCGTGGGGCGCCAAATGCTGCAATCTTTTGGGCGAGCTCCACAAAGACTTGTGCCGCTGCACCTTCGGGATCTGAGACAACGACTGGCTCTCCTCGATCCCCACCGTCTCGCACGCTCACTTCGAGAGGCACCTGCGCAAGGAGTGGCAGAGAGAGAACTGACGCTAGCTCCTCACCGCCTCCCGAACCAAATATCTCGTAGCGTTCACCGTCGTGACCCACGAAGTACGACATATTCTCAATGACGCCTCGAAGCGGCAACTTCAATTTCTTCGCAGCAAATGCCGATCGCTGGGCCACTGCATGAGCTGCTCGCTGCGGTGTCGTGACGACGTAGATCTCACAGCGAGGAAGAAACTCCCCAAGCGACAGGACCACGTCTCCGGTTCCAGGAGGCATATCTACGACTAGAAAATCCAAGGGCCCCCAAAATACGTCGACTACAAACTGCTCAAGAGCCTTATGCAGCATCGGACCGCGCCAGACGACCGGACTATCTTCATCGAGGAAAAATCCGATAGACATGCAGCTCACTCCGAAAGAACGTGGTGGCACCATGAAGCTCCCAACGAGTGCAGGGGTCTCCTCGACTCCAAGCATTTTTGGGATCGAGAAGCCGTAGATATCTGCATCTAAGATCCCGACTCGCTTTCCCAATCTCGCAAGCGCAAGAGCCAAGTTCACCGTTACCGACGACTTGCCTACGCCACCCTTACCCGACGAGATCCCAAGGATCCGAGTCGGCGAACTCGCCACTGCAAAGCTCGGCCGGCGCTCTGTGATCGCCTCCGTCGCTCCTGCGGGGAGCAGACCGAGCAGCACAGCTTCGAGTCGTCGTTGACTAGCGTCATCGGCATCGACCAACGTAACTTTTGCTCGGCGAAAGTCCGAGGTCGTGCTCAAGGCAGCGCTCGTGCTCGCTATCAGTTCCTCACGAAAGGGATAAGGCTTAATAGGGAGGCGCACCGTGACCTCACCACGCCCAAAACTCTTCTTCGTTCGCTCGACGAGTCCAAGTGCCACGAGATCGTAAGCAAGCACTGGTTCAACGACGGTCGCAAGCGCCCTCAGAACCTCCTCATCACAATCTCGCTCTTGACTCTCGCTCATCTCTGCCTCCGATGCTTCGACCACTGCACTACAAACTCACTTCCGTAATGTAGGTAAACTCTAGGGCATGGACGGTGCCAAGGCTCAAGCTCACGAACGACGCATGGTTCTCCCGACGCGTCCAGGCTCCTCGAGTTCCGAAGGGACGGTGCTATCGACCTGGACCAAGCCGACCTCCAATCCTGAACCAGAACGCGATGGACTTGACTTCTCCGAGGCCGTGACAGCAATCGTGGAGGCATTTGGAGATCCGACCCGTCGAGCGATTTACCTCTTCGTCAGGGAGCACGAGTCAAGAACCGCTGCTGAAGTCGCAAACCATTTTGATCTGCATCCAAATGTCGCTCGACACCACCTCGATAAACTTACCGCTGGCGGATATCTCGACTACTCATCCGAGCGCTCGACTCAAGCAGCCGCCGGAAGACCGTCGAAACACTACCGGAGCTCCAGGAAGGTATCGCTCTTCGATCGAGAGCGCAAACAGTTTGCCCTCCTCTCCCTACTCCTGTCAAAAACTCTCTCGCTCATTCCGCTTCATCAGGCCGAGCAGATGGCAGAAGAGGTCGGTCTGGAGTACGGGCAGACCATCGCCTCAGAGCTTCCCCAGGGCGAGCTACAAGGAGACATCGGAGCGGTCATGTCATTCATAGCCGACGCACTGACGGCGCATGGATTCGCCTCGCAGCAAGATCCACACGACAGCCTCAGGGTGGTCAACAACTGCTGTCCCTTCGGAACGACAGCGATCGACCACCCCGTTCTCTGCGCAGTAGAGCGAGGAATGATACGCGGAATGTTGGCATCCCTCTACGATGCACGGACCGCTATCACCTTATCCTCAAGGGCTAAAGGCGACCCGGACTGCTCTGTCATCATCTAGCCCACGTGAGTACTTCCACAGCACAAGAGCATCTTGCAAGACAGTCTTCCAAGCGCCTCAAGATCCTCAGGGCACACTTGGACTCACGGTACGTTGCGTTGGGACCGCGGCACCTCCGAACGCTCTACGGTCGCAGAACGCAGCAGACCGCTATCGATGCGTTCGAGAGTAGATGAAGCAAGCCCCATAACGTTGAACCTGCACCAGGTCTTCACAGACTGACACAGTTCGAAAGATCCAACCGTCACCGACGTCAACCGTGCCGTCGTTCAGGAATACCATCGATCCACTCGTAACGCTACAACACGGCCTCAACCACTCCAGAGCTGGCAACCCCGGCGGCTACCGCTCCGAGTTTTGACGACCGCTAGAACCGTCTCAAAGGTGTCCACCTGCAAGGCGAGTGGTTCTCTCTGTGAGAGAACCGATCCGCAAGGCAGCTTGACCATCTCCTGGACACGATCGGCCTACCGTCCACCCCATCACCGTGACACCTCACCGGTAAGTCTTGGTGAAGGCTTCGAGCGAGGAGCGCGACCGCACTCACAGAGCCACAGCGCCCAAGCAGCGACAGTCGGGCCACGACGACACGGCTCTTCGGACTCTGCCACTGCACTGGCATCAAGCGCCACTACGCAACCACGACATGTTCGTCCCATGGTGCCTCTGGACCCCAAAGAGGAGAACCATCTCTAATCTCCATCCAACCCACCGCTACAACAGCGAGATCCACCGATAGGTGAAGAACTTCTCAAGATAGCGGAACCCTAACGGTACGAGACAGGGTGGCCGGAAGCCAATCTCACTCGAGCTCTCCCCCAAACGAGTCTCCT
>JAJYZP010000069.1 GCA_021799875.1 Actinomycetes bacterium | reverse complement strand
CGCCTTCACAGATGGCTTGAGCGGGCGCATCAACCAACGAGGACGTCGTGACCCATCAGGTGTAACCTCGCGTGCTCCACGAGTCATAGCTAACCAACGCTGGTAGACCTCGCGCGACTTGTTGATATCAACAGAGATGTCGCCGTAGGCATCACCTGGAGAAGCCTTTCTCACCCGAACAGCCTGGTGCCAACAGTGCATGCCTGAGATCGGATCTGGATGGACAGGGAAGATGAGATTTTGGTGCACTCCAACATCGTTCCACCAGATCCGAGTCGTGTCGGGATCGGAGGATTCATACGGCCCAACATCTGCCTTCGGTCGCAGCTCCCAGTTCCCCGGAGCCGACTCCCCAATCGCCACGGTACGCATCATCTGTCCTTGACCCTTGGACTGCTCCATAGGCTTCCATCGACCCATATGGTGGCTGCACGCTACTACTCCCGGCTTGATGCCCTCGGTTATCCACGGTTTGAGCACGAAGTATCCGATCTCCGATTCGACCCGAACCAGGTCGTGTCCCTCAATGCCCAGACGATCGGCGTCTTGAGGATGGATCCAAAGCGGATTCGTATGCGCAATCTCATCGAGCCACTTCGAGTTCGCAGATCGAGTATGTATCTGCGTTGGGAGCCGAAAAGTCGATATCAGAACCATCTCTGACGGAGCAAGCTTGCTCGGATGAACATGAGACTTAATGTACGTCGGCAACGCGTACTCTGGCCATCCCCACCGTGCAAGCGTTGGAGAGTAGAACTCCAACAGGCCCGAAGGAGTCGGGAATCCTCGTCGAACAACGTCGTCAACGAGTACTCCAACGGGACGTCGCCCTCGCTCGTCACCGCTTGGGTCGCCGAGCGGAACGATATTCGGGGAGATCGGCTTCGCAGCAGCGGTAAAGACCCTGCCGAGGTCCGAAGTCCCGATGTCATTGAGCTCCTCAGGAGGCACGGGATTTTCATAGATGGCTCCAATGCCTCGTGAGATCTCAAACGCACCGTACTTACGCATGTAGTCGATCGCACTCAAACCCTCTTCAGCGGCCTTCTCCGGTAGACCCGGTACGGAGTTATCGAAGATCCACGAGTAGTACTCATCCACCGTCAACTTCTCTCCGGGATGCTCCTTCGACTCGTGAAACTGACGGATTCCCAAGGAGCCATCGGGATCGATCCTCCAAGAGAGCTCGATCCAAAACTCATTCTCTTCCCAAACCTCGCCAGGATTACTCTGACGAGAGTCAGTGATCACCTCACCTGAGCGAGTTCGAGAGACTCGGGTGACTGGTTGACGAAATGACACCCACTGCCCGTCGTACTGTTCATAGGAGTGAAGGTCGTGACGCTCAGAAGCGTGACCCATCGGGAGTACGTAGTCGGCAAAGAAGGCGCTCTCGTTCCACGTTGGAGTCAACGAAACGTAACAGCGCACCTTCTCCTCATCGGTGAGCGCCTTGATCCAGCTAAAACCATCTGGATTGGTCCATACTGGGTTGTAAACCCTCGTGAAGTAGACCTCGAGCTTGCCACGCTTATCCTCTAAGAGATGAGGAAGCAACATTGAGAGCTCGTTCATCGCCAATGGATACTCCAACGGCCAAGAGAGCTCGTTCCAGACCTCTGGGTGTGGTGGTGTATAGATGGGCCGAGGAACGAACTTGTTCCAGGCGTTGGGGAACGTGCCTCCTTTGGTCGCAATCGCCCCCATGAGGGCGTTCAACATGAGCAGGGTACGCGATACCTGCCACCCCCCAAGATTGCCAGCAGAGGCCGATCGCCAAGTATGACAGGAGAGCGCAGTTCCGGCACCTGCCACAAGCTGCGCAACCTCTCGCAGCACCTCGACCGAGATACCGGACTCCTGGGATGCAAACTCAAAGGTATAGGTGCTGTAGAGCTGTTCGAGGACGACTTGGAAGTTCTCAAAAGTCGGCTCCTGATCGCTTTGACATGCAACCATGTACTCTTTCCAGTTCCACCATCGGCGCACGAAGTCAACGTTGTAAGAGCCAGTGGAGATCAAGTAGTTGGCAATAGAGAGGTTGATCGCCGCCTCACTACCGGGCTGTGGAGAGAGCCAGTGATCGGCATGCGTTGCGGTATTGGAGAGTCTGGTATCTAAGACGATGAGTTTTGCCCCTCGTTCGCGCGCCTCGGTAATGCGTTGCGCATGGGGATTGAAGTAGTGTCCGGTCTCAAGGTGTGCGCTGATTAAGTAGATCACCTTGGCATTCGCAAAATCCGCGCTCGGTCGATCGATTCCCGTCCAGTAGTGCCAGCCTGCCCGACCTCCTGACGAGCAGATGTTGGTGTGAGAGTTGTGACCATCTACCCCCCACGAAGCCAAGACCCGCTCTGTGAAGCCGTCCTCACCTGGACGACCAATGTGACAGACGATCTCATCCTTACGCTCTTCAACGATGGCCTTGCGCAACCGCTGTGCGATATCGTCCAACGCATCGTCCCAACTCACACGCTCCCACTTACCCTCTCCCCGTTTTCCAGAGCGGCGCAAGGGGTAGAGCACCCGATCTGGATCGGTGATCTGGTTGATGGTGGCGGGACCTTTCGCGCAGTTTCTACCCCGAGAGCCCGGGTGCTCGGGGTTTCCCTCGAACTTGCGTACCTGATGTGTCTCGGGATCGACATAGGCCAAAAGACCACAGGCCGACTCGCAGTTAAAGCAGGTAGTAGGAATCAGACGATATCGGCGCTCGACACGTTTCGGCCAGGCCTTGGAGTCCAACTCAACCCAGTCGTCCCACCGTTCTTTGGGAGGGAAGGCACCGAGTTGGCTTGCGGAGGCACCAGGGTAGAACGTCTCACCTCGCGCTTCAACCTCCAAACGCGTAGCGAGTACTCGACCATTGATCCCAACGAGATCTTCGTTCACCACTTGGCTCCTTCAAACTTCTCCACCATCAACACTCTCCTCCATACGCGTTTCCACCAGTGAACCGTCTCAGTCGTGATCTGTCGCACTAGGCCAACGGTACGCTTTGGGCCGCCTGTACAAAGCTGTGCTCGTAAGCCAAGAGACTGACGAGTCCTACTACTGCACCTGCCAAGCCGAGTACCGGCGTCAACGCACCAACAACGACACCAACAATGCCTATCCAGAAGTACCAGCGATACCGCCCCCGAACCATCGCCCGAACCGCAAGATGAGCGTGTCGAGTTGGATGCGCAGCGGTGATCTCTCCAACGATCAAGGCCAGATGGACGAGCGCAGCGATCGTTACCGTTCTGTCAATCCATGGAGATAGAGGTTGGTTGAAGAGATCCAACACCACATAGAGGATCGACGATCCGCCGAAGACGCACTGTACGAGTAGATGCGGTGCTAGCAGAGGGCTCTGCCACATGTCTCTCGCCTTCGCTTGTGCAAAGAGGAACGCCGTATAGACCGCAGTCATCGCCGCAAAAGGAATGCCGATGTAGGACACAACTTCCTCAAAATTCGAAGAGCCGATAGCTCCGCTCAGTACAAGCAACACCCCAACCAGCCCATAGCCACCGATAATGTATCCCCCACGCACGAGCCAGCTCTTCCACTGAGGGTGCGTGAAGAGTAGATAGAACCGGAACGGATGTTTCAGGTCCCAGATCAACAGGGCCCCGGTTAACCCAAGGAAGAGCAGGGCTGTGATCGGGCCATACACGGAGAGGACATTGGATCGAATTGAGTAGATCCCCGCCAGATACAACACGATCGGTACTAGCAGCGCCCCTGCCGATAGGCTCTTTGTCCACGTGTAGAGCGAGACTCGCCATCCCCACGATACGGAGTGGGCGACGTCATAGGAGATCACCGCCGCAGCTGAGGAGTTATGCGGTCCGTCGGCCACACCAGCGTTAATGCTCTGTTTGACCTTCGGTATCTGACTCCATGCGTAGGTAGAACCTCTCGGAGACTGAGATGCGAGAGGATCGAGCGTCGTAGCGTGCGCCCCACGGTAGTAGAGCTTCGGTCTCGTCTCTTTCTCTGGACGTCGAACCTGTACCGGCGTACGGTTGATGACCTTCGAGACCTTGGACTCCGGATCGTTCAGATCCCCCACAAAGATCGCCTGAGTCGGACAGACGGTCACACACGCTGGCTCGAGACCGACCTCTAGGCGATGAGCACAGAAGTTGCACTTCTCTGCAGAGTGATCATCTGGATTTATGAAGATGGCATCATAGGGGCACGCGGCCATGCAGGCCTTACACCCAATACAGATGGACTTGTCGAAATCAACGATCCCGTCATCTCGCTTGTACATGGCCCCCGTCGGGCAGGCGGAGACGCAGGGAGGCTGCTCGCACTGATTACAGCGCGTCACCTGAAATGCTCGACGAGAGGTAGGCCACGCCCCAACATCAACAGACTTTACATACGTGCGACTGACCCCGAGTGGAACCTCGTTCTCAGACTTACAAGCAGTGGTGCACGCGTGACAGCCGATGCAGAGCGTCTGATCAAGCACCTTAGCCCACCGGACACCGCCGGATCTCGTCTTTAATTCCACCGGTACCCGCGTAGCGGCGTCGCTCGTGACGGTGTCGCTCAACCTTACTCCTATCCTTCTTACTCTTCATGATCACCAGCTACCGGCTCAAATCAACAACACGAGTCACAGATATATCTCTCACGCCTCAATCACCAAAGAGATGACCAGCTACCTCAAGCACGCCCCTTGAGCATCAAGTTCCAGTACATGAACGGAAGCCCATGACGCTTCAACAGCCACATGTCGTAACGTTCTTTCTGGGTATTGATCAGCGGAATCGTCGGATGAGGCTTCATTGTGTAGTCAAACTCGGCCAACAGCATTCGATTTCGTGCAGTGGTCAACGGGCACGACGCATAACCGTCATAGCTTTGAGGAAGGGGACGGTCAGCCATGGTGGCGAGGAGATTCTCTACCACCACCGGTGCCTGCTTACGAATCGCCGCTCCCGTCTTAGAGTTTGGCGAACTACCGGCATCACCGAGAGCGAAGACATTCTTGTAGTTGACGTGCGCCATCGTGTTTTTGTCGATCTGCACGTACCCTGCGGGAGTTGATCGATCGGCAAGCGGACTGTCTTTAATCCAGTCTGGCGCGCTCTGCGGCGGAACGACGTGCAAGAAATCGTACGCAATCGTCTCCTTTTTCTCGACATCCCCGCTTCGGTCAACGACGACCACCTCCCGAGCATCGGCATGGACGTCGGTTAACTCACTTTGGAATCGCACCTCAATGTTGTAGCGCTTTGCGACCTCTACGAGTACCTTGGCGAACTCAGGAACGCCGAACATCCCAGGAGTTGGGAGTACGAGGATCACTCGAATCTTGTCCAAAACACCTTGCTGTTGCCAGTAGTGCGATGCTAGATAGGCGATCTTCTGTGGAGCTCCGGCACACTTAATCGGACCAGCCGGCATGGTGAAGATTGCAGTTCCAGAGCGCATTGGCTTGATGAACTCCCACGTCTTCGGTGCGAGATCGGCTAGATAGTTACTCGACACGCCACCTTTACCCAAGGTGTCTGAGAGTCCAGAGATCTTATGCCAGTCCAACTGAATACCGGGGCAGACGACTAGATAGTCGTAACGAACCTCCGCTCCCGACGTCGTTGTGACGACTTGAGCTTTTGGATCGATGGCATTCGCCGCATCTTTGATCCAACGCACACCTTTCGGTATGAGCTTGACTTCCGGACGAACGGTCTCACGAATCGTTGCACAACCAGCACCGACCAGAGTCCACAGCGGCTGATAGTAGTGAATCTCAGAGGGTTCCAGCAGCACTATGTCATGTTCACCTTTGTGAACCAAACGTGCAGCTACTGAGATGCCAGCCGTTCCACCCCCAATAATTACTATCTTCGCTTTTGTATTTTCCCCTAACACTGCCATCAGCCCCCCTTAAGCGCTCGTTATGGCCCTACCTTTACTACCTAACCAACGGAAGATCCGTCTTCGATGCGTTCTCCCATGCGTCATCGATGAGGATGACCTGTCGTTCCGAGCGGCTCACCAAACTTGCACCGATCGACGCACGGAAACCTGCAGCGCAGTGCACCCATATCTCACCATCTGCTGTGATCTCATCGATGCGCTCGACGAGGTCCTGAAGCGGGAGGTGTTGTGCGCCTTCGAGATGGCCGGACTCCCACTCATCGATCCGCCGCACATCGAGCACCACGATATCGGAGTCCTCTCGCAACCGATCAGCAAGGTGGGTAAAGGAGTGTGCTCGGTAGCTCTCCATTTCGAGACCCCATCCCAGCGCTTCGGAGGCGATGGCCATGCCCGAAAATCGTTCGATACCGATGCGACTCAGGTCTCGCTGGGCACGTAGCACTTGTTCCGTTGACTCCCCCAGAACGGTCAGCGGCATCCCCCACGGCAGAACCCAACCCAGGTAGGTAGTGAAGGAGTTGTTGTGCTCGACCCCAACGGTCCCCTTGATATGCGACTCTGCAAACTCTCGCCTGTTTCGAAGATCGATCACCCACTCCCCCCGATTGAGCCGGCGCCTGAGCTCCTCTGCATCTACGGTCGGCGGGGCCTGGAGTAGGAATGGAGAGGGAGCACCCGACCGATTCAGCGGTCCCATGTGCGAGTAGTACCGAGGGTACGCAGTAAGGCCGGAGAGGAGAGTCTTTACGAAGGTCTCCTCATCTGGAGTCACGCACGCAATATTTGTTGTCTTCTCTTGACCTATTGTGCTTTCAGAGACCCCGCTGGTCGAAGCCGATGAGCAGAAGCTGCCGAAACCGTGAGTTGGCTGTACCTGGATATCTGCCTCCAGCTCAAACGCCATTCGTCGAACCGAGCCGTACTGGGCACGAGTCAGTCGATCTGTAGCCTCATGGCTAACGAGATCGGTGCGGCCGACAGTACCGAACAGCATCGACCCACCCGTGAAAATCGAAGGCGGAGATCCTTCGGAGGCAATCAAGTAGGAGACGTGGCCCTCAGTGTGACCAGGAGAGAGGATGGCGGTAACGACCATATCGCCCACCTCAAAGGTCTCGCCGTCATGCGGCTCATGACAGGAAAACAGGGATTCGTGTCCACCACCCACAAGGTAGGGAGCACCATAGCGCTGCGCAAGCTCGAGCCCACCTGTGACGTAGTCATTGTGCAGATGCGTCTCGCACACCATTGCGAGCTCGACACCTAATGACTCGAGATGAGATTCAACCCGATCAACGTCTCGCTGAGGATCGATCACGATCGCCACGCCTTTGTCATAGGCAATGTACGAACGATCACCAAGCTCAGGCGTTTCAATCACGATAACGTTCACTTGCCTCATCCTCTCGAGACTGAAGATTTAATTGTCAGGACAAATTAGGTCTACACCTCCCCGAGACAGATGTCAAGATCATTCACAAAAAGTTTCTCGAATCTCCGAGAAGACAGCTATCACGCCTACCACCTCTGCTGCTCGACAACATCGATTCGGTTGGACCACGTCTCAACCGAGCCACATGCAGCACGGGCGCTGCGGAGCACAAACATTGAGGGTCAAACTGACCAGGCTCACACACCTATACGAGCAAGTCTCGCTACCAACCTCGTTCCATGACAGCCTCAATGTCGAGACGAGAGAGCACCTTCGAGCAGTCTTCCCACCCCTCAACCTCGAAGAGATTCTCCTTCGATGCCTTCTCAAAGATGCTCGCCGAGCGGTCCCGTAGGTGCAAGTGCGTCTTGGCTTTCTTCTCGAACGCCTCGATATCGTCTATCCACTCATCATCGATGCAATCTGGGATACTGCCAAAGAGGTCATAGCGGTCTTTCATCCGTTCTGACAGCTTCTGGTAGACCTTCTCATCTCGGGTATCTTGATACACCAGGTTCAACATATCCACCTCTTTTCGCGCTTGGCCAAAGCGTTTAATTCTCCCAAGACGCTGTTCAAGCCGAGATGGGTTCCACGGCAGATCCACGTTGATGAGTGTCCCCAGCGTCTGTAAGTTAAGTCCCTCACAGGCTGCATCAGTGGCGACCACCAACGTCACTTCCCGTGACTTCACAAGCCCCTTGATCTCCTCTCTGAGAACCGATACGAACTGGCCCTCCCGATACAGCCCACTCTTCGATGCACCGGCGTACACCGCAACGGTCTGTTCTGGATATGCCTCTGCGAGCTTCTTCGCAACCCAGTCCACTGTGTCAAAGTACTGCGAGAAGACAATGCAACCCCACTCCCCCCAGGTCTTGCCATCTGAGTACTGGGACTCCAAGAACTCCTTGACCGCAGCGAGCTTCGGATCAACGGCCTCAGGCCGGGAGAGCTCTTGTCGAATCTGCTCTAAGTAGCCGATTTCCGTGGTTGTCAGCGTGTCTAAGAGCCCCGCCTCGGAGCGAAGCCCTGAGCCCTCTTCGTCATCGTCATCTGGTTGCTTGTTCAAAATCCGTTCCACCGTTGCGAGTCCCGACGCGAATGAAGAGCAGATTCGTTGCAAGAAGATCGCTCGGAAGAGGCTCGCTCCACTCCCCCTACTCTTCAACGCATCTCCGAACTCTTCAGCGGCATCGTACGCCTGCTCGAAGGAGAAGTTGGTAACGAGTCCTAGCCCGCTGAACGACGCTCCATACGTTCCAGGCCGTGCGGCAGGGTCTGGATGTACATTTACTCCAACACGCGCAAGGAGCCCCTCATCTTCCAAGGTCTTTCGTTGGCGGACCACGACGTGGCGCACGAAAGGGTTGTTGTAGCGAAAGAAGTCTGATCTCATAGCGTCTTCGAGATCAGAGCGAGTGAAGGGCCTCAGTTCTGAAAGACCCCGGGAAGTAAAGTACTCATTATTGGGAAGCCCGAGGTCCGCTCGAATGGACTCAAGTAAGGGAAGTGCGCCTACTGAGGCGAGCGCACGTGGTGGAAGCGGTGAGCGGATGAGATCCCACGCTTCGCTGATATCTCCGACCGACGATGCTCCGGTAATAACAGGAAAGGTGCGCTCAACCGAGCGCCAGCCCTCCCCCCCCGCCTTGCCAAAGACGAAATCGGCCTTTACCGAGAGCACGTCGAGGAGATCCCACAGCTCTCGTACGGCGGTTTGAATTGGTGTCGCAGTCCCAAGCAGGATATGACGTGACGTGCGGGCGACCTCTACCATAAAGGCTCGTAAATTGCTCTCGCCGCTCTCTTTACCAAAGGCAAGTTTCACTCGGGCCTTGTGTGCTTCATCGAGGAGCACTGTGCCGAAGCGAAGCTCACGCAACACCTGAGCTTCCGTTGAGTTATGCGTGATGAGCCCGGTGGAGACAATGCCTATCTGTAGTGGGCAACGCCCAACGTCTGTTGCGTCGCCGCCACGGATCACTCGCTGGTGATGATCTACCCACTGCTTCTTGTTCGACAACCACACCGCACTGGGGATACCTAAGTGGTCCTTTAGCTCCGTCTGCCACTGTTGTGTGAGTGTGGCGGGGCACAAAATAAGCACCGGTCCATCCCCGAGCAGACTCGCCACGAGTGCGGCCGTCGCCATCGACAGCGTCTTACCAAGTCCTACCTCATCAGCTAAGAGGAGACGAGCCTTACCAAAGAGCTCTCGATGCTCTAAGAAGGTGGCGACAAACGACCTCTGCCAAGGCTGAAGCCCCTCACCGCCTCGATAGATAGGGGCCTCCACCATCGCAGCCGCCGGTAGCTCACTTGGGGAGAGATCGGGGAAGTGAACTTCAATGCGCTCGGAGATACGTTTGATCTCTGTGACAATGGCATCGGGGAGTTCATGTGCCGATGCCCAAAGCTTATCGAACTCCGCCTCGACCCAAAGCGCTGCTTCAGGGGAGCTATCCTCCCAGAGGATCTCGTAGTTGTGCGCGAACGCCGCTTTGCTCTCATTGACAGATCCCAAGAACGCAATCTTCGAACCGTCTTCTTGTTCAATGACCCCAGCTTTGCCATGGACGAAGACTTGATCTTTGGGGACGACTCGGATCTCTACTCGTCCCGATACTAAGAGTTCGTAGAGCCGCTGGTAGCGCTCTCTGTGTAGCAGTGCCTCTGTCTCAGGAGCAATCTCATTCCAGACCCCTTTGAGCGCAACTTCTCGGGCTGCTTTGGAGATCGCAATATCAGAGGCATCGAGTTCGGAGTTACAGACGATCTTGACCTCGGGGATGTTTCCAATCTCTTCCCCAACGAGCTCAAAGATAGAAGTGCGAAAGTACCCAGCAATACGCTTGTAGCTCTTGGCTCCTTGGAGCTTTCGGGCTAAGAAACTATGATCGAGGCGACCCT
>JAJYZP010000068.1 GCA_021799875.1 Actinomycetes bacterium | reverse complement strand
GATTCGTACGACGAGGGCGTCGCTCTCGGTCGGCTCGAGGGTTGATGGGAAGTAACGCATTACCGTTGCGTCTGCGTTCATGTGAGCAAAGGGCTCTCGGTCGCTCTTACGCCAGTGACGAAGTCGAAGGCGGTCGGTTTCGTAGATGCGAGTTGTCATGGCCTCTCTCGTCGGGCGTGCGAACTCTACGGATTCTATCGGCTAGTCGTTCTTCGCAAGCAGTCGGTTAAACCTATCACCCCGAGGCCGAAGCTCTCCGAGCGAGCAGAGCCAATCTCTTCGCAGGAAGCAGGAGGTGATGTGTGCCCAGCACCTACTGTGGGAAGCGATGTCTGTCACACCGCCACCTCGTCGAGAGCGGCTCAAGTTGTAGAGACGCTTAGACGGCAGCGTCTTTTCCTGCGATGAGGGCGGTCTCTTTCGTCTCAGATCGATCGCTCGGGCTCTTTCGGCATCATCTATCTTTCTACGTGACGCTCAAGTGTCGCCGCTCTGGCAGAGAGCATTGCGACTCTGGGATATCTCACGTGTGAGTCGATGTTGCTCGCTGAGGCTTCGTCGAGGATGGTTGGTCGGCCTCGACCGTCTCGTTGGTGTTCTTGTGAGAGCCTCGTTTCTGAACGGTCCGACGTGGTGAGGTCTCTGCAGAGCGTTCCTTGGTGGACCCAGTCTTCACTTTGCTGTAGCGGAGCGTACGGTGTTGTCGGTTGCAGTTCGATACTGAGATAGGTCGTGTCGGCGCCTTGTTCATCTCTGGTATCGGTCTCAGCGCTGTTGGAGCGTCGCGCTCGCAGGCCGATAGGTAATGTCGGGACGGATGGAGGCGTCAGCTGTGGCTCATTGCTGAGGATCAGGGCACAGCTACGCGTGAGGAGCTCGGTCGAGGCTCTTTGGTGCATGGCTCCACTGAGCGGTGAAGTTGTGAGTCGTTCTAGGTGGTGAAGTCGTTCAGTCTCCTGCAGTAGAGGCTCTGTTAACTCTTGGATATCGATCTTTGAACTTGGACCGTCCGCAGGGGCTGACCGATCGTCGAACAGGCTTACCCACGTGCTGCGCCCCGTAGCGAGCCCGAGTTGGAGCAGCGAGCACCGGAGGTCACGGTGGTTTCAATGCACTCCAGCCGCTCAGATGATCACCGTGTTGGTTGAATCTTCGCTCGATACGGTTAGTGGTGCGAACTAGCGAGGTGTCTTGGACTCGCTGAGGTCTCGATTGAGCTCCATGAGCGTACGTGAAGCCGATACCGATGCGTCATCTTCGAGAGCGGTGCCGTAGGGAAGCGGGCTCGCTAAGGCAACTTTGAGTAGTGCGGAGAGAGATCGAAGGAAGTCTCTCAACTCCGGCGGCGGTGGAAAATACTCCTCTTCGGCGGTGTAGTGCACGACCTCGACTCCATGGGTGGGATTGAGCGAGGCGATGACCTCGTCGACGAGCTCATCCGGCGCAGAGGCTCCCGCTGTCACGCCTACCACTCCGGCAAGATCTCTCGGTAGCTCAGATGCGCTGTTGACTCGGAAGACCTGTGTGACTCCACGGCTCCGAGCAACTTTTTCGAGCGCGACGGTATTCGAAGAGTTCGAGGAACCAAGAACCACAACGACGTCGGCGCGTTGAGCAATCTCTTTCAAGGCCCCTTGTCGGTTCGTTGTTGCGAAGCAGAGGTCCGACTTCGTGGGCATCCAGATCTCGGAGTACTCTCTCTCCACCTCTTGGCGAACCTCGGCCCACTCATCCATGGAGAGCGTGGTCTGTGCCACGAGTGCTACCGGTCCATCGATCCGATCTAGCTCACGGAGATCGTGTTCGTCTTCGATGAGGTGTACCGACTCTGGTGCTACTGCTACCGTTCCAACTGCCTCGTCGTGCCCTCGGTGTCCGATGTAGATGATCTCGTATCCTCGTTGCGATCGTACCTTGACCTCGTGATGTACCTTCGTCACAAGAGGGCAGACCGCGTTGATAGAGATCCGACCGGCCTCTTGGGAGGAGGTGACGACTGCGGGTGCGGTGCCGTGAGCAGAGAGCATGACGGGAGCCCCTGGCGGGACTTGATCGACGGTATCGACGAAGACGACACCTAACTTGCGGAAGCGTTCTACCACGAGTTGATTGTGGACGATCTCGTGATAGCAGTAGATCGGAGGCTCGAACACTCGGACCATCCAGGCTAGGGCCTTAATTGCCTTCTCTACCCCAGCGCAGAATCCACGCGGTTCTGCTAGTAGAACCTTCGTCACACTCATAGATCTAAGCTAGTTGGAGTAGACCTAAGCTATCTCTGTGTCTTATCCAACGATCTTGTCGGTGTTACCTGGTTCTCCTGCGGATCGGGCCGGACTCGTCGCTGGCGATGCGTTGATCTCAATTCAAGGATCTAACCCTCGTGACATCATCGAATACCAGTTCTTGGTCGACGAGCCCAACGTGGAGATCGAACTCGATCGGGGAGGCATCGTATCCTCGCTCGTAGTCGAGAAGTTAGCGGGCGAGCCGCTCGGGGCCGAAATCTCCTCTGCACTTTTTGATCGCGTCCGTACTTGTGACAATCACTGTGAGTTCTGCTTCATCTACCAACTACCGAAGGGTATGCGTAAGAGCCTGTACATGAAGGACGATGATTACCGTCTCTCATTTCTCTACGGCAACTTCACAACGCTCACTCGTTTCACCGAAGGCGATCTTGAGCGGATTGTGACGCAGCGACTCTCGCCGCTGTTCGTATCGCTCCACACTACAGACCCCGATCTTCGAGCCTCTATGCTCCGAAATCCGCGCGGCGCCATCTCGCTGCGATGGCTGTCGGCGCTGCTTGATCACGGCATAGAGGTGCACGGACAGGTTGTGCTCTGTCCAGGAGTCAACGACGGATCGGTGCTAGAGCGGACGCTCTCTGATATCGCCATACAGTACTCCAAGCTCGCGAGCGTTGGCGTGGTTCCGCTCGGGCTCTCTCGCTTCTCAAAAGAGCCGAACATGCGAGCGACGACGCCTTCGGAGGCCGCTCGCTCACTCGATACCATCGAGCGCTTCCAGGCGCTCTTTAATCAGTATCTAGGACATCGAATGGTCTACGCCTCCGATGAGCTCTACTTGCTAGCGGGGCGTGAGTTCCCGACGCTCGATCGTTACGGTGATTTCCCCCAACACGAGAACGGGATCGGCATGTTTCGTGCGTTCGAAGCTTCGTTTCTCGGTGATGACGACTACGCCTGGGGAAGGCGATCCGGTTTCTTTGACTCTGTTGACGGTGCTCCTCATCAAGGGTATCGGCCGCACCGCTATCGCGGCCGGAATCTCTTAGGTAGTTCTTTTGAGACGACGACCGTGTTGACCGGCAGCTTTGGAGTCAAGGTACTGCGACCGTTGCTTGATTCTCATGGGTACTCTCACGTGAAGACGCTTGAAGTACCGAACGATTTTTTTGGTGGTAATACCGGCGTAGCAGGGCTGATGACCGGCAGCGATGTCGCTTCGGTCCTGCATGGCGCTCCGGACGGGGTACGCTATCTTCTCCCTGATGTGTGTTTGAACGACGGAGTCTTCCTCGACGGTATGACCGTTGCCGATCTGCCAAAGCCGGTAGAGGTCGTTGCGACCGACGGCGCATCACTGAGACGCGCCTTGCGTCAAGAGAAGAGCGAAAGAAGAGTGGTAGTAGGTCATGGCTGAGAGCAACGAGCAGAGCGCAGAGAAGCTACCGGTCGTAGCGATCGTTGGTCGTCCCAACGTGGGTAAGTCGACGCTCTTCAATCGTGTCGTCGGCAAACGCTTAGCGATCGTCGAGGAGAAACCAAAGGTTACTCGAGACCGTAAGGAAGTCAAGGCGATGTGGGCCGGTCGCGAGTTTGAGCTCGTCGATACCGGTGGATGGATCCAAGGCGGTGACGCCTTAGACGAGAAGGTCTCGGCTCAGGCGGAGGCTGCAGCTCGGCTAGCGGATCTCGTCATCTTCGTCGTCGATGTGACCGTGGGTATCACCGAGGACGATGCTGCTGCAGCCAGAATGCTCCAGCGTTCGAAGACTCCCTGTGTCGTTGCGGTCAATAAGGTCGACTCTGAGAAGCTCGAACCCTCCATCTGGGAGTTTAGTGCCCTTGGGCTCGGCACACCGTGGCCAATTAGTGCTCTGCACGGCCGGTCGTCGGGAGATCTCTTGGACCACGTTGTTGAGACGGTCGATGCGCCGTTTGAGCGATTTGATGACGAGCTTGATCTTCCAGGAGCTCGCGGCTTTGACAAGGAACGCAACGAGAAGGAGACGGCGGTAGCGATCGTTGGTCGTCCCAACGTGGGTAAGTCGACGCTCTTCAATCGATTGATCGGTGCTGACCGGTCCGTCACCCATGACATGCCGGGGACTACGACCGACTCGATCGATACCGTCATTGAGCGCGACGGCCACCAACTGCGCTTCATCGATACCGCCGGTCTACGACGAAAGTCAAAGATCGGTGACGGTACTGAGTACTTCTCCATGGTCCGTTCGCTCAAAGCGATCGACGACGCAGATATCTCGCTCTTGGTGATCGATGCTCGAGACGGAGTGACCGCTCAAGATCAGCGACTAGCTGAGCGCATCGATATCGCTGGGTCGCCGGCTCTGGTGCTGTTAAATAAATGGGATCTGCTTTCGACGTATGAGAAGGAGAACCTTGAGTCTGAGGTCGCCAATAAGCTCGGATTTCTCGCTTACCTCATGCCGATACGTATCTCGGCGTTGTCAGGTCACAACGTGGTCAAGATCTGGGCCGCAATCGATGAAGCGAGAACGGCCTATCGGAGCAGAATTCCGACCCGTGAGCTGAACAAGCTCATGGAGTCGATTCAGATTGCACACCCTCCGAAGAACACCAAGATCCTCTATGCGGTGCAAGGCGCTACCGATCCGCCGACGATGACTCTCTTTACAACTAAGGCGGTCGAGCCCACCTATCTCCGCTACGTTGAGAATCGCATTCGAGAGCGCTTTGGGCTCGGCACCACTCCGTTGAAGCTGAGAGTTCGACGACGAACCCATTAGGCGCGTGTCTGGGTGAGAGGGTAGAGTCTTAGCATGCCCTGGTGTGAGTCGTGCTCTCGATTTCAAGAAGCAACCGAGATCGACACCGAGGGTCACTGCCCAACGTGCGGTACGGTGATTGCGCCGCCAAAGCGGACACCGTGGCACTTCAAACTCCTAGTCGTCGCAACGATTCTCTATCTCACGTATCGCGCAGTGCAGCTAACCGTGTGGATTATCCACGCCCTCTAGGGCTGTTCGAGACGATAAGGGTCCGGCTTCTTGTAGCGATCAATGGTGCACGCGATCGATGGTGCAGGGGACTGCGTGGACGTTCGCTGCTCTGGCAAGAGTGAGAGTCTGAGATAGCGATCATCTGGAGATCGTTCGCTGACATGGTGAAACCTCAATGCTCTGAGCTTGGAGCTTGGAGTTCGTGCCACTGGGAGCGCTACGACCGAGTAATGCCCTGCGACACTGAACTCAGCGGAGACACGACGTGCTGGCGGAACTCTACGAAGAGTTGCTGATAGGTCTCTCGAGGTGCTTTCGTCGCTCCACCGAGTCTGGTCTCTCCTTGTCAGCGACGCCTAGATCAGAACCCTGGCGCCGTTGCTGACTCGAATGAGGCTGGAATCATGTCTCCTCGTGAGCTCTCGGTCACGCTCCCAGAGTCACTTTAGGAAGGAGCCGAATGCTACTCGAGGGTGGCCGCAGATGGTGATTTGCGCGATAGGGTACAGGCACCACAGAGTGGTGCGAAGCTCACAGTTGTCTCGTTGAGGGAGAGTCAGAGATCTTCATCGTTGGAGAAGCGTTCGGTTCGCAAGTAGGTTCGCTCTGCTTTGCCGGCCACGTTCACGGGGATCGGTAAAGCGCGCTGTTGAGGTACGAAACGAGAGTCGGCTCGTTCGATGGAACGACCTCATCGTTGCCCTAAAGCTTGCTAGAGGAGGAGTCTCTGTGGGGCGCCGCAGATGGCCGGTCGGAGTATGCGGTGACAAAGGAAGGGTGCAGCGATTTGGGCGTGTGGCTCGATGTTGCTGCGCCCTGTCAGGCGAACAGATCGATGGTCTCATCACCGAAGTGTGGCCTCGATAATAGCGAAAAAAAAATCGGGCGTTGACGGCTTCGATAGCTGGTCACGACGGTGATTGGACATTATTTATTGAGTGTCAATTAGTTCAAAATTGTGATCGCTTAAGTTCGAGAGGTCGTTGACGAAACACTGCTATGGCAAAGACAAAAACCGCCCTCAGCCTCGAACTCTCGGTGAAGATGTTCGATCACCTTGACAATATCGTCATGCTCTGTGACACGACGTCAGAGAACACGATCTTCTATATGAACGAGGCGGCGAAGTCTACGCTGCAGCGGTATCGGAGCGATCTCTCCGCCGCCTTAGGAGGCACCGACGTGACCAACGCGTTGGGTGGCTCGATCCATCGATTCCATCGCAATCCTGATCGTGTTCGAGCGATCCTTCGAGATATGCAAGGTGGCGTCGAGCGAGAGCATACGGCGGATATCCCACTTGGTGCTATAGCGTTTCGCACCAAGACCTATCCGATCTGGGACTCACACGGGACGCTCCAGTGTTACATGGCTTGTTGGTCTGATGTCACAGCCGAGAAACATCTCGAGCAGGTGCAGCGGCAAGCGGAGCTCGATCGCCAGAGTTTTGTGACCGACAAGGTCTCTTCGATCGCCGCAGCCATCGAAGAGATGAGCGCATCGATAGCAGAGGTCGCACAGTCGACCCGTCACGCTTCCGTCCTCACCGAGAGCGTGGCACGAGGTGCTAACGACTCGCAATCGGTGGTGAAGCTTGCCAGCACCACCATGGCAGCGATCGCAAGCGATATACGTGAGACGGCGGGCCTGTTGTCTTCTCTCGACACGAAGTCTCAACAGATTGGCGAGATCGTTTCTGTTATTCAAGGAATCGCCGATCAGACAAATCTTCTGGCACTGAACGCTGCCATCGAAGCTGCTCGAGCCGGCGATGCTGGCCGGGGGTTCGGCGTAGTGGCTGACGAGGTTCGCCAGCTCGCCTCTCGGGCACGAGAGGCTGCTTCAGAGATTTCGCAGCGACTCTCCGAGATCAAAAGCGGGACCCTTGGGGCCGTCCACTCTATCGAGATCTCTCAGAGCAAGGCGAGCGAAGGTGAACAGCGTGCACTTGAGGCCGATCAGTCGCTGGAGCGGATCGTTGAAGAGCTCGCCCAAGTCAAGGACATGATCGGTCAGATCGCAGTGGCGACCGAGCAACAAAGTGCCGCTTCCAACGAGGTCTCTTCGACTCTCTCACAGCTGGTCAGCGGTGAAGGCGGCCATGAACCCGTCGGTGCTGAGCAGCGCTTCCGAACAACTAAGGCCGAGGAGTCCGTCCGTTACGCTCGTTGAGTGGTCACTACGTGCGAAGCTCTTGGTGAGAGATGCGTTGCGGGCGTTGTGGTTTTGCTACTGCGTAATCTCAGAGCGATGTTGGTGCCGGGAGTAGGAGCAGGTAGGGCGATCGATCTCTAGGAGAACGCTCGATCGACTGCACCGACGCCACCGAGCCCGGCGTTGTCGCCGAGTTCAGCGAGAACGACGGCTGTGTCGAGGTAGTGGGGCCGCAGACGTTGGAAGCTCTCAGTGACCATAGCGACGAGCTCGGGCGAGGCGAGTGAGAGGCCCCCGCCTACGACGATGGTATCGAGAGCGAAGAGGTAGACCATATTGACAAGCGCGCAAGCAGCGGCGTGGGCAATCTGGGCGAGGATACTTTGAACCGTCTCCGAGCGTTCCTCCTTTGATCGCAAGAGTGCCAAGAGCTCCGGATTCGTGAGCGATAGTCCCTCTTTGGAGGCTGCTCGCTGTAGCGCGGTCCCTGAAGCGAGTAGTTCGACCGATCCCTCGCCGTCTTGGCTTGCAGAGTTGAGGTCCAAGAAGCTGTGTCCTAGCTCCGCAAGGGAGTACCTTGCTCGAAGGAGTTTTCCTTGGCTGACGACGGCTGCTCCAACTCCGGTCGAGAACGTAACGTAACCCATCGTGGTCGAGTTGCGCCCGGCACCGAAGTAAAACTCGCCGATGCCCGCAAGGTCTGCATCGTTGACCAGTGAGACCTTTCGCTCCAGGACCTCTGACGTTGCAGAACCGGAGAGCTCTTTGAGAAAAGAGGTCGGAAGATTAGGCGCGTAGAGAAGACTCTGCTGCTCGTAATCGATGACTCCCGGCACTCCCAAGACTGCAGAGGTTGTCTCGTGGTTTGGATCAAGTCGATGAGCGAGCTCGGAGAGCCCTTCATGCGCAGAGCTGAGCCCAGCTGTTTGTAGGGTCTCGTGACGGAGGATCGTTCCATCCGGTAGACACAGCCCCATTCGAAAGTGGGTACCCCCAATATCTGCCCCTAAGGTATAGTTTGCAAGATCGTCAGTCACGTTCGCTGAACTCCTCTCGTCTTCGTTGTCGCTTGCTCGTTCCGCCTGTCTCGCCGCTGCTCGATCTACCGAAGGCCGAGCTCGAACAGCACACGGAGCCTAACCTCCTACGATGACCCAGACGGGTTCTGACCAAAGCTTGAGAGCCGATGATAGGTGTGGGGGCGGTGATGGTCAGGCACCAGATTGTGGGCGGTGTTGATGAGTCCAACGTGCGAAAATGCCTGAGGGAAGTTTCCAATCATCATTTTCGTGGAGGGATTGTACTCTTCGGTGAAGAGCCCGAGGTCGTTACCACAGGTTATGAGTTTGTCGAAGAGCTCCTTCGCCTCTTTACGTTTGCCGATCAGAATCAAGTTGTCGACGTACCAGAAGCTGCATGCTAAGAAGACACCCTCCCCGGGGGGTAGGCCATCGACCGAGTCATTCTCACCGCTGTAGCGAAGCAGAAGTCCATCGAGCATGAGATTCTCTTCGATTGCTCGTAGCGTTGAGAGCATCATGGGATCCTTGGCATCGATGAAGCCCACGAGAGGAAGTAGAAGGACCGACGCATCGAGGGTCGTGGAGCCAAAGTATTGCGTGAAGGCACCGAGAGTCTCGCTATACCCCTCCTTGAGGACGAGGGCGTGGATCTCGTCTCGGGTCTTCCTCCAGTCGTCGAGTGGAACCTCGCTATCGTTCAAGATCTGAGCCACCTTGATTCCGCGATCCATTGCGACCCAGGCCATCGCTTTGGAGTGCGTGAAGTGCCGTTTCGGTCCTCGAACCTCCCAGATTCCTTCATCTGGATCTCGCCAGTGGGTTACGACGAAGTCAATGAGTTTCTTCTGTAACGCCCAGGAGTCCTCGGAGACGCTGAGGTTGGTCTTGCGAAAGAGGAAGAATGCGTCCATCAACTCTCCGTAAACATCGAGCTGGAACTGCTCCGATGCAGCGTTACCGATACGGACCGGTTGCGAGTTTGCAAATCCACTCAGCCAGGGAATCTCGGTCTCTGGAAGGAGCCGTTCGCCTGCGACTCCATACATGATCTGCAACTGGGATGGATCGCCTGCTGCGGCACGTAGTAACCAGTCACGCCAGTGAATCGCTTCTGACTCGTGTCCCTGTCGCAGGAGCGCCTCGAGGGTAAAGGTAGCGTCTCGCAGCCAACAGTAGCGGTAGTCCCAGTTTCGAGTGCCACCAATTGCTTCGGGGAGAGAGGTCGTCGCGGCTGCTACGATTCCGCCCGTTGGGCCGTAGGTGAGTGCTTTTAGCGTCAGTGCCGAGCGCTCGACGAGCTCTTGGTACTCGCCATAGTCCTCGTGACACGCATCGAGCCACTTCTCCCAGTACTCCGTTGTCTCCTCGAGCAGGGCAGAGGCATCGCCATGTTGGGGGGACGGTGTCGTGGAGTTGTGGTAGCTCAAGGTAAAGGTGAGCCGCTCACCATCGTCGATGTGAAAGCTCGAGATCGTTGCCATTCCGTGTGCTTTGAGGGGAGCCGTCGTTGAGAGCGTGAGTGCGTCGGGTCCGGCAATGTAGCGTATGGAGTGGTCGCGTCGACGCGCCCAAGGAACTGCTTTGCCGTAAGCGAAGCGCACCTTAATCTCCATCGAGACCTCTGCGGTCCCTTGTATGCCGTCGACAATGCGAATGACGGCTGGGTTCACACCGTGGATAGGCATGAAATCGGTGACGGTGAAGCTTCCGGTTTCGGTCGTATGAGTGGTGACGAGCACCATGGTCTTTGGGAGGTAGTGTCGAGTCGGAGGTGCGGAGGGTGCAGCTGCGGTGATTCGCCAGAAGCCGTTCTCGTCCGATCCAAGCAGCGCTGCAA